>MIEI01000117.1 GCA_002095305.1 Pantoea brenneri
GGAACCGCGCAGCGGCGCGAGGACCGCCAGCCCCTGAGCGGCACCAGACTGCGTTATCACCCATCGCTTAACTGCCCAGCATCAGGCCCGGTGCCCGCCAGATTTTCAGGGTTCGAAAGGCTGACGCTGGAACTGATCGTGACCACACTCCGGGCAGCGTGACAGCGTTTCCGGCGTGTAGATCGCCCGGGTGAAATGACATTTCTCACACACCAGATTACCCAGCCCCACCACTTCGCCGCTCTGATAGACGCCATGGTGATGCAGATCCTGAAACACCTCACGCCACTCAAGCTGGCTTTTATCGGTGATATCCGCCAGCTCTTTCCAGACGCTTTCACGGATGATGCGCATAAACAGCGAATCGGCCAGCGGCTCTTCAACATCGGTATAGCTGCGTGCAAACTCTTCTAAATCGCGGCGCACCGAGCTGAGCGCCTGATCGACCTCAACAGGCGTCAGATCCGGACGTGCCAGCAGCTGGCTGCGTCGCTCGCTAATCAGGCTATCAATATTCCGATCGCCCTGACGCAGACGCTCGGTCAGCACCGCTAACGACTCGCGATATTCCTGAGCCACTTTATTCATTTTGTTCTCCTTTATGTAGGTCATCGCTGGATTAAGTTTAGTCGCTTTGTGGTGTTTGCCGTGTCGTCTGTCAGTTGAATTACAAAAGGGTGAAGGCTTTGACGCTTTCGACACAAATCGCGCCAGCGAAAGTGGGAAATGTTGTTGATGCGCGGCCTTATGGGTATGCTATGCGGATCTTAACGTCAGCAAAGTGTTATTCATTAAGGACCACAGGCAGCCATGCAAGAGCAATACCGCCCGGAAGAGATTGAATCCCGCGTGCAGCAGCACTGGGATGAAAACGAAACGTTTAAAGTGACTGAGCAGGAAGGTAAAGAAAAATACTATTGCCTCTCCATGTTGCCCTATCCTTCTGGCCGCCTGCATATGGGCCACGTTCGTAACTACACCATCGGCGACGTAATCGCGCGTTATCAGCGTATGCTCGGCAAAAACGTGCTACAGCCGATTGGCTGGGATGCTTTCGGTCTGCCTGCGGAAGGCGCGGCGGTCAAAAACAATACCGCACCGGCGCCCTGGACCTACGACAACATCGCCTACATGAAAAACCAGCTTAAGCTGCTGGGTTTTGGTTATGACTGGAGCCGTGAACTGGCGACCTGTCAGCCGGAATATTATCGCTGGGAACAGTGGTTCTTCACCAAACTGTATGAAAAAGGTCTGGTGTATAAGAAAACCTCAGCGGTTAACTGGTGCCCGAACGATCAGACAGTACTGGCTAACGAGCAGGTGATTGACGGCTGCTGCTGGCGCTGCGATACCAAAGTTGAACGCAAAGAGATCCCGCAGTGGTTCATTAAAATCACCGATTACGCGGAAGAGTTACTGAACGATCTCGATACGCTGGAAGAGTGGCCTGAGCAGGTCAAGACCATGCAGCGTAACTGGATTGGCCGCTCTGAAGGGGTTGAGATCACTTTTGACGTCGCGGACAGCGAAGAGAAAGTTACCGTCTACACCACCCGTCCGGACACCTTTATCGGCGCGACCTATGTCGCGGTCGCTGCTGGTCATCCGCTGGCCACTCAGGCGTCGGTGAATAATCCGGCGCTGGCTGACTTTATCGCTGAATGCCGCAACACCAAAGTGGCCGAAGCGGAAATGGCGACCATGGAGAAAAAAGGCATGGCCACCGGCCTGTCCGCTATCCATCCGCTGACCGGCGAGCCAATCCCGGTGTGGGTCGCTAACTTCGTGCTGATGGAATATGGCACCGGTGCGGTGATGGCGGTTCCGGCACACGATCAGCGTGACTGGGAATTTGCCACCAAATACGATCTGCCGATTAAGCCGGTGGTGCTGAACCTTGACGGCAGCGAGCCAGACGTCAGCGCCGCGGCGATGACCGAGAAAGGCGCGCTGTTTAACTCAGGTGAGTTTAACGGTCTGGATCACGCCGCAGGCTTCAATGCGATTGCTGACGCGCTGGCCGCCAAAGGCGTGGGTGTGCGTAAAGTGAACTACCGCCTGCGCGACTGGGGTGTTTCACGTCAGCGTTACTGGGGTGCGCCAATCCCGATGGTCACGCTGGAAGATGGCACGGTTATGCCAACACCAGAAGATCAGCTGCCGGTGATCCTGCCGGAAGATGTGGTGATGGACGGCATTACCAGCCCGATTAAAGCCGACCCGGAGTGGGCAAAAACTACCGTCAACGGTCAGCCAGCGCTGCGTGAAACCGACACCTTCGACACCTTTATGGAGTCTTCCTGGTACTACGCGCGCTACACCTGCGCCAGCTACAAGGAAGGCATGCTGGATCCGGCGGCGGCGAACTACTGGCTGCCGGTCGATCAGTATGTGGGCGGCATTGAACACGCCATCATGCACCTGATGTATTTCCGCTTCTTCCACAAGCTGCTGCGTGATGCCGGTCTGGTTAACTCCAATGAACCGGCTAAGCGCTTGCTGTGTCAGGGGATGGTACTGGCAGACGCCTTCTATTACCTCGGTGCTAACGGTGAGCGTAACTGGGTATCGCCGGTCGACGTGAACGTGGAACGCGATGAGAAAGGCCGCATCGTCAAGGCGGTTGACACCCAGGGCCGCGAAGTGATCTACGCTGGCATGAGCAAAATGTCGAAGTCGAAGAACAACGGCATCGATCCTCAGCTGATGGTCGAGCGTTACGGCGCGGATACCGTGCGTCTGTTCATGATGTTTGCTTCCCCGGCCGATATGACGCTGGAGTGGCAGGAATCGGGCGTGGAAGGCGCTAACCGCTTCCTGAAACGCGTCTGGAAGCTGGTCTTCGACCACACCCAGAAAGGCACAACCGTAGCGCTTGATGTCGCCAGCCTTAATGATGAGCAGAAGTCACTGCGTCGCGATCTGCACAAAACCATCGCCAAAGTGGCGGATGACATTGGCCGTCGTCAGACCTTCAACACCGCCATCGCCGCAATTATGGAACTGATGAACAAGCTGGCACGTGCGCCGCAGGAGAGCGAGCAGGATCGCGCGCTGATGCAGGAAGCGCTGCTGGCGATTGTCCGTCTGCTCTATCCGTTCACTCCGCATGCCAGCTATGTTTTGTGGCAGACGCTGGGCGGCGAAGGGACGATTGATGAAGCCAGCTGGCCGGTTGCTGATGAAGCCGCAATGGTGGAAGATTCACTGCTGGTGGTGGTGCAGGTAAACGGTAAAGTACGCGGTAAAATTACCGTACCGGCCGATGCCACGCAGGAACAGGTTCAGGCACGCGCCGCCCAGGAGCATCTGGTGGCGAAGTACCTGGACGGCGTGACGATTCGTAAAGTCATTTATGTACCGGGCAAACTGCTTAACCTGGTCGTAGGTTAAGTTCAGGAGGAACTGTGCGACATCCGATTATCAGGCTGTTTGTCATGCTGGCGGTGGTGATCACCGCTGGCTGTGGTTTTCATCCGCGCGGCACCACTCAGGTGCCGAGTGAACTGAAAACCCTGATTGTTTCAACCGGCGATCCTTACGGTCCACTGGCGCGTACCGTGCGGCAGCAGCTGCGTATCAACAATGTGCGTATTGTTGAGGACAGCAAGCAGAACCGCACCGATATCCCGACGCTGCGTCTGGGTAGCGAAGCGCAGGGCCGCGATACCGCATCGGTCTTTATCAATGGCGGAACCGCTGAGTACCAGCTGGTAATGACCCTGACCGCCCAGGTGCTGCTGCCGGGCAAAGGCATCTATCCGATCAGCACCACGGTTTATCGTTCGTTCTTCGATAACCCGAATGCGGCGCTGGCGAAAGATGCTGAGCAGGACATGATTGTGCAGGAGATGCGCCAGCGTGCTGCCGAGCAGCTGGTGCGTAAACTGCTGACGGTCCATGCGGCACAGCTCAACAATAAAGATACCCTGCGCCAGTCAGCGATTCCGGTGCCGGGTCAGGACTCAGAGGAAGTCCCTTCTTCCTCTGCCACCAGTCTGCAATGATCAGGATTTATCCTGAGCAACTCAGCGCGCAGCTCCGTGAGGGGCTGCGCGCCTGTTATTTGTTGGCCGGTAACGAACCCCTGCTGCTGCAGGAGAGCGCAGACGCGCTCCGCGCGGCAGCGACAACTCAGGGATTCGAAGAACACTTCAGCGTCACCCTCGATGCCCAGACCGACTGGGAAAGCCTGTTTGTCAGCTGTCAGTCGCTGAGCCTGTTTGCCCAGCGTCAGACGCTCACCCTGCACTTCCCCGACAATGGTCCGAATGCCGCGATGGCTGAGCAGCTGGTTAAGCTGTCGCAACTGCTGCATGCGGATATTCTGCTGATTTGCCGGATGCCGAAGCTGACCAAAGCGCAGGAAAACAGCGCCTGGTTTAAAGCGCTTTCGGCCTCCGCCGTATTAGTGCCCTGTCAGACTCCAGAGCAGGCGCAGCTGCCGCGCTGGGTAGCGAACCGCGCCAAAGCGCTGAAGCTGGCGGTTGATGACGCGGCGGTGCAGCTATTGTGCTACTGCTATGAGGGCAACCTGCTGGCGCTGGCGCAGGCGCTGGAGCGACTGTCGCTGCAGTGGCCCGACGGCAAACTGACGCTGCCGCGGGTTGAAGAAG
This sequence comes from Pantoea brenneri, assembly GCA_002095305.1. Lineage (GTDB taxonomy): Bacteria > Pseudomonadota > Gammaproteobacteria > Enterobacterales > Enterobacteriaceae > Pantoea > Pantoea brenneri. Next base: position 4,617 of record MIEI01000117.1, read on the forward strand.
CGGTCAGCGATGCGGCGCACTTCACCCCTTTCCACTGGGTCGACGCGGTGCTGGCGGGCAAAAGTCGCCGCGCTCTGCATATCCTGCATCAGCTGGAGCGGGAAGAGAGCGAAGTGGTGATCCTGCTGCGTACCCTGCAACGCGATCTGCTGACGCTGCTGCATCTGCAACGTCACCAGGCGCAACAGCCGCTGCGTAATCTGATGGATCAACAGCGCATCTGGCAGAACCGTCGCGCCCTGTTTACCGATGCGTTACAACGGCTGGATGCGGCGCGTTTGCAGCGGGCAATCCATCTGCTGAGCCAGATTGAGATCACCCTGAAGCAGGATTATGGCCAGCCGGTATGGCCGCAGTTGCAAACCCTGACGCTGCTGCTCAGCAGCCGCGCGTTTCCCGCGAGTTTCGCTCATGTCTGAGTTACACGCGCTGTTTGGCGGCACTTTCGATCCGATCCATTTCGGGCATCTGCGTCCGGTTGAAGCGCTGGCGCAGCAGACCGGGCTGCAAAAAGTCACCCTGCTGCCGAACAATGTGCCGCCGCACCGTCCTCAGCCGGAAGCCAGCGCGACCCAGCGGGTTGCGATGCTGCGCTGCGCCATCGCCGGATTGCCGCTGTTTGACATTGATACCCGTGAACTGGAACGCGACACGCCTTCCTGGACCGTGACCACGCTGGAAAATCTGCGTGCCGAACGCGGCGCTCAGCAACCGCTGGGCTTCATCATCGGTCAGGATTCGCTGCTGAACCTGCCAAAGTGGCATCGCTGGCAGGATCTGCTGTCACTCTGCCACCTGCTGGTGTGTCAGCGGCCGGGCTATCCGACCCGGATGTCGTCGCCCGAAATGCAGCGCTGGCTCGATCAGCATCTTGCGCATGACGTAAAACAGCTTCATCTTCAGCCTGCTGGCCATATCTGGCTGGCAGAAACGCCGCTGTATGACATCTCCGCTACCGAGATCCGTCGCCGTCGCCATCACAACCAGTCCTGCGACGCCCTGTTGCCCGCTGCGGTTATCGATTATATCGACCGCGCAGGCTTATATCGCGACTGATCCGGGCATGCTATACTGCGCCGCTTAATTTTTTGGCTGCATAATCCGGGCTTACAGCCGGCTCGTCACCACCAGTTTTAGAGGGGAACCTTTTGCAAGGTAAAGCACTCCAAGAGTTCGTTATTGATAAGATTGATGATCTCAAAGGCCAGGACATTGTCACCATCGACGTTCAGGGCAAATCCAGCATCACCGATTTCATGATCATCTGCACCGGCACCTCCACGCGTCACGTCACCTCGATCGCCGAGCACGTTGAGCAGGAGTCCCGTGCGGCCGGCCTGATGCCGTTAGGCATTGAAGGCAAGAGCGCAGCAGATTGGGTGGTTGTCGATCTCGGTGATGTCATCGTGCATGTGATGCAGGAAGAGAGTCGCCAGCTGTACGAGCTGGAAAAACTCTGGGGCTAATCGGTGAAACTGCAACTTGTTGCCGTCGGCACCAAAATGCCTGACTGGGTGCAGACCGGTTTCATGGAATATCTGCGCCGCTTCCCGAAAGATATGCCGCTGGAGCTGACCGAAGTGACCGCGGGTAAACGCGGCAAAAATGCTGATATCAAACGCATCCTTGAAAAAGAGGGTGAGGCGATGTTAGCGGCGGTCGGCAAAGGCAATCGCATCGTCACGCTGGATATTCCCGGCCATCCGTGGGAAACCCCACAGCTGGCGCAGCAGCTTGAGCGCTGGAAGCTGGATGGTCGCGATGTCAGCCTGTTGATTGGCGGTCCTGAAGGGCTGGCGCCGGCCTGTAAAGCGGCGGCAGAACAGAGCTGGTCACTGTCAGCATTGACGTTGCCCCATCCGCTGGTGCGCGTGCTGGTGGCCGAAAGCCTGTATCGTGCATGGAGCATAACGACAAATCATCCTTATCATCGTGAATGACCGATCAGCCCACATCAGACATGACAAGTAGCGGATGAAATTACAAAGCAACGCCTTTCGCGATTACAGCGCCGAACAAAAACTCTTTGTCCGTCGGGCGTTTATCGCTTTCGTCGGTATCTTACTGCTCTCCTCGGTGCTGGTGGTTAACCTTTACCACCTGCAAATTTTACGCTTCGACGATTACAGCACCCGCTCAAACGAAAACCGCATTAAGCTGGTTCCGGTCGCGCCCAGCCGGGGCATCATCTATGACCGCACCGGCACGCCGCTGGCCCTCAACCGCACCATCTATCAGGCCGAACTGGTGCCGGAGAAAGTCGATAATCTGCAACAGACGCTGGATAACCTGCGTCCGATTCTCGAACTGACCGACGACGACCTCGAAAACTTTCAAAAAGAGCGTAAACGCTCGCGCCGCTTTACCTCTATTCCGGTAAAAACCGGCCTGAATGAGGTGCAGGTCGCGCGCTTTGCGGTGAATCAGTACCGCTTCCCCGGCGTGGAAGTCAAAGGGTATCAGCGCCGTTACTATCCGTTTGGTCAGACCCTGACGCACGTGGTCGGTTACGTGTCCAAAATTAACGATCGTGACGTTGCTCGCCTCGATAAAGAGGGAAAATGGCCTAACTACGCCGCGACCCACGATATTGGTAAGCTCGGCATTGAAGCCTATTACGAAGATCTGCTGCATGGCAAAACCGGCTTTGAAGAGGTTGAAGTGAACAACCGCGGCCGGGTGATCCGTCAGCTGCATGAAGAGTCACCGCAGGCTGGCCGTGATATCTATCTGACCATCGATCTTAAGCTGCAACAGTATATCGAAACGCTGCTGACCGGCAGTCGCGCCGCGGTGGTGGTCAGCGATCCGCGTACCGGCGAAATTCTGGCGATGGTTTCAACGCCGAGCTACGACCCGAATCTGTTTGTCGACGGTATCTCCAGTAAGGATTATCGCGGCCTGCTCAACGATGAAAACCGTCCGCTGTATAATCGCGCCATCCAGGCCGCTTATCCACCGGCCTCAACGGTCAAACCGTACGTCGCGGTCTCAGCCCTGAGTGCCGGCGTGATCAACCGCAATACCAGCCTGTTCGATCCAGGCTGGTGGCAGCTGCCCGGCTCTGAGAAGCGCTTTCGCGACTGGAAAAAATGGGGCCACGGCCGCCTGAACGTCACCAAAGCGCTGGAAGAGTCCGCCGATACCTTCTTCTACCAGGTCGCCTATGACATGGGCATTGACCGATTGTCGGAGTGGATGAACAAGTTTGGTTACGGCAGCCGCACCGGCATCGATCTGCCACAGGAGAGCGCGGGCAACATGCCGACCCGTGACTGGAAGCTCAGACGCTTTAAAAAGCCGTGGTATCAGGGCGACACCATCCCGGTGGGCATCGGCCAGGGTTACTGGACCGCGACGCCGCTGCAGATGAACAAAGCGATGATGATCCTGATTAACGATGGCGTCATCCGGGTACCGCATATGCTGCGCGCCACCCGCGAAGGGCGCACTCTGGTGCCCTATCGCCAGCCGCCTGCGGCACCGATTGGCGACATCCATTCCGGCTACTGGGAAATTGCCAAAGACGGAATGTATGGCGTGGCAAATCGCCCTAACGGAACCGCGCACAAGAGCTTTGCTGACGCGCCTTATAAAATCGCCGCCAAATCAGGGACGGCTCAGGTGTTTGGCCTGAAAGAGAATGAAACCTATAACGCGCATAAAATTGCCGAACGATTACGCGACCATAAGCTGATGACCGCGTTTGCCCCTTATGACAAACCTCGGGTCGCGGTGACCATTATCCTGGAAAACGGTGGCGCCGGACCGGCTGTCGGTACCGTCATGCGCCAGATTCTGGATCACATCATGTTAGGTGATAACAATACAGTTCTGCCGGACGCAGCCCCTGTGCCGCCCGGCTACGAAGGTGAATAAACATGTCGATGAACGATAGTCCGCAGAAACGATCGATCTGGATGCGCATCCATATCGATCCGCTGTTTATGCTGGTGATTCTCGGCCTGCTGATTTACAGCGCCGTGGTGATCTGGAGCGCCAGTGGCCAGGACCCGGGCATGATGGAGCGTAAAATCGGCCAGATCGCCATGGGCCTGGTGATCATGATTGTGCTGGCGCAGGTGCCGCCGCGCGTCTACGAAGCTGGGCGCCCTATCTCTATATCATCTGCGTCATTCTGCTGATTGCGGTAGATGCGTTTGGGCAGATCAGTAAAGGTGCTCAGCGCTGGCTTGACCTCGGTATCGTCCGCTTTCAGCCGTCGGAGATCGCAAAAATTGCCGTGCCGCTGATGGTGGCACGCTTTATCAACCGCGATGTCTGTCCGCCGACGCTGAAAAATACCGGCATCGCACTGATCCTGATTTTTGTGCCCACCCTGCTGGTGGCGGCTCAGCCCGATCTCGGTACCTCGATTCTGATTGCCGCCTCCGGACTGTTTGTGCTGTTCCTGTCCGGTATGAGCTGGAAGCTGATTGGCGTTGCGGTGCTGCTGGTGGCGGCGTTTATCCCGATTCTGTGGTTCTTCCTGATGCACGACTATCAGCGTGACCGCGTGATGATGCTGCTCGATCCGGAAAGCGATCCACTGGGTGCCGGTTACCACATCATTCAGTCAAAAATTGCCATCGGATCTGGCGGACTACGCGGCAAAGGCTGGCTGCAGGGCACCCAGTCACAGCTGGAGTTTTTGCCGGAACGCCACACTGACTTTATCTTCGCGGTACTGGCGGAGGAGTTAGGACTGGTTGGGGTACTGGTGCTGCTGGCGCTTTATCTGCTGCTGATCATGCGGGGATTGATTGTGGCAGCCCGCGCCCAGACCACGTTTGGCCGGGTAATGGCGGGCGGTTTAATGCTGATTTTATTCGTTTATGTTTTCGTTAACATTGGCATGGTTAGTGGTATCTTACCGGTAGTTGGCGTGCCGTTGCCGCTGGTCAGTTATGGCGGCTCCGCGCTTATCGTGCTCATGGCGGGATTTGGCATTGTGATGTCGATCCATACTCACCGAAAAATGTTATCTAAAAGTGTTTAAGAGGCAGCAGATGCGTAAGGAATGGCTTGGCGTTGCACTGGCATCACTGGTTCTGGCGGCCTGTACCACGCCCGAACCCCAAAATACCGCGCCGCCGCAACCGGCCTATAATGGTCCGGTGGTAGAAATACCCGGCGTTGAGCCACGCTATGAGCCGATCAATCCCGGCACCAGCCAGGATTACAGCGTCAACGGCAAAAATTATCGCATCATTAAAGATCCGTCGAACTACAGCGAAGTCGGCCTCGCCACCTGGTACGGCGAAGAAGCGCAGGGCAACCGCACCGCCACCGGCGAAGCTTACGATCCTGACGCCCTGACCGCCGCGCACCCTACTCTGCCGCTGCCGAGTTACGTGCGCGTGACCAATATCGCCAATGGCCGCCAGATTGTGGTGCGGGTTAACGATCGTGGCCCGTATACGCCTGGCCGCATCATCGACCTGTCGCGCGCCGCCGGCGATCGCCTGAACATTTCCAACAATTCACGGGTTCGCGTCGATTACATTAAGGTCGCGCCGGATGGTACGCTCTCAGGTCCCGGCACCATCGGGACAGTAGTGGCGAAACAGAGTTATTCGCTGCCGGCTCGCCCGGATCTCAGCGGCGGCTCGGTGATGAGCGGCGGCAGCGCAGCCGCTTCTCAGCCGGTACCACAACAAAATGTTGAGGCGATCAGCAACAGCACTTTGCAGAGCAGTGACAACATGGGCGCACCGGTCCAGAGCAGTGGTTTTCTCGGCGCACCCCAGCCGTTAGCCAGCGGCGTACTGGAAAGCAATCAACCGCCAGCCAGCGCGCCAGCCGTAACGGCAGCGCCAGCCAGCG
>MIEI01000118.1 GCA_002095305.1 Pantoea brenneri
GCCGTGTAAAAGTATGAACCGTTATTTTTTTGGCACTTTTCTGGTGCAGTCATTTGCACCATGCACTGAAACCTTCCAAATATCGTTAATTCCCTCTTCTTTTTGTGCATATTGCACACTTTACTCTGTAAGGCTTGCCTGTGTTTTTTTGGCATACCTCTTGCTATGAGGATACTGATCCTATCTGCATCACTATATTAGAGGTTTCATAATGTCAAAAGACAATGATTTCCCCCTCACTGAAGCTCCGGCCTCGGGACGTAAAGGCATTTTTTCCATATCGATGGTGTTATTTAGTTTTACGTTTTTTACCGGCACGATGTTCGCTGGTGGCGAATTAGGCCTCTCTTTTTCTATCCACAATATGTTGTGGATTGCAGTGACAGGTAATTTTCTGCTGGCTCTGTACGCCGCATCGCTGGGCTGGATAGCAGCGCGCAGTGGGCTTAATACAGTCCTGATGGGACGGTTCTGCTTTGGGGAGGTTGGCAGCAAACTGGCTGACTTTATTCTCGGTTTCGCCGAACTGGGATGGTATGCATGGGGTACAGCAACGGTTGCTATATCTTTAGTGAAAATTATGGATTTACCCTCCACGCTCATCATGCCCCTGATGGTGCTGTTTGGTGTCCTTTTTTGTATTACCGCCCTGGTTGGCTACAAAGGCCTGGACGCTCTTTCCCGTATTTCAGTCCCGCTAATGTTTGTTTTGTTGATAGTGGCGATGCTTATTGCAACTCATCATGCTGGCGGCTGGCAGGCAATGAAGAAAATCGAACCAACAGAAACTATGAGTTGGTCCGCGGCCATTACGATGGTTTTTGGAACATTTGCCAGTGGTGCGACCCAAGTGACTAATTGGACCCGACTGGCTAATTCCAGCCGTACGGCAATTATTTCAAGCATGATGAGCTTCCTGCTGGGCAATGGCCTGATGATCATTGCCGGGGCATGGTGTGCAATTGTCTATCAACAGGCTGATATCGTTGACATTTTAGTGCTTCAGGGACTCTCTGTCGCTGCCGTTATTATGCTGTGTCTTAACCTGTTAACTATTCAGGGACCAACGATTTACAACGTATCTGCCGCCGCCTGTCATCTGTTTCGTAGCGAGCGCCGTCGTACCCTGACGGTGGCTGCTGCTGCAGTAGGTATTCTGCTGGCTGTTGGCGGAATGTATGAAATATTGATTCCTTTTCTCGTTCTGCTTGGCAGCATCATTCCACCGATTGGCGGCGTTATCCTTGCTGATTACTGGTTCCATCGCCACGGTCGTTATCCACTCATTCACTCCGTCCGGTTACCACGTTTTAACTGGTCGGGACTTTGCGCTTATGCCGCAGGAGCAGTAGTGGCGTATTTCTCATCATGGGTGGCGCCATTGATAGGAATTACTGTATCGGCTGCAGCCTATATTGCGCTAACTACCCTCAGCAAACGTCGGGGAGTGGTCGGTGCTGTCGCGGAGCAACAGGAATGAGCATGACGGTAAACGAAATTCTTGCTCTCAAGGAGCTTTCTGCTCTTCAGTTGCGTGCGGGGAAACAAGGATTGCATCTGCCGGTTCGCTGGTACTACCTGGCTGAAAATGAAACGATTTCCGAATGGATTATGGGTGGAGAACTGGTGTTCATAACCGGCGTTAATTATCCGCGAGATGAAGACAATCTGGTTAATTTGCTGTTGGAAGGAAAACAGCGCGCTATTGCCGGGTTGGTTATCCTTACCGGGGGTGCCTATATCAACGAGATCCCCGCGCGCGTTATTACACTAGCGGATGAACTCGGCATTCCGCTGATTGAGCAGCCCTATTTACTGAAAATGGTGATCGTGACGGAGCGGATCGGCACTGCGCTGGTTAGCAGTGAAAACACGCTCCAGTCACGTCGCGATATCATGCTGCAACTTCTGACCGGCGACTATCCCGACCTTCATATTATCCAGCAGCGCGCTTTGCACCAGCAATTGGATCTTACAAAACCACTCAGGGTGGCAGTCTTACGCCTCGAAGGAATACAACAGCTGTTCCGCCAGTTTCCTGCAGAACAAGCAGAAGCCTGGTTACAGCAAACTCGGCGAACCATTCGACAACAGTTACAAAAGCAGCTTAACCAACAAGAAAATCCGTATCCGCTTATTGAGCGCAACAATATGTTTATATTTCTGCTGCCCGATAACGATGGTGATTTTTACATTCAGAAAAAATGGCTTCAGCACTGGCTGCAATCTTTGGCAGAAGCTAACAGTACGTTGTCATTACTGTGCGGCCTCTCTGCTCCCGTGCGGCAATTGCAGGGTTATGCCAAAGCACTCACCCAGGCCCGGCAGGCACTGGATCTGACGGACAGCCTGCGCCCTACGCAGCGTATCAGCGATTACCAGCAACTGGGTTTTATCAAGCTTCTTTCCGCTGTCGGCGATCCGACACTACTTACGGATTTTATGCATGACACCCTTGGCTGCCTGACAGAGCTTGACCGGAAAGCACCGTATTTATTAATGGAGACGCTGGAAATCCTGTTACAGGAAAGCGGTAACGTAGTGAAAGCGGCTGAACGACTGGGAATACACCGCAATACCTTACATCAGCGTATGCAACGTATAGAAAAACTGACCGGCTACCAGGTCAGTCATCCCCATTTTCAACTGAACGCCTCTGTCGCGCTTGTGATTTGGCGCATGTCACAAAACTATCTATGGAAAAAGTTATGAAAATTATCAACGCACGCTTACGTCATCAGGAAGGGTCATATTCAATCGAACTGGAGAAAGGCGTAATCAAAACCATTATCCGCCAGACCACATCGCCAGACATGACGGTGGACGATATTGATGCGCAACATAAGCTAATTATTCCTCCCTTTGTTGAACCACATATTCATCTGGACTATGCAATGACAGTCGGCGAACCGGAATGGAATATGAGCGGTACCTTGTTCGAAGGAATTGCCCGTTGGAGCCAGCGCAAAGAAACCGTGACCGCAGAGGATACCCGCCAACGAACGTTGGCGACAATCGCTATGCTGCGCGATAACGGTATCCAACATGTACGTACACATGTTGATGTCACCGAACCTTCGCTTGCCGCCTTGGAAGCCATGCTGGCGGTGAAATCGGAAGTCGCGAACATTCTTGATCTACAAGTTGTTGCTTTTCCACAAGAAGGTATTGAGTCTTTCCCGAACGGACGCGAACTCATGATCCGAGCGGTGGAAATGGGAGCAGACGTCGTGGGAGGGATTCCCCATTATGAAAATACCCGGGACCAGGGCGCGAACTCAATCACTTTTCTGATGGATCTTGCTGAACGCTATGGTCGCCTTGTAGACGTTCACTGCGACGAGACTGATGATCCGCAATCCCGTTTTTTAGAGATGCTGGCAGAAGAGGCCCGTGTACGAGGAATGGGCGCCAAAGTTACGGCCAGCCACACATGTGCTATGGGCTCATACGACAATGCCTACTGCTCTAAGCTTTTCCGCTTGCTGAAAAACTCAGGGATTAACTTTATTTCCTGCCCGACAGAGAGTATTCACTTGCAAGGGCGTTTCGATAGCTGGCCAAAACGGCGCGGTGTCACACGGGTGGCAGAGCTCGACCGGGCCGGAATAAATGTCTGCTTTGCTCAGGACTCGATCAAAGACCCGTGGTACCCGCTGGGGAACGGGAATATTCTGCGCGTCCTCGATGCTGGACTTCATATTTGCCATATGTTGGGATATGAAGATTTGCAACGTTGCCTCGATTTTATTACCGATAATAGTGCCAGAACGCTATGCCTGGGCGACAGTTATGGTATTGCCGAAGGCAGACCGGCTAACCTGCTTATTCTCGATGCGGAAAACGACTACGAAGCAGTGTGCGGTCAGGCAAAAGTGCTGACCTCAATTCGCCACGGTAATATCATTATGCAGCGCCAACCGGAACAGATAACTTATCCGGCATAAACCATTCTTATCGCCCGGTCAGATAATGGCCGGGATGAGGTAATCTTTGCGAACGGCCTTTTCAAAAGTGGCGGCCCTGATGCTTCTGCAGAAATCTGGGTACATATCGTATTAAGTACGCGGTAGCAGTGGGTAGTAGAGCAACACTTTTAACAACGGAAATGGTGATAGGTGCAGGCAGCATGGTTATAAAGCCTGTGCTGGTAAAAGGCGTGTATGCAGGCAATCCTGCCAGGCTTTTGAGAAAGCTTTAAGCATTAATGAACTGTCCCATCTTATGATGCAGGACAAATTACCAGGCTGGTAAGAAGTCAGATCTTTAATTTCCTAATGCGGTGATGAGGTGAGCGGTAACTTCCCATATCTTAGCAGAAGGCTTTGGGCCAGAAGGGAATACGGCAAACGCCCGGTACGGCGGTGATCCTGTTTAAACGGTGAACCGAACAAAACAGCATGGCGTCAGGTTTGCCGGCCAGACCCGCGGCGGCTATCCGTTCGGTCAGTCGGAGAGACGGCTTTGCGCTGGGCGCTTTAACCAGACCGCCCGACTACAGGATGTTTTAGTCCGGTCCACAACCAGAACGATATGGCCAAACGCCGCACGGTTAATCTTCTTACAGACGTATACCATGTCGGAGAAGACAGAAATCGGCACCAGCCTGGCGTTACAGTGTAACATATAAATAAGTACCGCATGGGTGGATTAAGTGGACACGGCCCGGCCGGGAGCCTGCAGATGAAGCGAGTAGTGCCGCACATTCTTCGGCGTTGTGCGCAGGAAAGACTGCCGGTTTTCCAGCGAGCAACACTAACAGACCCTCCGCAGCTGCCGCCAGGTATTAAGTGAAAACGTATCGCAAGAGCGCATAAAGGCGGTGGTTTTTTTTCGGCCATATCATCTTTCACCATCCCACCGGAGAATGCATATAGCCAAACCCGACAATATCAGCCATTTTATGCTCAGTTATCGTCCAAACTGGGCCCGGCAGCGTTACGTGAATTCTGAGAAAAAGCAGGGGGTGAGTCCGCCAGAATTCACGTAGCACCGCCCGTTTTTTGTACAAAACAGTCAAGCCGGGCAGTATCCATCGGCTGCAGAGATCCCGCACTCGATCCTGACTTTGTATAACTCTTATAATAAATTTTTCTTTTTAAAAATTTAAGTAGTGGCCGGATGCTGATGAGCGGTTAGAATTATAAAAAATAACCTAATGCAAATAAATATCTACAAGATGGATAATGCGCTATGTCAAGACCAGAGAGGGCTTAAGTTAAAACACTAATATATCAAGTAGATATTGGATGCAGCATTTTATTAATTATCCTAAAATTTCGCTTTGAAAATGTTGCCAAGGAGGTTTCATAAACAAATGGAAAGGAAAGGTAATAACAAGGCCAAACTTGGCGGCCATAGCATGCTATTTTTTCCTCGGTGGATATTTTTTTCTTCTTTTTTATCCTGACTGTAGTTGCGCTTTCTTCATGAACCCTCTTTGCAATTGATTTTTTCTTGCTCCAACTCGACCTATTATGTACTGATGAAAGATATTCCGGCGTTAACCTGATCATCTCCATCGCTTTTATTTTGTCGACAAACAAAACAGGAAATAACAGGCTTGCTATAGATTCCTGCTCGGATATCATAAGAAACACCTCCTCTCCTCTTTTTATGACTGTGTGATTATTATTAAATAAGGCGCTTGATTTCCTATTTTTTAAATAAAAGAAATTTTGGATATATTGGGCATCAGTAATCACGTAATGAATATGAAAAGTGTTTTTAATAAGCGTTGAAATTAGTATTGAGCTCACTGCATCTAGCTCTTTTAATATTGCCAAATGTGATATCGATATTGACAACTCATCAATTTCATTAATGCCCAGTTTAGTTTGCGATTCATTGTTACCATTCTCGCCCAGACAATTATTTAGATATTGAATGCTTTTTGATATCTTACTTAGAAGAATAAACGTGCCACTTGATGTAGACCGCGCACTATCAATCCTCTCTCCAGATTCAGTAACATAACTTTTTATTATCAAAGTACTTTCATTAAGGAAGTATTTACGGTAACTAGCAGGCTCAAGTGAATACAGTATGACGGGGTTGCCGTTTTAAATGACCTCTGCATCTGTATTTTCTTTTCCCCTTACTATAATACGTGCATGATTTTTATTCCTTTAGGTGGTTTTGAAACTGAAACATCCATCACAGATATAACTTCATAATAACTATCCCAAATCCTTCTTCCTGTTGTGAGCTGTATTTTCTTTTTTTTCTTCTGCAAAAACTATCAGATTATAGCAATCCTCTAAACTTAAATTCATTTTTATGAAAATACATTCTTCAAAAGAAAACCTTATTTTTATCCCATTCAAGTAGCCTTGAACTCGAATTCCACCGCTACTTGTTTTCACACATTTATCGATAAGTACCGGTTCCCATCCTGCTGAAATTGGCACTGCTTTCTTATCGTTCACAGCGAGATTGCTGCTATAACATGGATGAATTGGCCAAGGAGGGCCAAGGGCGTCAAAAAGGACGCGAGAACCTCTTGAATTTTCGTAATAAAAAACCTCTTCCCCACACTTTTGGCAGGTAGCATTCGGTATGGTAAAAGAACTTATAGTATCGAATCGATCTTTCTTAATCGAATGCCTTGGGATATGTTGATGCTGAGAGATGCTGTATTCAGATACCCGCTCTTCGTCAACGATTAGGGGAACAACTCTTCCACCTATTCGCCGGAATATGGTAACGCTCATAACACCCCCTTGCTAAAACTCTATTTATCAGCTGTTAAACCCTAAAACGTATTTACTCGTAAAAGCGCAACTTTTCTCGTTACCACCTCAATCAAAATCGCCGCTGATATTGTATTATGATTTAGTGTCGTCATATATAAAAATATCTTTATTCTATGAATTCGCAGGATGGTAATAAATCTTCTAACACTTGGCTGTTAATGGATACTACATTTAACATAATGAAAATCAAAAACATATTGGTTGAGGAGGCCTGATAGTAATGCCCAATGAGAAAGCTGTCATAGCAGTTTCAAATATAGTTGAATCTCAAATCTCTTTAGGCCCCACGCTACTTATTAAAATATATGTTTGAAAAAGTAGCTTTACCAGAATCCAACTGGCAGGGGATAATCCGGTCAGATTTCATCGCGCGGCCAGACTGCCAACCCCATCAGGATCAACATGACCGACTCTGTCGACAACAGCCTTGCCCCACGCGAGCTGTCTCTTTCTTCCGCAGAAGCTCAGGACGCCTTCGCCCTGGCGGCCATCAACAGCGGCACATCGCTCAATCCGGCGCAGGCCTATCTGATAGGGCTCTCCTCCGCCGCCAGCCGGCAGACAATGAAGTCTTTTCTGAATATCGTGGCGGGCATGCTCGGCTTTACCTCACTGCAGAGCTGCGCCTGGGGCAGTCTGCGCCGGCACCATATTCGCGGCCTGCTGGAAATGCTGCAGGTCAGCGGCCGGGCGCCAGCCACCATCAATACTTACCTCTCTGCGCTGAAAGGCACTGCCCGAGAAGCGTGGATGATGAAGCAGATGGATACGGAGAGCTATCAGCAGATCCTCTCGGTGCGGGCGGTGCGGGGAAGCCGCCTAACGCGCGGTCGTGCGCTGGCGCCACAGGAAATCCACGCGCTTTTTCGCAGCTGTGAACAGGACGCAGGCTGTAAAGGCCCGCGCGACGCCGCCATGCTGGCGGTGATGCTGGGCTGTGGTCTTCGCCGTTCTGAAGTCGTGGATCTGGACTACGCCAGCATCCTGCATCAGGAACAGGCTTTGCTTGTGCGGGGAAAAGGCAACAAAGAGCGGCTGGCGTTTATGCCGGAAAACGTCTGGCAACGCATTCATAGCTGGACGGATACCATCAGGGGTGAACAGGATGGACCACTCTTTACCCGTATTCGTGCAGGTGACGATGTCACTTCTCAGCGCATGACGCCTCAGGCGGTTTATCACATTCTGAGCCAGCGCCGCACTGAAAGCGGTATTGATAACTGCGCGCCGCATGATCTGCGCCGCACCTTTGCCTCAATGATGCTGGATAACGGAGAAGATCTGATTACCGTCCGGGATGCGATGGGGCATGCCAGCGTCACCACGACGCAGAAATATGACCGCCGCGGAGATGAGCGTTTACGTAAGGCGGCAGATAAGCTGAAATTTTAAGCGCGGATAGAGACAAATCCTGATGCAGGTGCCAGAGAGCGGTGGCATCTCAACATCCATCAGCTTTTATACTTAACCGTACACAGGCTATCCCCATTTTCTGTGGATAAGGGAATATTATCCATTTAAAACAGCAGATTGCGTTATAATACTTAGGTTTTAGCTTTGGAAATGACGGGCAGAAAGAGGAAACCATTTATATAGATTCTCTCAGATCCTCAGCTATAAGGTCTGGCGATTATATGCGTACTCGTTTGACCGACAGATTTTGGCTGAACTTTTTTATACATTATTTATTAAGGAATTGAGTAAGCTCTTCCTCAGTCAGTTCGGTGACTTGCAAAACATATTGAGTTTTAAACCCATTATTCAAGAGGTTAGAGGCGATGTTCAGGCTGGCTTCTTGTATACCTTTTCGGAAGCTTTCTCTAAACCCCTCCCTAAATCCTTTCTGCTCAAGCTGCTGTGCAATTGTCATCATTTGATTCTCATTATGTGCATGCTGCGCTAGCTAACAAACAAAGGGGACCTGTGTACGTTGTTTCAAAATTAAGCACGGTTAAATTCAATGACGAATCTGCTTCAGCTCTTCCTCTTTCAGGCCGGTTACATTCATAACAGACTGAATATCCATGCCACTTTTCAAAAGATTACGAGCGATCTTCAGACTGGCTTCTTGTATGCCCTCACGTAAGCCCTCTTGCCGACCTTTCTGCTCAAGCTGTTGTGCAATTGTCATTAGTTCATCCTCATGTTGTGGTACTCGCTGCGCCAGTTCACGAATAAAGGCGCCAGCATCAGCTGTTTCACCGGCCTGAAGTATATAGTTTACCAGCGCATGCAGCTGCTGTCCGGTCATGAATTCCGCAGCCATCAGCAGGGCAAGTTGGTTCAACACCTCTTTCAGATCGCGCTGACGGATATGCTTTTGCAGCAAAGTGAGCGCGGCCATGCTGCGGTGCTGCATAATCTCCTCATCGGGGATGACGGTCACATCCACCAGCGGAAACCCGCTGCTGTAAAGTGCCGTGGCAGTTTCCGGTTCACTAAACAATTGTAGCCAGTTCATGCTGTAAGGATAGGGGCTACGCGTGCCCTGATAAAACAGCACCGGTATCACCAGCGGCAGGGTTTTATGCCCGGCATCCAGATGGCGCTGCATCGCGGCCACAGCATAACGCATCAGGCGAAATGCCATATGCCTGTCCGGTGAGCTCTGGTGCTCAATCAGGACATGAACGTATCCGTCACCTTTGTCCGTCTTCAAAGAGTAAAGTACGTCACTGTAATAGGGACGCAAATCATCCTCAACGAAGCTGCCGGACTCAAGCTTTAGGGTCGACAGGTCGCAAATCGCCAGCAGCGCGGGCGGCAGATGCAGCGTCATAAAATCGCGCGCGGTCTGCGGGTGCGAGAGGAATGTTTTAAAGACCGCATCATGCGGTGTCGGCGTGCTGTTTTTCTTCATGGCGGCACCTGAGTATGTCCGTTTAGCGCTATATTACTACAGCGGCGGCAACCATAACAAACTCATCGATGCAAAGTTAACCGTTTGATTAAAATTATCATTTTACTTGTAATGGGGTCAAAAAAAGTCTCTGCTTGCCTGATAACCTGGCTTTCGTATGGTGCGAATATTAATCAGAATCGTCAGCATAGCCCGATGCTGGCGCCGGATATGATGCCGTCGCTAATGCAGCGTTCTCATATGATTTACGGAAGTCTGTAACGCCGCGATCGTTCATCCTGCCGGTTCCGCAAGCCTCCGGCAGGTGTAGGCGATGCTGCGCCTCTGACAGCGCTGATAACCCCATCAGCGCAGCGACTGACTGGCATCGATCAAACACGCATAGCGGCCGTCAGCCTCAACCAGGGTTGTGTGGTCGCCCGTCTCCACTATCCTTCCATCCTCAAGCAACAGAATCCGATCGGCGCTTTTCAGCATCGAAACCCGATGGGCAATCATGATAACAGTGCGCTCTGCTGGCATCTCACGCAACGCCTTCAGTATGTGTCGTTCATTCTCGCTGTCGAGTCCGGCGGAGGTTTCATCAAGTAATAACACGGGCGCGCAACTGATTAACGCACGTGCCAGCGCAATACGCTGCCGCTGACCACCCGAGAAGTTCGCGCCGCTGTTTACGCAGCGCGTTTGATAGCATGCCGGTAACGCGCGTGG
>MIEI01000119.1 GCA_002095305.1 Pantoea brenneri
AGTTTCCCGAGCGTACCCTGCACGTCCGCTCCTTTTCCAAAGCCTACGGACCCGATTTGCGGCTGGCGGTATTATCCGCCACGGCGGAGATGGTAAAGCGTATTCAGGCATGGCGAAACTTTGGCGTCAGCTGGACCAGCCGTATTTTGCAGGATGCGGTAGCGTGGTTGCTGGAGGATGAGGTGACCCAGCAGCAGATAGCCACGGCACGACAGGTTTATCATCAGCGTCGCGAGCAACTGCGGCAGGCGCTGGCGCAGCGTGGACTGATGCTGCCGCCACAGGATGGACTGAGTCTCTATATTCCGGTGGCCTCAGAGCAATTTGCCATGATTACGCTGGCCGCGCGCGGTATCGCCGTGCTACCCGGTGAGCGTTGCCGGCTGGGAGCGACACAGTTTATCCGGGTCAGTATTGCCAGCCTGAAAGATGAACAGCGTGAAATGATCGCTGAAGCGCTGGTCATCGCGTCCGGCCGTGAAGCTAGCGCGCGGGCAGATCTTTAACGTGGTAGCGCGGCGATTCAACATAACCCTCACGGGCATAAAACTGATTCGCCTTGAGGCGGGATTGATGACAATGCACTTCCATCCGATCGCATCCGCGCTGAGTTGCCAGTGATTCGGCGTGCTGTAACAGCTGCTGGCCGACCCCTTTGCTGCGCTCACCTTCCGCAATGCAGAAGTAGCTGATGCGGGCAAAATCCCCGGCCAGCGCCAGTTGCGGGATAAAGTGCATCGATAAAAAGCCGAGCACCTGATTGCCGAACTCGGCCACCAGCAATGCTTCACTGGGATCGCTGCTCAACTGCGCCAGACGCTGCTCAATGAAATTTTCGGTGCCGCCATAACCTAACTCACTCAGCAGTGCACTGAGCGCAAAACTGTCTTTTAAATCCGCCTGACGTATATTCATCCTGTTTCCTCAGTCGCCCGCTGCCGTCACCTTGTTATATAGCGTTGGACAATAAAAAGCTGCAAGTAAGGTTGTTAGGATTATGTTACGAGGATTTATTGTGAAGCGCCGCGCAGTTTGTGCGGCCAGCACGCCGCTGCAGGGGCTTTTGATGCGGAGGTGTCGCGGATGGCAGCCATAAAAAAACCCGCCATAAGGCGGGTTTTTAGAATTCTGACTGTTAACTTACAGACTGATAACGTTAGCAGCAGATGGGCCTTTCGCGCCGTCGGTGATTTCAAACTCAACGCGCTGACCTTCAGCCAGAGTTTTGAAGCCGTTGCTCTGGATTGCAGAGAAATGTACGAATACATCTTTGCTGCCATCTTCAGGAGTAATGAAACCGAATCCTTTAGATTCATTAAACCACTTAACGTTACCTTTGATCTTAGACATCTATATTACCTTTACATGAAAAATGGACACTAAACTGTGTCGCCATCTAGTACAGCAATTGCGGAGGGATTTGTCCAGTGCGATTTGATGAAAAAGTGATAAATTTCGACTTTCTGCTTACCCATCACACTTTCCTACTTTTTACCTTGCCAAAAAAACCCTTTTTGTTGCAGGGGAATAGTCATCAAGCCGGCGGTAACCTGCTGGAAACTGGATGATTTTCCGCTCAGTGATCCAGGTTGAGTTCAGGCTTAGCTCAGGTTAAGCATTAAAATCCATTTTGCTGATAAGCAGACCATCCGGCGATAAGGATCGCCTTTACGCCGCCATTTCAGCCGATGACATCGCCGCCGGTCAGGCCGTTTTTGTCATTTTTATCCGCTTTTCAGCCCATTTTCCTCTTCCGGCCCGCCTGCGGCAGCAATCACCTGCCAGAGATGCGACTTAAGCGCTGGCGTCACTGTCAGTTAAATCTGCTTTTTACCTGTTCCAGATCAGGCTGTGGTGCCGCAGGAGACCCCACAGACCGCCTGCCTGCTCATATTTCAGGCTAAAGATTAAAAACATTGATTCAAATCAAAGAAATGCCTTTCTGCTATTCCATACGCATTTGGCAACAAACAATAGCGGTCATAAGACACTATTTTTTTCTACACCCGGCAGGATAATATTGGCAGGGAATAAATAAGGAATGTTTACCTGTCGGATTGATCAGCGGCTAAATCCACCTTTGTGACTAACAGGGAGAAGAGCATCAGGATGGTAATGAAAATTCGTTGTAACCAATGCGGAAGTGCCCGGTTTATTTTTACTGAACGCGATGGTGAAGCTTTCACTTTCCACGGTGCCTGTTGTGCACACTGTAAGAAGCGACTGGAGGCGAAAGATCTGCTGCCTGAAACTCCGATGGACCCGATCGCCCATTGCCTGATTGATCAGCATAAAAATGCCTCGGGCACCTGAGTAAGGTGCCCGCTGAAGCTGAAACCGAAAAGCGCGATCAGAAAATCAGTTTGAAGACCCCTGTCAGGGTGAGCAGACCCACGATAAAAATGATGGCAATAATCCACAGAATAATTTTCATTTCCTTCTCCCTCACCAATAAAAAACCTTTCCCGTAAACAGTATAGCCAAAAAAATGACCTTTGCCGCTTCCCTTGCCCGGCCTTCATTCTGACGGCGGCTTATCGCTGCTTTAATCGAAATTCTGCGGAGCGGATCGCAACGCGAAATTTTTGCGGCGGCTGTTTTTCGATTTGCAGATAAATCCTGGCTAAAATTTAACCGGCAAGGCAGGCCTCTTTGGTTATCACCTGAATATGCTTAGCAAGGAGATCTTATGACCACCATTAATACCAGCATGGGCCGCTACAGCCTAAAGGCAAAAAACAGCGGCGATCACATCAAAGGCTCTTTCGCCATCAATGATGAAGGCGGCACTCAACTCACGATGCAGGAGTTTGAGGAGCATTACCTTGATGATGTGGTGAACAACGTGATTTATCCGGTCACTGGCGGCAACCGCGAGATTGCGCGTGCGCTGCGGGAACAAATGATTAAAGCCGGTTTTGAACAGCCACATTAAGCTGTTCTGCCGCATTCTGAGAGAAATTCCGGGCCGCACACTGCGGCCCTTTTCCGGCTTAAAAACTGACTTGCCGTTGTCCCTTTTTCGCCGCAGGATGACCTATCCCACTGAAAAGGAGTACAACGTGAGCACCCTACTTCACATTAATGCCACGCGCCTGCATCAGTTCACCGAAGCGATCTGGCTTGCTGCCGGTAGTCAGCAGGAAGAGGCGCGTCTGGTGGCCGATCATCTGGTGGCCGCCAACCTGGCCGGACACGATTCGCACGGCGTCGGCATGATCCCCAGCTACATGGCGTCACTGAAACAGGGACATCTGCAACTCAATCAGCGTCCCACGCTGGATAAAGACAACGGTGCGGTGCTGACGCTGAATGCCCATCAGGGCTTTGGTCAGGTCGCCGCCTGGGAAGCGATGAAGCTCGGTATCGAACGGGCGGAGAAACTGGGCATCGCCGCAGTCGGTCTGCACCATTCGCACCACATCGGCCGTATCGGTCACTGGGCCGAGCAATGCGCGGCGGCGGGTTTCGTCTCCTTCCATTTCGTTAACGTGATGGGCGACCCGATGGTCGCGCCATTCGGCGGCAGCGATCGGCGCTTTGGCACCAATCCATTCTGCGCCATTTTCCCGCGCCCGCATGCCCGGCCACTGCTGCTCGATTTCGCCACCAGCGGCATTGCCTATGGCAAAACCCGGGTGGCATGGAACAAGGGTGTCGAAGTCGCACCGGGTTACCTGATCGATGCGCAGGGTCAGCCGACGACCGACCCGGGCGTGATGCACCAGTCACCGCATGGTTCGCTGCTGCCCTTTGGTCTGCACAAGGGCTATGCGCTGGCGACGCTGTGTGAAATTCTCGGCGGAGCGTTGTCGGGTGGACGCACCACGCATCAGGCCACCTTGCAAAGCGGCAATGACGCCATTTTTAACTGCATGACCACCATTATCCTCAATCCGGCGGCGTTTGATGCGCCCGCGATGCAGGATGAGGCGGAAGCTTTTCTTGACTGGGTTAAAGCGTCGCCACCCAGTGGTGATGCGCCGATTCAGGTACCGGGTGAATGGGAAGAGGCCAATCGTATTGCCCGCGATCGTGAGGGCATTCCGCTGGATAGCACCAGCTGGCAGCAGATCTGTCAGGCAGCAACAGAGGCGGGAATGTCGGCGGAGGAACTGGCGGCTTTCCGCGCGCTGGCGGTGTAACGCAGGCGGGAACAGCACGCCGCTGGCAGATTGTCTGCCAGCGGCTGCGGGTTAAATCACCATCGACAGCAGTAAGCAGCCAATCAGGCCGCAGACGGAAATGATGGTTTCCAGCGCTGACCACGACCGAATGGTTTCACCGATCGTCAGGTTGAAATACTCCTTAAACAGCCAGAAGCCAGGATCGTTGACGTGAGAGAAAATCACGCTGCCTGAACCAACCGCAATCACCATCAGTTCCGGGCTGGCACCGCTGGTGACAATCAGCGGCGCAACAATACCACCGGCGGTGATCGCCGCAACCGTTGCCGACCCCAGCGCAATGCGCAGTACTGCCGCAATCGACCACGCCATAAAGATCGGCGAGAGCTGGGTAGAGTGCATCATGTTAGCGATATATTTATCCACGCCGCTGTCGACCAGCACCTGCTTAAAGGCACCGCCACCACCGATAATTAACAGCATCATGGCGATGATTTTGATCGAATCGCTCAGGGTCTCCATCACCTGATCCATGCTGCGGCCGCGGTTCAGACCGAAAGTGAAGATCGCAATCAGTACCGCAATCAGCGTAGCCATCACCGGATCGCCGAAGAACTCGGCGTAAGGCAGCAGCACATGGCCTTTCGGCAACAGCATCTCGGCCACCGCACGCAACGCCATCAGCACCACCGGAACCAGTGAGGTCCAGACGCTGACGCCAAAGCCCGGCATCTCTGCTTCGGTAAAGGTTTTCGGGTTGTAGAGCCCCTGCGGGATCGGTTTATCAATGCCTTTCAGGAAGCGGGCATAGACCGGACCGGCCAGAATTACGGTAGGAATGCCGAGCAGCGTACCGAACAGCAACGTTTTTCCCATATCCGCATTGAACAGCGTGGCAATGGCGGTCGGACCCGGATGCGGCGGTAAAAAGCCGTGCGTCACCGAGAGCGCGGCGGCCATCGGCACCCCGACATAGAGCAGCGGGACGCGCGCCGATGCGGCCACGCTGAACACCAGCGGCAGCATCAGTACAAAGCCCACTTCATAGAACAGCGCAAAGCCGACGATAAAGCCGGTCAGCACCAGCGCCCACTGAATATGCTTTGTGCCAAACTTTTCGATTAAGGTGGTGGCAATCCGCTGCGCGCCCCCGCAATCGGCCAGCATCTTACCGAGCATGGCACCAAAGCCCATGATCAGCGCCAGGCTGCCGAGCGTGCCGCCCACACCGGTTTTAATCGAGGTAATCACTTTATTGACCGGCATGCCCTGCATCACACCGACCGCCAGCGCCACCAGAATGAGCGCGATAAATCCATTAAGCTTAAAGCGAATCATCAGCAGCAGCAGTAACGCGACGCCGATCGCCACATAGAGTAATGGCATAGGTTTTCTCCACCTTGCGCACTGAACGGCGTTCAGTGCCGGTTTGTTATCATCATCCCCTGAGGGCTACAAAACAGTGCGCTTGTAAGAGTTTTTAACATTCCGACAACCGCTGTTACCGATAACATGTTAAGGGTAACATCCGCAGGAAAGCACCACCCCGCCGCCAGTGAATTTCTGTTTTGCGAAGGTGATCAACTTTTTGCCGCGGCGTTATCAGAAAGTTTGCCAGCGCTGGCGGCGCGCTTTTCGTTACACTCTGATTTTAGCGAAAATGTAAAAGGATGCGCTGGTGAGTGAGAATCTGAGTGAGCTGTACAGTAATCAACGAACCCTGTTCGGACGCGGCAGTCTTGATAAGCTGGTGCCGCTGCTGGCTGCGCAGTCTCAGCCTACCCTGCTGTTTTGTGGACAATCGTTTTTACAGAGCGCGGCCTATGACCGCCTGAAAGTGGAGCTTAACCGTCAGATTATTGGCTATGAGATTGTCAGCCATGAAGCTTCGCCTGCTGACATTGACGGCTGGGTCGCGCGCTGGCGCGGCCATGTGGACCGGGTGGTGGCAATTGGCGGCGGCAGCGTACTGGATGCGGCCAAAGCTTTCAGTGCCATGATGCAACATCCGCTGCCGACCGCGCGTTATCTGGAAAAAGTCGGCGACACGCCGGTCCAGCCGGTGACGCTGCCGCTGATCGCCATCCCGACCACCGCCGGTACCGGCAGTGAAGTAACGCAAAATGCGGTGGTCACCGACCAGCACGATATCCAGGTGAAAGCCTCACTGCGCCATGCGGTGTTTGTGCCGCAGGTGGCAATTCTCGACCCGGACCTGCTGAAGGGGGCGCCCGACCCGGTACTGGCGACCTGTGGCATTGATGCCTTCACCCATCTGTTTGAAGCCTGGCTCTCCAGCAAGGGCAATCTGTTTACCCGCCAGCTGGCGCTGACCGGCTTACGCCAGTTTGTTCAGGCCTGGCCCAACCTCAACCGACAGGATGCCGACGGCGACCGGGCGCGTGAAGCGATGATGATGGCGTCATGGCTGGGCGGCGTCAGTCTCAGCAGCGCCGGACTGGGAGTGATCCACGGTATTGCCGGCGAGCTGGGAGCAATAAAACCGTTTCACCATGGCGAAGTGTGCGGACGCCTGCTGTTTCCGTTCCTCGACCAGCTGGCTGACAGTACGCATCCGCAGCAGCGTGCGTTGATGGATGAGCTGCATCCGCAGCTTTTCAGCGAACCGACCGATTCACCGGCCAGCTACCTCAAGCAGTGGCTGCAGCAGCAGGCGATTACCCCGTTCTGGCGTGGTGGGCCCAGCCTGACCGCCGACGAGGTGGAGTGGATCCTGGCTCGTGCTAACAGCAAAAATTCGCTGGTGAACTACAGTCGCGAACAGATGCACGCCATGCTTACGCAGGCGTGGCCCCTGACCCACTGATCCACGCGACGTAGCTGGCCTTGCCCGGCCGCGCCGCGCCGGGCATATCCGACCGCGCCGGGTCGCGACCTTAATCCGCCGGAGCGGCGAACGGCCCCTCGCCTGCCAGCATCTGCTCAATCACCTGCAGTACCCCCTGCTGATTATTGGTCGGGGCCTGATAGCGGGCAGCCTGCTTTACCCGCTCCGGCGCATTGCCCATGGCAAAGCTGAAGCCTGACTGTTTCAGCATCTCCAGATCGTTACCGCCATCGCCAAACGCCAGCACCTGGTGGTGGCCAATGCCCCAACGCTGTGCCAGTAAGTCCAGGCCATGAGCTTTATGGTTGCCCGGCACAATCAGATCAACAGAACCATGTCCGCTGGAGGTCGCTGCGACTTTGCCTGATGCAGCCGTTCGATATCGGCCATCAGCGGTTCGATGTAGTCATCCGACAGATTAAGCGCGAACTTAAACAGCCGGTCATCCTGGGTCTCCTCCAGGCTGCGAATCGGCCTGAGCCGGTGACAGTAGTGCCGCATCTTAACCAGCCACGTCTCTTCCATGCCCTCAAAGTAATAAGCGCTGTTACGCCCACACAACAGATAACGCAGGCCGGGATAGTGACCGTTTTGCAGCGTGTCGATCACCGCCCCGACATCGTGACGGTCAAAAGCGCCGCAAAACAGCTCTTCATCCCGATCGATAATCCACGCGCCGTTCTCCGCCACAAAGGCGATGTCGCTGGCGATCTGCGGGAAGAAGGATTTGAGCTGGTAGTACTGGTTGCCGCTGGCAACGACAAATTTAATCTCACGGGCGGTGAGCTGCTGATAGCAGTCGAGAAAGCGGGATCGATTGTACTGCTTCTGGTCATCCAGAAAGGTGCCATCCATATCTACCGCAACCATCTTAACCGTCGTCATCATGACTCCTTACATGCCGGGGTTCTGTGAGTGGACTGTCAGGATAGCCGCTGACGCGGCAAAACGGAAAGTGTAACGGAAGGCCAGGGCCAACCGCTGGACGCCCTTCCCTGGGCGAAGTGGGGTGCAGCATGTTCGATGGGCGGGTGTCGTTGCGTGACTTTTGCTACGCGCTTTTCGTTACGTAATTAGTTCAGCGCGCTACTCAGAATCAGCGAGGTAATCACGCCCGTGGCAGCAGCGATCAGCACATAGTTGCCGTCGATGTAGGCCCAGTGTTCGCCACGCGGCGGTTCACGTAAACCCCGGTCATGCCAGTCGTTGATGCGGTAACGATCGCCACGATATTCTGCCGGAATCGGATGGCCGCGACGGAAATCGTGGCCGTTCCAGGCGAAATGATCGCGATCGGCACGCGGGCCATCGTTATGCCGGCCATTATTGCCGTGGTTGTCGTGTCCTTTATCGCGGTCGTGTCCCTTGTCGCGGTCGTGGCCGCGATTGTCAGCGTGCGATTGATCGCCTTGCTGCCATCGCTGACCGTGCCCGTCGCCCGGACCATCCGCCAGTGCGGTGTGAGAAAAAAGCGTGCTGCATGCAAAAAGTGAAGCGATAACGGTTAAGGTTGTTTTTTTCATGGTACTGCCTCCGAAGATAACGGTTATTCAGGCACCGTTGAGCATCATAGTGGCAATAATCTGGCGGGTCAGCATCAGTAAAAGTCTTAAAAACCGGTAACTTACATACTATTACGCTTGCTTAGCGCTTTCTTAACACTGGCCCGATTTCTCTCCATATTCTGGATCTGAGCTGGCTAACGCTGTATTAACTGGCAAACAGCGGATATCCGGCGCGGCTCGGGCTTCCTTGAGAATATTCTTAATTCATCGCCCGGTGACAAATTGGATCGTTATTTAACGCGCGCGATCAAACTGAAGCGGGAATCAGGCCAGCTGGCTAACGCCATATATAAAAAAAACCGATCGAAAGCGATCGGTAATTAACACGCCACACCAGCAGATGAGGTGAAACCCTTAATAAAATCAAGCAAAAACCAGAGCACGCAACACCACATCACCAGTGCTGCCCGTCAAACATAGCATTGTCTGGCTATTTTTATCGTGATGATAAATCCTGTTTTGTAGAATATTATTTACATTCCTCGCCACTTCTTAAATTAATCTTTCGGCAGGCGAAAAAGTCAGTAATAAGGACAAACGTCTGGCAGAGAGGATGGTGGAAATAGATCGCAATGCTGACCGGTTCAGGCCCACTGATAAGCAGGGCACTCACCGGTGCCCTGCAGCGTGCAGCGTCAGGGAGTACTCAGCACGATCGGCGCGTCGGGTAAGCGGGTAAAGTGGCTCACGATATGATGATAATCCGCGGTCGGATCGAGATCGCTGAAGGTCTGCGGATAGAGATCTTTCGCCAGGATCTCCATGCCAATAATGTTATACGGATGGTTATAGAAATGATGATACACACCGTAAACCCGCTGTTGTTTCACCGGGGCGATCTGCGCCAGCCCGGTACGGGACAGCAACCGGCTGAAGGTGGCATTAATCTCTGGCTGGCTGGCCGCGTAACCAAACGGCAGTACGTTGCTGTTGGGCCGTTTTGAGCCGGTCATGATATAGACATCCGGCTTCATGGCGATGATTTTTTCCAGTGAGACGAAACCGGAACTGCCTGGCAGCAGCGCTGAGCCGATATTTTTGCCGCCCACCGCTTCCACCAGTGCACCCCAGCCGTTATGACCGTGAGTGAAGCAACAGTTATCGCTGTTACCGGCTATCGGCTCGATAAACACCGTCGCTTGTGCTGCACCTGCGCCACGCCCTGCTGAATCCGCTGCCAGCGCTGCTGATAAAAATCGGTATAGGCTTTGGCCTCGGCTTCGCGGTTCA
>MIEI01000120.1 GCA_002095305.1 Pantoea brenneri
TTGGAAAAGGAGCGGACGTGCAGGGTACGCTCGGGAAACTGCGTCCCCAGACTCCAGCTCTCCGCGGCCGAAAGATCACCAATGCCATCATCTTCCACGATCAGCGTGCTGCTGTTCGCCAGCACCTGTGCCAGCGCCTGACGCCGCGCCACACTGATTGTCCGTCCGGTGGCGGAATGGGTGCGCGGCTGATAAATCAGCATCACCGGCGCGCGTGTCAGCAGGGTGCTTAATACCTCTGGCAACGGCCCCTCATCATCACAGGCCAGCGGCAAAATCTCAGCGCCGACATTATCCAGCATATCAAGCAGGCGGGTGGCGGTGGGATCTTCAATGATCACCCGATCGCCAGGGGAAACCAGCGTCTGCACCAGCAAATTCATCGCATCGAAGCCGCCGTCGGTTGCCAGGAAGCTTCCGCCGGATAAGGCCAGCGCGGCGTTATCGCCTGCAGCAGCGGCGCTGAAATGGCTTCACGGGTGTAGCTGTTCAGCTGTGGCGATTGCAACGCCGCCTGCAGTGCGTTTTGCAGCTCAGGTAACAAAGCAGGATCGGGGGAGGCCATCGCCAGATCGGCGCGAATGTGTTCGCCATAATTGCCGATCTTTTCAAAGCGGATCGGTCGCGGCATGACGCTATTGCCGCTGACCCAGACACCGCTGCGTCCTTTACCCGCCAGCACTTTATGCTTCCTTAGCTGCGACCAGGCAGCAGAAACGGTTGCCGGGCTGATCCCCAGACGCTCCGCGATCTCCCGTACCGCCGGCATCTGCATCCCGACAGCAATCTGCCCGTCACGAATCAGGCCTGATGCCGCCTGAGCAATCCCTTTTACTGATGGAGTAGTTATCTGGTTACAAAACCAGTTCAGATCGACCATTTGCGTCATAAGAAAATACTTTGTTCAGTAACAAATTAATGATTGTTCAGGTCAGTATTCCGGATCTAGTATCAAATTCAAGCACTATTTGATGCATTAACCCGCCCGTCCTCGCGGCACGGCGTAAACGGAGAGATCATGGCAAGGCTGAGTATCAGACTGGCAGTGCGCGACTGGGACTACTTTACTCCCCTGGCGCTGGGCGATATCACACCGGACGACTTCGATCTGCAGATCGATCGGGTCGGAACGCTGGTTAATGACCTTGCCAGCAGCCCCGATTATGACGCCGGCGAAGTGTCATTCAGCCGTTACGCCCAGGCGCGGGCCAGAGACGATGCGTCACTGCTGGGCTTACCGCACTTCCTGATGCGCGGTTTTCGTCAGCGCTGCATCATTACCACGGCGGAGAGTCCCATCACGACGCCTGCAGAGCTGAAGGGCAAAAGAATCGGTGTTACCGGCTGGCAGGATTCGGGCAATACCTGGACGCGTACGGTGCTGCGCGAAGCGGGAGTCGGGATTGATGACGTCCGCTGGTTTGCCGGGCGGCTGACAGCCGATCATCCGATTGTCGACCGGCTGGCGGGGTTTGGCCGACCGGGCCGGATTGAACCTGCGCCAGGCGAGCGCCCCCTGATTGAGCTGCTGAAAGCGGGTGAGCTGGATGCGGTGTTTACCCCGTTTATGCCGGAAGGCTTTTTTCTGCCGGCGTCCGGTCTGCGTCAGCTCCAGCCTGACTTCTATCAGGCTGAGCGGGCCTACTTCAACCGCGTCGGCTATGTGCCCGGCATTCATATTCTGGCGATAAAACCGGCGCTGGCGGCGCAGCATCCGTGGCTGCCTGCCGCACTCAGTGAGGTGATCGATCGCTCCTATGCTTTGTGGATGCAGAAAAGGGAGAAATATGCCGACACCACGCCGTGGCTGCTGGACGATTTGCGACGGACCGCGCAGGAATTACCGGCCAGCTGGAATGAGAATGGTTTTGCCGCTAATAGAAAGATGATTGCGGATTTTGGCCGTGAACTGTTCCAGCAGGGATTAACCCACAGATTACTGACGCCGGAAGCGATATTTCCGCTGGCAGGAGGAGAGAAATGATGAAAGTTGCG
Organism: Pantoea brenneri; assembly: GCA_002095305.1. Lineage (GTDB taxonomy): Bacteria > Pseudomonadota > Gammaproteobacteria > Enterobacterales > Enterobacteriaceae > Pantoea > Pantoea brenneri. The sequence goes on from MIEI01000120.1 coordinate 1,996, forward strand.
ATGGGACAATTTGCCGTCAGTCGTGAATGGCAGGAGAACGCCACCCTCTGCCTGACGTTAATGCAGCGGGCCGCTGCGGGCGGTGCCGATCTGCTGGTGCTGCCGGAAGGGGTACTGGCGCGTGATATTACCGATCCCGATTTAGTGTTAAAGGCGGCGCAACCGCTGGACGGCCCGTTTGTCAGCCAGCTGCTGGCGGCCAGCCAGCATAACGCCCTCACCACCATGATGAGCGTGCATGTTCCCGCCGCAGAGCAAAAAGCCCTCAACGTGTTGATCGCTATTCGCAACGGCAAAATCATTACGGCCTATGAAAAATTGCATCTCTACGATGCCTTCGCCATGCAGGAGTCGCAGCGGGTGAATCCGGGCCATGTCATTCCGCCGCTGGTCGAGGTGGCGGGGTTAAAAGTCGGTCTGATGACCTGTTATGACGTGCGCTTCCCGGAGCTGGCGCGCCGGCTGGTGCTGGATGGTGCAGACCTGCTGGTGCTGCCTGCCGCGTGGGTAAAAGGACCGCTGAAAGAGATGCACTGGGAACTGCTGAACCGCGCCCGGGCGCTGGAAAATACCTGCTACGTGGTGGCCGTCGGGGAATGTGGTCCGCGTAATATCGGCAACAGTCTGGTGGTCGATCCGCTGGGCGTGGTGATCGCTAATGCGGCAGAATCGCCGACGCTGATGTTTGCCGATATTGATCCTGACCGCATCGCCTACGCCCGCCGCGTGCTGCCGGTGCTGGAGAATCGTCGTTTCGCCCGTCCCGAGCTGAACTGACACCCCTGACCCTGGAGGACGAACCATGATTAACCGCGTAACCGCCTTAACGCTGGCGCTGAGCCTGACCGCCAGCCTGGCGCAGGCTGCTGACACCCTGCCGACCCAGACGGTCGATCAGGCTTTACATGACCGCCTGCCGGATCAGATCAAAAAAGCGGGCCGGATGATTTCGGTCAACAATGGATCCTTCCCGCCGTATGAGATCGTCAATGGCCCGCATTCGATGGAGGGCGCCTCGGCGGATCTCACTACCGCACTGTCGCAGCTGCTGGGCGTGAAGATTGATCACGCCACGGTGAGTGGCCTGTCCGGCGTGCTGACCGGCATTAACGCTGGCCGCTATCAGCTGGCGATTGGCCCGATTGGCGACTATCCGGATCGTCAGCAGAAGGTGGACTTCATCGATTTTGTGCAGGAATTCGTGGTGTTTGGCGTCCAGAAGGGCAACCCGGCGCAGATCAATCAGCTTGATGATACCTGTGGCAAACGGATCGCGGTGATGGCAGCAGGCTCTGCGGAACAGGTAATCCGTCAACAATCGGCGCGCTGTACCGCCGCCGGCAAACCGGCAGTCACGGTGCAGGCCTTTACCGATCAGCCTTCGTCGATCCTCGCGGTGCGCTCGAAACGCTCGGATGCTTTTTTCTCCTCCCAGGCGCCGCTGACCTGGTTTGTCAATCAGGCCAAAGGCCAGCTCGAGCTGGCGGGCAAAGGACATAAGAACGGCTTCGGTGACATTTTCCAGGGCACCGTGGTGCCGAAAGGATCGCCGTTAGGCGGCGTGGTTCTTGATGCTTACAAGGTGCTCTATCAGAACGGGACCTATGCCGCCATCATGAAAAAATGGCAGCTGGAGGACAACATGACCGCTGCGCCAGGGCTGAACCTGGCAAAACAGGAGGCTAAATGAGCCTGAGCCGCCACGATTCGCCGATCAGGGAACAACAGCGTGATGAGGCGCAGTTGCGCGACGTGGCTTTCGCCCGCAGCGCGCCGGCCTATGGACGCTGGGTCAGCTGGATTGTGGTGCTGGTGGTTGGCTCTAACCTGCTGTGGCTGGTGATGACCAACCCCAATTTTGAATGGCAGGTGGTGCTGAAGTGGTTCACCGAAGGCTCGGTGCTGAAAGGACTACAGGTTACGCTGGGGCTGACGCTGGTCTCGATGGTGCTGGGTACGCTGCTGGGGCTGCTGTTAGGCGTCTGGCGGTTGTCGGACAACCGACTGTTGCGCGGCATTGCCGGGCTCTATATCTGGTTCTTTCGCGGAACGCCGCTGCTGGTGCAGCTGATTTTCTGGTACAACCTCTCGACCCTGTTTCCTGCGTTATCCCTGACGTTACCGTGGACCGACATCACGCTGGCGCGCTGGAACACCAACGATCTGATCACCCCACTAACTGCCGCTATCGCCGGGCTGGCGCTTAACGAAGCGGCCTATATGGCTGAAATTATCCGCGCCGGACTGCTGTCAGTGGATAATGGTCAGGTTGAAACCACCCAGGCGTTTGGTATGAGCCGGGCGCGGGCCCTGCGGCGGATCATTATTCCGCAGGCGATGCGTTCGATTATCCCGCCCACCGGTAATCAGCTGATCAGCATGATCAAGGCGACGTCGCTGGTGAGCGTGATTGCTATGGGCGATCTGCTCTATTCGGTGCAGGCTATCTACAACCGCACTTTTGAAATTATTCCAATGCTGATGGTCGCGGTAATCTGGTATCTGCTGATTACCTCGATCCTCAACCTGGGTCAGTCCGCCATTGAGCGCTATTACGCGCGTGGCACCCGACGGGTGACCAGCGTGGCGAAGCGCCCAGGCGCGCTGGCGGCCACCGCACAGCAACAGAAGGAGGAGCAATGAGCCAGGCTGAGCCGTTAGTCTGCGCCCGTAACGTGCAGAAGCGTTATGGCGACAATCAGGTGTTGAAAGGGATCGATCTTGATGTCTGGCCCGGTGAAGTGGTGGTGATCCTCGGACCTTCAGGCTCGGGTAAATCGACCTTTCTGCGCTGCATCAACCATCTCGAAGAGATGAATGGCGGATCGATACGGGTCGGCGATCAGCAGATCGGCTACGTGCTGAAACGCAATCTGCTGCATCGCCTGTCCTCACGTCAGATCGCCCGTCAGCGCCAGAAGATTGGCATGGTGTTTCAGCAGTTCAACCTTTATCCCCACATGACGGTACTGCAAAATATTATTGAGGCACCTATCGGCGTGCATAAATTTCCGCGTCAGCAGGCGCTGGCGCATGCCCGGTCACTGCTGGCAACGGTGGGATTGAGCGATAAGGCGGATGCCTGGCCGCGTCATCTGTCGGGCGGCCAGCAACAGCGCGTGGCGATTGCGCGCGCCTTAGCCATTAAGCCGCAGTTGATGTTGTTTGATGAGCCTACTTCGGCGCTGGACCCTGAACTGGTGGGTGAAGTGCTGGCGACCATGCGAACCCTGGCCGATCAGGGACTGACGATGATTGTGGTAACCCATGAGATCAGCTTCGCCCGTGAGGCGGCCGACCGGGTGGTGTTTATGGATGGCGGCGTAGTGGTGGAGCAGGGGACGCCGGAACAGGTGATTGCTAATCCGCAGCATCCGCGTACTCAGGCTTTCCTCAGCCGTTTTATCTGATAAGATCGCCGCTCCGATCTTACTCTGTTACAGATTGCAGTTGTGGCAGCACGCAAACTGCGCGTAAATAACAGTCACCGTTATTCGCTGAAGTTGAAAGGTTAAATATGGAAGGTATCAGTATTGCCAAACTGCTGATCATCGGTGCGCTTATCGTACTGCTTTTTGGCACCAACAAGTTACGCTCTCTGGGTGGCGATCTGGGCTCCGCAATCAAGGGCTTCAAGAAAGCCATGAAAGATGAAGACACCAGCGCAGCCCGAACTCCGGCTGAAGAAGTCCCGGCTGAACGCGTCGTCCATAAAGATTAATCAGTTATTTTCTGAAAATAATTGTTACTTTTTATGTCAGACCGACATTAAAAAAACCAGGCTGTTTCCAGTCTGGTTTTTTTGTTTTCAGGCGAGCGCCTGACGTTACGCCACAGGCAGCCGGCTTATTTAACTTCGAGCCCTTTGGCCTGCATGTCCGCATGATAAGAAGAGCGGACAAACGGACCGCACGCCGCGTGGGTAAAGCCCATCGCCATGGCTTCTTCTTTCATCTCATCAAATTCCGCCGGACTGACGTAGCGCTGAACCGGCAGATGGTGACGGCTGGGCTGCAGATACTGGCCGAGGGTCAGCATCGTGACGCCGTGACGACGCAGATCGCGCATCACTTCGACGATTTCCGCATTGGTTTCACCCAGACCTACCATCAGGCCAGATTTGGTCGGAATGTGCGGGTGCGCTTCTTTGAAACGCTCCAGCAGCTTCAGTGACCACTCGTAGTTAGCACCCGGACGAACCTGACGATAAACGCGTGGCACGTTCTCCAGGTTATGGTTAAACACATCCGGCGGGGTAGCGGTCAGAATATCCAGGGCGCGATCCATCCGGCCGCGGAAGTCAGGCACCAGAGTTTCGATTTTGATGGTCGGGTTCTTTTCACGAATCGCACTGATGCAGTCGGCAAAGTGCTGAGCACCGCCATCACGCAGATCGTCACGGTCAACCGAGGTGATCACCACATAACGCAGGCCCATGTCAGCGATGGTTTGCGCCAGCTTGCCGGGCTCATTCGCATCGGGTGCATTAGGGCGGCCATGCGCGACATCGCAGAAGGGGCAACGGCGGGTACAGATAGCGCCAAGGATCATAAAGGTGGCGGTACCGTGGTTGAAGCATTCGGCCAGGTTTGGACAGGAGGCCTCTTCACAGACTGAGTGAAGTCCATTTTTTCGCATCGCGGCTTTAATGCCCTGAATACGACTGGAGTCAGCAGGCAGCTTGATTTTCATCCATTCCGGCTTACGCAACATCTCTTGCCGTTCAACGGCCACGGTTTTCACCGGGATCAGCGCCATTTTGTCTGCGTCACGATATTTGACGCCGCGTTCCATCTGAATTGGTTTACTCATAAATCAGCAGGTTCCGGTCGGATTGCGATTTGAAAGCGTTCTCACTCAACCCGAGAAGGGTGCTTTCAACTTTATTTGAAAAAAGTGCAAAAATTATATCATCTCATCGCCCGGGAAGCAGCCACCGTTAGCGTGGATAAGTTACATATTTGTAAATTCGCATTCAGCGTTAAGGCTGAATCGGCAAATCTTCGTCTGACCATTCAACATTTTCATAACCTGTCAGGCGGGCAAACGCCGTCACCAGCGGGGCCTGCACCTGATCCAGCCGTACGTCCGGTTGAAAATGCTGCAACTGGGTCATGCTCATACCGGCATAGCCACAGGGATTAATGCGCGAAAAGGGCGCCAGGTCCATGGCGACATTCAGCGCCAGGCCGTGAAACGAGCAGCCTTTGCGGATGCGCAGCCCGAGTGAGCAGATTTTTTGCTCGCCGACATAAACGCCTGGCGCGTCGGGACGCGCGCGGGCGCTGACACCAAAACCGGCCAGCGTGGTAATCACCGTCTCTTCCAGCGCCGTCACCAGCTGGCGTACGCCAATCTTGCGTCGCTTGATATCAATCAGCACGTACATAACCTGCTGACCCGGTCCATGATAGGTGACCTGGCCGCCGCGGTCGCTCTGCACCACCGGGATATCGCCGGGCATCAGCAGATGTTCCGCTTTTCCCGCCTGGCCCTGGGTAAAAACCGGAGGATGCTCCACCAGCCAGATCTCATCCCGGCTCAGGCTGTCGCGCTGATCGGTGTAGTGATGCATGGCGTCGGAGACGGATTGCCAGTCGCGTAATCCTGACCGGCGGACGAGAAGGGTATCAACTGACAAAACGATGGCCCGCTTTAACAAAGTAAGCTGAAAATAACGTCGGCAAACCGTCAGGAAAGGGCGCTTCGCCGACCCGGCAAATCAGAGCACCATGCGTACGATTTCGATTTTACCCAGCTCTTCATACAGGCGTTCAACCTGCTCTATATGGGTCGCGGTAATGGTGATATTTACGGAGTGATAGTTGCCCTTGCTGCTCGGCTTAACTTCAGGACTGTAGTCGCCGGGCGCATGGCGTTGCACCACTTCAACCACTTGATCAACCAGCTCCGGTTGCGCCAGACCCATTACCTTGTAGGTAAACGGGGTAGGAAATTCGAGCAGTTCATTCAGTTTGGTTTTCATATTAACTCCGGTGCATAAAAAACAGACTCCCGCCTGAGCGGGAGCATCATAATAACCTGTAATGGGGGCGATGGGGTGACTTTTCAATCACCCGCCACGCTTAGCCGAACCAGTGATGGAACATCAGTTTGATGTAATCAACGATGCGGCTGAAGAATCCGCCTTCCTGGATCTCATTCAACACCACCAGCGGACGCTGTTCGATGGTTTTGCCATCCAGCTGGAAGTTGATACTGCCGACCACCTGATTTTTCTTCAGCGGCGCATGCAGTTCGGTGTTGTTCAGCACATAGCTGGCTTTCAGATCCTTCATCCGGCCACGTGGAATGGTCAGGTACGCATCTTTTTCAACCCCAAGCTGAACGCGATCGTTGTCACCAAACCATACCGGCTCAGAGGCAAACTCTTTGCCCGCTTTCAGCGGTGCCACGGTTTCAAAGAAACGGAAGCCCCAGGTCAGCAGTTTTTTGCTTTCGGTCTCGCGGCCTTTGTAGGTGTGACCTCCCATTACCGCGGAGATCAGACGCATCTGGCCTTCGGTAGCCGAAGCCACCAGGTTGTAACCTGCTGCATTGGTATGGCCGGTTTTAATGCCATCCACGTTCAGGTTGGTATCCCACAGCAGACCGTTACGGTTCATCTGACGGATATTGTTGAAGGTGAACTCTTTCTCTTTATAAACGGCGTACTCTTCCGGTACGTCGCGGATCAGCGCCTGGCCAATCAGCGCCATATCGCGCGCCGAGCTGTACTGACCTTCAGCATCCAGGCCGTGTACCGTCTGGAAATGGGTGTTCTGCAGGCCAATCGCTTTAACGTAGTTGTTCATCAGGTTGACGAACGCATCCTGGCTGCCGGCGACATAGTCCGCCATGGCGACACAGGCGTCGTTACCCGATTGCAGCACAATCCCACGCGTCAGCTGCGAAACCGGAACCCGATCGCCTGGCTTGAGGAACATCAGCGATGAACCTTTAAACACCGGGTTGCCGGTAGCCCAGGCATCGGGACCGACGGTGACCAGATCGTCCTGATGGATTTTGCCGGCTTTAACCGCCTGACCAATCACGTAGCTGGTCATCATTTTGGTCAGACTGGCGGGATCGCGGCGTGCATCAGCATTTTTCTCTGCCAGCACTTTGCCCGAGTTGTAGTCGATAAGGACATACGCTTCGGCATCAATGTCCGGTACGCCCGGAATCATGGTCTTGAGATTGACGTCATCAGCAATAGCGGCATGGCTGAGAGAGAAGGCGATCAGTGATCCCACTGTCAGGCGTTTCAGCAAACGAGATGATTTCAGCGTGTTCATGTGTAGGACTACAACATCCGTGGTTTTGAGGTTAAAAAAGTCACTCATCATACCCAATGGCTGGCTTTCCGGCATCGGGCATGATGATTGGGTTGTTAGCAGACGTAACGGTAACCGTTCAATCAGCGACGCGTATTGGTAATAAATGAGGCGTTCTGGCCGTCACTGCTCAGGCGCTGTTGCAGCGCAGCCGCTTCGGCACGGGTCGGATAACCGCCGAGCTGGACACGATACACATTGCCCGCCGTTTCTACCGTGCCGGGCACGCCATAACGCTGGCTCAGGCTTTTCATCAGCTGCTGCGCGCGCGCCGGATCGTTCAGCGCGCCGACCTGCACCACATAGCCGACA
>MIEI01000121.1 GCA_002095305.1 Pantoea brenneri
CTGCTGGACCAGCTGGCGGCACTGGAAGAGGCGGTGAGCGGCGAAACTGCGCAGCTGCGCGGCACGCTTAACATTAACGCCTCGTTTGGTTTTGGCCGTCGTCATATTGCGCCCTGTGTGTCGGCATTTGCCGCGCTGCATCCGCAGCTTTCCCTGTCACTGCAGCTCACCAGTCAGCCGCTCAACTTCCTGGACGCGCGCATGGATATCGATATCCGCGTCGGCGAACCGCCTGACTCCCGGTTGGTGGCGCGCAAGTTACGCACCAATCCGCGCATTCTCTGTTGCTCTCCGGCCTACGCGGCGCGGCATGGCCTGCCGGAGACGGTGCGCGATCTGGCGCAGCACAACTGCATTCTGCTGCGCCAGCACGACAGCGATTTCACCCTGTGGCGGCTGATGTGCGGTGAGCAGAGTGTCAGCCAGAAGGTGCGCGGCAGTCTGATTACCAATGATGGTGAAGTGGCGATGCGGCTGGCGATGGATGGACACGGCATTCTGCTGCGTTCGTGGTGGGATGCGCAGCACAGCATTGCCACGGGCGATCTGCTGCCGGTACTGCCGGACTGGCAGGCACCGGATGGCGATATTTTTGCCGTCTGGCAGGCGCAACGGCAATTGCCTGCGCGCATCAGCGCCTTCGTCACGTTTCTGCAACAGCATTTGCAGGTCGGGCCGTGAACCCTGACGGGGTTGTCGTCGACGGCCGGAGATAGCCTGCGACACGCGGCGCTGAGCAGCCCTCAATCCACCGCTGCGTTTACATCTTTTTTACTAATGAGTATGATTCTCATTCTTTTTATTCTGTGTCTTCCCGCCGTGCTGCGGCCTGATGGAAGCCGTTCGCCCCTTACTGGAGTTAAGAATGAAAACCTTATTCAGCCCGCGCAAAGCGGCACTCGCCCTGGCGATTGTCACCACTTTCAGCCTGACGGCATGTCAGCTGCCAGCCCGAAAAGCAGATGCCAGCACGCCGGTTACGGTAGAAACCACCGGCCAGGGCCATCTGACCCAGCGTGAACTGGGCGAAGGTCTGTATGAAATGGCTTACCTGCCGGCAAAAAATGCGCTGTATGTGGCCAGCGCCCAGGGTTTTAAAGATGTCAGCGGCGGCATGATCTATCGGCTGGATGCCACCACGCTGAAGACCACCGGCGAAGGGCATTACGACCTGAAGAACTTCGGGCTGGCCAGCGCGCCTGATGGCAGCGCACTTTACGCCACTAATTCGCTGGATGGCGGCATCTCTGCTATCGATCCGGAAAGCGGTAAGGTGCTGAAGCGCCTGATGTTCAGCGAGAAGAATGAAAAAGGTCTGCCGTTCGGGCCACGTGAAATTTTCCTGCACGACGGGCTGCTGTATGTCGGCGGCGTCGGCGATCCCGGTCTGATCTGGGTGGTGGATGCGAAAACCCTGACGCTGAAAACCCGGATTAAAAACGCCGGCAAATGGGTCACCGGCATCATCTATTCTCCGGTCAGCGATCGGATTTATGCGGCCAACGGCAGCGGCGAAATTCTGGTGATCAATCCGCGCAATAACAAAATTGAACAGCGCCTGACCGCGGGCGATGGCAAAGAGTATCTGTTCCTCAATATGGCCGAAGATCCGGCGACTGGCCGGCTGTTCGTCACCGATAATTCAAAAGCTAAAAATACGCTGGTGTTTGATGAACGCAGCGGCAAGGTGATTAAGCGTCTGGATCTCGGGGATTCACTGGGGATTAAATTTAACGGCAAGCGCAATGAGATCTACATCAGTCAGCGTGAGTCGAAGAAAGTGCTGCAGCTGGATGGCACCACCTATGCGGTGAAAAATAGCTGGTCGTTTGACAGTCATCCAAACAGCCTGCTGGTATCACCCGATGGTCAGACCCTGTATGTGACGGTGAAGCAGGGCTTTAATCCGGATCACAGCAGCCAGGGGCCGGACAGCGTGGTGCGGATCGGGCTGGAATGACGGACGCAGGCGGCAGGTTGCCGCCTGAAAATTCAGGGACGCCGCAGCGTCCCTTTTTTATTTTTCAATACCCTGAACCAGGATCGCGCGATAGTTCGCCCCTTTCAGACGATGCACTTTGGCCGCCTGATATTCCGGGCTGTCATACCACGCATGTGCCGCTTCACGGCTCGGGAATTCCAGAATAACTACACCTTCCGCTTCCTGGCCTTCCAGCGTTTCCAGTTCGCCATAAAAGGCCAGCGGGTTGATCGGGTGATCGCCGCGTGCCTGGCCCGCTTTCTCGGCGTAGATCGCCATTTCATCTTCGTTCAGGGTGTTATCACGAATAAATACAACGTAAGCACTCACAGGGTGTCTCCTTAAGCTTTTTTATCCTGGGTCTGGGTATCAAAGTCAGATGCATCATGACGCTCATGCAGCTGATCGGCCGGGTCGCCCATTACACGGTTAACCTTGCGGCCACGGATCACGGCAGGACGCTGAGCAATCTCTTTCGCCCAGCGCACCACATTTTTATAGGACTGCACATCGAGGAATTCGGCGCCGCCATACTGGTCATTCAGCACCAGATTGCCGTACCACGGCCAGGTCGCGATGTCGGCGATGGTGTAATCCTCACCGGCGAGATAGCGATTATCGGCCAGCTGACGATCCAGCACGTCGAGCTGACGTTTGGCTTCAAGGGTAAAGCGGTTGATGGCGTATTCAATTTTCTCTGGCGCGTAGTGATAGAAATGGCCAAAACCGCCGCCGAGATAAGGCGCAGAGCCTTGCAGCCAGAACAGCCAGTTCAGCGTTTCGGTACGTTGCGCCAGATCTTTTGGCAGGAAGTAGCCAAATTTTTCTGCCAGATAGAGCAGGATATTGCCCGATTCAAAGACCCGAATCGGCGGCGTGGCGGAGTGGTCACTCAGCGCCGGAATTTTGGAGTTAGGGTTAACCTCAACAAAACCACTGGAGAATTGATCGCCTTCGCCGATGCGGATCAGCCAGGCATCATATTCGGCATCAATCACGTTAAGCGCCAGCAGCTCTTCCAGCAGGATGGTCACTTTCTGGCCGTTCGGCGTGCCGAGCGAATAGAGCTGCAAAGGATGCTTGCCGACCGGCAGCGCTTTTTCATGGGTAGGGCCAGCGAACGGGCGATTGGTTTTAGCGCCGTTGCCTTTTGCTTCGGGATCCCAGCTCCAGACTTTTGCGGGCTGATATGCATTTTCCGACATAGTGAAGGTTCGCCTTGTGGTGTGATGTTTGTCTGGAGTGTAGCAGGTGAATAAAAGCCGGTTTAACTCTGCTGGCGGTGATCGCGGCCTGGCCCGTTGCCTGCCGTGTGGGTTATCGGCTGAGGGCGACGCGAGAGATGAAGGGCAAACCGTGCCCGCCGCGCGGATGGCGAGGCGGGCAGAAAGGCGGCAAAGCGCGACTGGCTGCGGCCGGGTGAGGTTATTTGCTGAGTAACTCGCGCTCGATCAGTTCGCGGGTCTGCACTGCCTGAACCTTCATCTTTTCCGGGTAACCAAACAGCGAGGCGGCGATGATCGGCTCACCACCCACTTTGTAACTGCGTGTGGCAAAGTTAGTGTCGCGCAGCGTCTGGAACAGGGTATCGAAATCGACTTCGCCTTCGCCAACGCCGACGTGCTGGTGAATCGTGGCATCAACGCCGGGCGGGTTAACGATGTAGCGGCAATGTTTGGTGTGGTTCATGGTGTCAGCGATCAGCATGTGCGACAGATCGTCTCCGGCATACTCCAGCATCGGTTTTACATCGCCTTTGCCTTTGTCGTAGAAGAAGGTATGCGGCGCACTGTAGATGTACTTGACGTTATCGCTGCGGAACGACTTCACGATATCCACCGTTTCGTTGTTCTCTTCGCAGAAATCCCACGGGTGCGCCTGAATCTCGACCCGGATCCCTTCACGTTCGATAATCGGCAGCAGCTCCTCCATCGAACGATAAAACATCTCTTCACAGATCTCCGGCTCATTAGGCGTGCCGGAGAGTTCGGTGTTGATCACCTGCACGCCCATCTCAACCGCAATCTCAATCATCCGTTTCCAGTTTTTCACTGCCGCCTGGCGGCGCAGCTCGTCCGGACCGGACCAGCGATAGACCACAATAAAAGAGGAGATCTCCAGCCCGGTGGCGCGCAGCGCGTTTTTATATTCAGTCATGATTTCGCGGCTGGCTTTGGGATGCTTATAAAACGGGTTGATCTGCGGATGCGGCGACTGTTCGATATATTTATACCCCCAGTCAGCCACCTGATGGACCATGCGGGTGATGCCCAGGTCTTTAATCACATCCACATCAAAAGCGATTTTCATCTGTCTGCTCCGGAAACATTAACGTTACTGTTCTTCATTAAAGGTGACGCCGATCTGCTGCCTGACGCTGTCGATGGTGGCCAGGGTAGTAATCGCCTGGTCGAGCGAGTGGATCGGCGAATCAGTCAGGTTCTGCCCGATACACCAGGCGAAGTGGTTGATTTCATGACACAGCTGCAGATAGCGGTTGGCGGGCTCTTCCCAGTACAGGCTGTGGCGACCCTCGCTGGAGGTGAGGCGAAAATTGCCTGGCGCATAGAACTGCCCCTCCAGCACCAGGCTGGCATCACTGCCGGCAATCACCGCGCCGCCAGGCGTGTTGCTGAACAGTGTGGTATTCAGCAGCGAATGCATGCCGTGGCGATGCGTCAGCAGCATTGACGTCTGACCGTTTACGCTGCCACCGGGCACCGGCTGGCCTCTGGCGATGATGCTGTCGGGCGCGCCACCGCCGATAAACACGCTGAGTGCCACCAGGTAACTGCCGAGATCGAGCATCGGCCCGCCTGCCAGATCGTGGTTAAAGATGCGGTGATCCGCGGTAAAAAATTCGCCGTGATCGGCAATCAGGGTGTGAACCTCGCCGAGCACACCATCCGCCAGTAACTGTCGGATTACGTCATATTTCGCTGCGAAGTTGCACCACATCGCTTCCATACACAGCAGGTTGCGGGCTGCGGCCGCCTGCTTCAGCTGCGTTGCCTGCTGCGCATTCAGCGCCAGCGGCTTCTCAATCAGCAGGTGCTTTCCGGCCGCGATAGCGCGCAGGCCATCCGGAAAATGGTGATTATGCGGCGTGGCGATATAGACCGCGTCGACATCCTCACGCGCCAGCAGCGCATCCATGCTGCTGGCGGCATACGCAATTGACCACTTTTCGGCAAACGCCTGGGCTTTGGCCGGATTACGCGCCGCCACGGCTGTCAGTTGCTGGTCGGTATGGTGGCGTAGCGCATGCGCAAAATGGTCGGCAATCCAGCCGGGACCGATAATTCCCCAGCGCAGCGACGGCAGGGTTCGGGCATCGGGTAAGCGTGGGGTGGGAAGCGTTGAGGGAAACATACCCATTCCTTCTTTTGCGTGCAGGGTCCAGTCAGAACCCCACTATAGAAAGCCTGTTGCCACCGCTCTAATCATTTGATGATGCGATTCCATCAGGGAAGTTAACGCCAGATTTTTACCCGTTTTAGCAAATGCCCGTTTTAAAAAGAATCAAAAAAGAAATGAAAATTTCATTTTGCGAAGGTGATCAAAGTAATGACGTATTTTCTATCAAAAAAATGAGAGAAAATGTGCCTGGTCATGACAGGATTAACTGCTGCCGCGCAACGGCAGAGAAAACGCTGAAGGGGAACTGCCCATTTCGGCAAATGAGGACCGACAGCGGGAGAAGGATGATGTCAAAAGTAACCATGACGGCAATTGCAGACGCGGCAGGCGTAGGGGTGGCGACGGTCGATCGGGTACTGAACCGCCGGGCACCGGTGCGCAGCGTAACCGAGCAGAAGGTGCTGGCGGCGGCCCGACAGCTCGGCTATCGGCTGCCTGCGGCGTACAGCCTGCCTGAGACGCAACCCGCTGCGGCTCAGCTGCGTTTTGGTTTTATCCTGCTGCCGGCCCGTTATTCGTTTTATCAGCAGCTGAGTGAGGCGCTGCAACAGCGGGCGCGCGGGCATCAGCCGGCAGGCAGCGAAACTGAATTTCGCTGGCACGACATACATGAAGTGGAGGCGGTCGCCAGCTCTCTGCGCCAGCTCGCGCAGCGTAACGATGTGATTGGCCTGGTGGCGCTGGATCATCCCTTAATCCGTCACGCTATCCAGGATGTGTCGCGGCTGGGCGTGCGGGTCTACGCTCTGTTGTCAGATTTTTCGCCCTGCGAGCACGCCGGTTTTATTGGCATTGATAATCAGAAGGCGGGGCGAACCGCCGCCTGGATGGCGCAACATCTGCTGCGTCAGCCGGGCTGCGTCGGCGTGTTGCTTGGCGACCATCGCTTTACCTGTCAGGAGAGCAGCGAGATCAGCTTCCGTTCCTATCTGCGTGAATCGGGCGTCAGCCAGCGGGTGCTTGAGCCGTTAAAAACCCATGAATCAAATGAAGGCGGCTATCAGGCCACCCGCCAGTTGCTGGAGCAGCATGATGATCTGGTGATGATTTATGCGCCCTGCGGTGGCATTGAAGGTGTGGTGCAGGCCCTGCGAGACAGCGGCCGCCGTCAGATTGATTTGCTGTGCCACGGTCCGCTGCCCGGCGATGAGCTGGCGCTGATTGACGGCACGATATCACTGATGCTGCGGCACCGGATTGATGTGATGGCCGATGCGGTGATCGCCACCTGCCTGAACGGCGGGAGCGAGCAACGTGGTAACTTTGCCCAGGTGACCGTACCGTTCGAACTGGTGACGCGCGAAAACCTGTAAAACAGCGGTTTTAACGCATTTATGATAGAAAGCTATCATAAAATGAAGTTATTAAACGCGATCGCTATCAAAAAATGAAACTTTCATTGTTGTCTGTGATGAAATTTTTATTTGATACTGCCAGCTGTTCTCATCGCACAGGCAGATATCATGACCCTACACATTGCAAATGCGCCCTGCAGCTGGGGCGTAGACGATCCGAATAATCCATGGCTGCCGCCCTGCCAGAAAGTACTGACGGAGGCCGCGCAGGCGGGCTACCAAAGTATCGAGCTGGGTCCCTGGGGCTACCTGCCAACCGATCCCGATGAGCTGACCCGGCAGCTTAATCATCATGGCCTGTCGCTGGTGGCGGGCACCATTTTTGATGATTTAGTCAGTGAAGCGAATTTTCCGGCGCTGGTGACGCTGACCCACAACCTGTGCCGCAACCTGGCGCAGGTCCCGACTGCAACAAGAACCGCAGGCGTTAACGCGCCGCCGCCTTATCTGGTGATCATCGATTTTGGCAATCCGCAGCGGGCGAAATATGCCGGTCAGTCGGAAAAATCGCCGCGGCTCGACGATGAGGCGTGGCATCGCATGATGCAGCACATCACCATTCTGAGTCAGATCGCCTGGCAGGAGTATGGCGTGCGAGCGGTGATCCATCCGCATGCGGGTGGCTGTATTGAGTTCGCCGATGAACTGGCGCGGCTGGTGAACGATATTCCGCATCAGGTGGCCGGTTTATGTCTCGACACCGGCCATCTCTACTATGCCGGGATGGACCCGATTGACGCGCTGCAACGTTACTGGGCGCGCATCGACTATCTGCATTTCAAAGACGTTCATCATCAGCGGTGGCGCGACGCCATTACGCGTGGACTCGACTTCTTTAGCGCCTGCGCTGAAGGCGTACTGTGTCCGCTGGGGCAGGGCGCGATCGACTATCCGGCGGTGCGTGCTCTGCTGGCAGAACGTGACTATCAGGCTGGATCACCATCGAACAGGAGCGTGACCCGCGCCAGGCCGACACCAGCCTGGCTGATGTTACCGCCAGCCTGCACTACCTGCGCTCAATCGGATTCTGAGGACAACATCATGATTAACGGTAAAAAAGCACTGAATCGCTCGTTGCGCTGGGGCATGGTTGGCGGCGGCGGGACCAGCCAGATTGGGTATATCCACCGTTCAGCGGCGCTGCGTGACGGCAACTTTTCGTTGCTGGCAGGCGCGTTTGATATTGATGTCGCACGCGGGCGTGAATTTGGCAATGCGCTTGGCGTGGCGTCAGACCGCTGTTATCCCGATTACGCCAGCCTGTTTGCCGCAGAAGCCGAACGGGAAGACGGGATAGAAGCGGTCTCGATCGCCACGCCCAACAATACCCATTTCGCCATCTGTCGGGCAGCGCTGAACGCCGGACTGCATGTGGTGTGCGAGAAGCCGCTCTGCTTCACCGTCGAAGAGGCGGATGAGCTGGAACAGCTGAGCCGGGAGAAGCAGAAGGTGGTCGGCGTGACCTACGGCTATGCCGGACATCAGCTGGTCCATCAGGCGCGTGAGATGATCGCTGCCGGTGCGCTGGGTGAGATCCGCATCGTCAATATGCAGTTTGCTCACGGCTTCCACAACGAGGCGGTGGAGTTACAGAGTGAAAGCACGCGCTGGCGGGTCGATCCGCGCTTTGTCGGCCCGAGTTATGTGCTGGGCGATCTCGCTACGCATCCGCTGTTTATTGCAGAAACGATGCTGCCACAGCTGAAAGTGACGCGGCTGCTCTGTTCTCGTCAGAGTTTTGTCGCCACCCGCGCGCCGCTGGAAGATAACGCCTTTGTGATGATGGAATATGACAACGGCGCAGTTGGCACGCTGTGGGCCTCGGCGGTGAATGCTGGCTCAATGCACGGCCAGAAGATTCGGGTGGTGGGCGCTAAAGCCAGCCTGGAGTGGTGGGATGAACAGCCAAATCAGCTGCGTTATGAAGTGCAGGGCGAACCGGTGCGGATTCTGGAGCGTGGCATGGGGTATCTCAGCCCGCGCGCACTGGAGGAGGACCGTATCGGCGGCGGTCATTCCGAAGGGCTGTTCGAAGCCTGGTCGAACCTTTACCGTCGCTTCGCGCTGGCAATGGACGCCAGCGATCGTGGCGACAGCGCCTTCCTGCAGGATTTCTGGTATCCCGATGTGCATGCCGGATTGATGGGCGTGCGCTGGGTGGCGCAGTGCGTGAAATCAGCGGATGCCGGTGCGGTATGGGTCGAATGCTGAGGCAAGGCGTGGCGTGAGCCTTCGAGGCCGGGTTTGCCG
>MIEI01000122.1 GCA_002095305.1 Pantoea brenneri
ATTTTCTTATATTATAATTCAGAAAACAGGAGCCATGGCTAATCCTTCAGTGATACATACGTGTATCCTGTCGTAATGAAGGGAGAGCTTTTGCTCTCCCTTCTGCATTCTGAACGTTCCTCTTAGGCAGATGCCTGCTTCTCACTCACTTTGTGTCTTTTCCTGTAACAGCCCAATTTTTCTGTTTCCTGCCTTCCAGTCGGCATGACGCCATGGAAACCCTTTTTTTGCGGAATCTGAATCTTATGTGACATTAAGTCGTTCACAGGTCTTGCCCTGCAAGAATGGCATGCATTGGGGGTAGTGCCACGGGGGCTTTCTTTCGTCTGCGCCCGTCTGGCTTCAGTGCGCCTGAATGACCGCTGCTTCAACGACGTCTGCCAGGCCGTGGGGACGGGTACGCGATATAGGTGTCAGGAAGCGGCTGCGCCGCGCTACCGACGCAGTTCTGCTTCAGAGTGATAGTAGCACCGGCTGGCGTCTTCATGCCGCTACGCGGCATACATAGGGCCAACTGCACACTGCTCGCCAGCCTTAAATGTCTGGAGCAATTTTGAATGGCCACCAGATCTTCCTAGTGCAAGATATAATGACTTATCCGCTGCGGCGCTTCAGTTCAGTCATCAGGTCGAGCCAGCTGCAATCATGGGCCGACTCACGGTTCGCCCGGAGGTAATCCGCATGGTGCAACAGGTACTCGCCCAGCTCAGCCAGCCCTTTTGCATAGCTGCCATGTAGACGGGCATATTCTTCGACAAGACGCTCCAGCTTGAGATTCGCAGCTTTCTGCTCCGCACTAAAGATCTGGCGATCAAGCTGGGACAGGTAAAACTCATTTTCGGCAGTGCTCACGGCATTCTCTTGCAATATTCATGTTCAGACAGTGTAAACCGCACGGGCAACAACAGTGTTAAGTTCCGTGCTTACCGCTGATAGCTACGAGTAACATCACCTAAGCAGCAGCAATCCGCCACTGCACAGGCCCCGGAAAACACGCCCTTCACGACGCAGGCGCTGTAAAGCACGCTCATCGGAGTTGAAAGAGTTACATAAACTTCGTTATTGCTGTAAGTGTGGTCAGGCTAATCAGAGAAATGGATAGACTAGCAGGTTATGCAGCTCAGAAATCGGCAACGCCGGGCGTACGGCGGCATTTAACTTCTCAGCAATATGAAACTTCACCTTACGCCTTCATGCGCTTCGAATATAAACCCTTAACCCAGGTGGGAGAGTTCCTGATGCACAACGCTGAAGATGAGGAAATCGAATCGACTTACTGGAAAGCCTGCAGGCTCACCGGCATGATCTGTCTGAGCAAAGCCGCGGAAGGCCAGGAAATCAGCTGCGAGACGATTAAACTCGAACTCGTGCTTTTGCTTAAGGAACCGGTTAATCAAACAGAGGAAGCTGAGCCGGCGCTCATCTTCGCAATCGAACAGTTGATGGAGCTGCCAGCCTAATATGGCAAAAGAAAATCAGGGAACGCACAGCTGGAAGAAGCGGGGAGCATCAAATCAAACGTTCTGATCTGATAGCAGTTTGTTTATCTCTTGTCCCTGCCCTACTCGAAAATCAAATGCGTGCGTACAGCCCTTTGCAGACAGAACGCGATAGAGCTCGTAGATAAGATCCCGGTTAGGCCCTTCACCAGCTTCTGCCTTTTCCAGCGCCAGCGGTGAGGCGCTGATGAATACTACATGATGCGGGCAATCAAGCTGCAGCACAGCATCAATCATGCCCTGAATCTGGCTGCGCTTATAGGTCGTGTCTTCGTAGTTAAAGATAAACGGCGTTTTCCGGGAGCCTGTTCGATCAGGACGCGCGCGAAGCCAAGTTGAGTACGTGGGTTACCGCTGCCTGTTACGTAGATATGAGCTGTTTCCATTCCGACTAAACACTCCATACAAGTTATGTTGATTCATACCCTGAGCTGGTGAGGATCATGAAAGTCGTCACTAAGCGGTCAGTTTCATAAAGGCGGTCACTTTCATAAGAAATGCCATTGTCATCCTTGTACAGCGGTTACTTTCATAAGCCAGATATTAAAGGCGGTCACTTTCATAATTTTTCGCTATCCAAAACACCATTTGGGCGGTTTTTGTGGAACACACTGTGTCCCGTAGAGCCTGTCTTATGAAAGCACCCTACTTTACCGGCACTGATTTATGAAAGGACCCTACTCTGCAGTGCTTGTTTTATGAAAGTACCCCACTCTGCGAACAAGCCTTATGAAAGCACCCTACCCTGCGGAGCAGTCGTTATGAAAGTGACCACCCTAAATGTTATTATGAAAGTAACCGCTATTTTTTGGCTGCTCGTCCAATCGATTGAAGTTTTGGCGAACGGCTATTGATAACAAACATAATTTCCCTGCCTTTTTTATACTCAGTGACATCGAGATAACCAATCCTGACCAGGTCAGCCAGGGCGCGCCTGATAATGGCATTCTGATCCTTTATCTGCGATTCAAGAGCAAGGCGTTCACGAAAGCGTTTCATTGAGATATACAAAGGACCAGCGGGCATACTTTCCAGGTACACATAGAGCGATTGCGCTGCTTCCTTCCTCGCCAGTTCTGAAAGCGCTTTTAAGCCGAGCAACACCTTATGATCGTAGCGATACAGCTCCCACAAACTACTGTCACCAACAATTTCAACCTGGTCGGTTTCATGATTCAGCACTGCTCGTTGAACGAGATGAGTAACAAGCGATTTTTTAGAGTTTTTACCACGAAATGAAAGGGTTACGCTGGACAGATTGAACAGTGAATCATGCAGGCGTGCCCTGGCTCTTCCGTTAATGTCTGTGGGTTTGAGACCGCACATTCGTGCAAATTCAGAGAAAGGAAGTGTAATTTTCTCGCTGCTATAGCCGTACTTGGAAAAGGCAGAAATCACTCCGATCCAAGTTTTAAAATCCGTGGACATGCTTAGTTTTGCCCCCTGAATTTTAATGTCGGTGTAACCTTCCTGTCTTGCCACTTCCAGACTTGATAGTTCTTCAGAAGCATCGATCAGGAAGTCGCGTTTACCCTTTTCTTTGGGTGCGACAGGTGTGAAGACGCTGAGGCGAAGTAACGCGACAGGCTGAACAGACTTGTTGCTGTTTGGCGTTAGTTCATAACTTGTGTTTGACTCTTTTTTAATGATGCAAAAAGGACTGTCTATCTCGCTGTTTTCCTGTGTTTTTTCCATTTATCCACACCAAGTGAGCAAATAACATCCAGATTTATGAAAGTAACCGCCTTCAGATTATGAAAGTAACAGCCTAATTTATGAAAGTAAACGCTTTTATTATGAAAGTAACCGCTATACTTATGAAAGTGACCGCCTGAAGTGCTCTTTTTTATTTACCTATCATCAGGTTACTGAGGCGGTGATCTTTATGGATCTTTACTTGATCTCTATATGATCTAAAAGAATTGATCTATCTACTGGATATGTGGATAACAATTTTCTAAATCACTTAATTTTAAGGATATTGGAGCTGAAATGGCTTTTCAGAACCCCGCACACAACTTTGCAGAACAGCGGCTCACTCTGGGCGATCTGGTCACACTATCTCCTCATTCTACGTTCCTTGTACGTAGCGACAGCAGTTATCCTGATGCAGGAATTATGCAGGGCTCAGTTCTGGCCATCGATCGCGCGCTCATCCCTCAACATCGACACATCATTGTTGCCGAGGTTGAAGGAGAGCTTGTGCTTCGCAGGCTTCTTATAAACCCCGTACCGGCGCTGCAAGAGCTAAGAGGTGATGAAACCATTACTCTGCTCGATGAAAGTCAGGAACTGCCTGTCTGGGGCGTTGTAGCCTATGCACTTACCGATATCGCAGGACTGGGGTTTAATCATCCGCCGCGTGAATGATTCAGATAAGCTATGGCGTGTATAAGCTGTAATGAGCAACATTCAGCCGGAGATTTAAAATGTTCGCACTGGCCGACGTCAACAATTTCTATGCGTCCTGCGAAACGGTGTTTCGACCCGATTTACGAGGTAAACCCATATGCGTAGTGTCAAACAATGATGGCTGCGTGATTGCCCGTTCTGCTGAAGCCAAGCGCATGGGTATTAAAATGGGTGCCCCACTTTTCAAAAATGAACGCTACTTTCGGGAGAATGGCGTCCATATCTTTAGCTCTGACTACGCTCTGTATGGTGTAGTGGTCAACAAAAACTGGCCACCGCGTTAGAGTTTTTCCAGTATCGGTTTTCCGATTCATTTGGTGGTAACCCACCATTATAGTCGTGCGGTCTTAGTGCACTGTAATATCCAACGATATAGTCCGTTATGGCGTGAGCTGCATCGCTGAAGCTTACGTAACCCGTCACCGGCACCCATTCGTTCTTCAGGCTTCTGAAGAAGCGTTCCATCGGGCTGTTATCCCAGCAGTTTCCGCGCCGGCTCATACTCTGTCTGATCCTGTATCGCCACATTAACTGCCGGAACTGCCTGCTTGTATAATGACTACCCTGGTCGCTGTGGAACATCACCCCGACGGGCTTACCGCGAGTTTCCCATGCCATTTCCAGCGCTTTCATGGTGAGTCTGCTGTCCGGCGAGAACGACATTGCCCAGCCCACTGGTTTTCTTGCGAACAGGTCGAGAACAACGGCGAGGTACGCCCAGCGTTTACCTGTCCAGATATAGGTCACATCATCGCACCACACCTGGTTGGGCTCCGTTACGGCGAACTGTCGCTCAAGATGATTCGGGATAGCAACGTGCTCATGACCGCCACGCTTATACCGGTGAGTTGGCTGCTGGCAACTCACCAGTCCCAGCTCTTTCATGAGCCTGCCAGCAAGCCAGCGCCCCATCGGGTAGCCTCTCTGGGTTGCCATTGTGGCGATGCTTCTTGCTCCGGCCGAACCGTGGCTGATGCCATGCAGCTCAAGTACCTGACTGCGTAATACAGCCCGTCTGCCGTCTGGCTTTTCAGGACGGTTTTTCCAGTATTTGTAGCTGCTGCGATGAACCTCGAACACATGGCAGAGTGTGGACACAGGATAACGCGCCCTGAGTTTCACGATTATCGAGAACTGTTCAGGGAGTCTGACATCAAGATCGCGGTAGCCTTTTTTAATATTTCGTTTTCCATTTCAATACGTTGCATCTTCTTCCTGAGTTCACGTATTTCGATTTGTTCCGGCGTTATCGGGGAGGCTTTTGGCGTTTTGCCCTGACGCTCATCACGCAGTTGTTTGACCCATTTCGTCATCGTGGAAAGACCTACATCCATAGCCTTAGCGGCATCAGAGACGGTGTAGTTTTGATCGACAACCAACTGGGCTGATTCGCGTTTGAATGCAGGACTAAAATTTCTTCTTTTCATTGGAGCACCTGTGTTGTTCTGAGGTGAGCATATCACCTCTATTCAGGTGGCCAAATTCACTATGCCACTACAATGGCGACATGTCCGCCAGAATGATGGCTATCCTGGGTGAAATGGCACCAGGCCAAGAAATTTACTCGATAGATGAAAGCTTTCTGGATGTCAGCGGCATAGCCGCGTATGTGCCGCTTGAAGAATTCGGGCGGCAGATCCGTGAACGGGTAAAGAAAGAAATCGGGCTAACTATTGGCGTAGGATTTGGCCCATCCAAAACGCTTGCCAAGCTGGCAAATTTTGCTGCTAAAAAATGGATCCGGACGAATGGCATCGTTGATCTCTCCAGCCCTGACCGGCAGCGCAAGTTACTGGCGCTGGTCAGCGTGGATAATGTATGGGGCATAGGTAGCAGACTCAGCAAACGGCTGCATGCAATGAATATCAGTACGGCATTGCAGCTGGCTGACAGTAATACCAGCGTCATTCGCAAAAGTTTTGACGTAATAGTCGAGCGGACAGTGCGCGAGCTTAACGGCAAATCCTGTCTGGCGCTAGAAGACGCGCCGCCAGCAAAACAACAGATAGTGGTAAGCCGAAGTTTCGGGCAGCGCGTGACAACCATTGCCGAGCTGCAGCAGGCTGTTGTCACGTATGCCACTCGCGCGGCAGAGAAATTGCGTGAGCAAAGCTCCAAATGCCGACACATCACTGTCTCGGTCGCAACCGGCCGATACGGAAACGAGCCTCAGTATGCCAATGCAGCAGCGATGACTTGCGAATATCACTACTAGTGATACTCGGGATATTATCAGCTTTGCTCTGCAGGCCCTCAAACGTATATGGTGGGATGGATACAGGTATGCAAAAGCCGGCGTCACCCTGGGAGATTTTTATCAGTTGGGCGTGGCCCAACTTGATATGTTCAGCCAGCAGCTGCCGCGCGCTAATGCCGATGCGCTGATGTCTGCTGAGGATCAGATAAACAGGTCCGGACTGGGTAAAGTCTGGTTCGCAGGTCAGGGCACAGATAATGCCTGGCAGATGAAACGTGAAATGCTGTCTCCGCGCTACACAACCTGTCTTGCTGAAATAATGACTGTGAAATAACGTTTGTTGTTTCGGGCTGTCCGGCAGATGAGTGCCATTTATGGTTAAACCTGGCCACAATGGGAGTACCTTCAGCGCACTTTGCTCTCCTTTCTCCATGTCTGAACGAATCCGTACCCATCAAATAACATAGTAACTTAATAAGTTGTTAGTTTAACAATTAATTATGTTCCTGTTTTGGATATACCAAATTTTCAAGCATCACAATGATTAGTGTGAACTAAAATAACTGCTTTAAATATTTGTTATATTTCAATATATTGTAATAGGTTGATGCATAGGTATCGACATACATATTGACTGGTCAGAATGAGACAAGAATGATGATAAAATTATCTCACTATCTTAATAAGATAGTGAGATAATGTGTTTTACAATAGTTACTGTAGTTTTGCCTTTTGAATGAGTTCAGATCGCTCATTCTGGTTGAGCTTTTCGAAGGCCATAACTGCTGCCCGAACCACATCTGAACGATTAACACGATGACCTGTATTGTTCATTTCATCACGGATGCAGTTATCAATCGATTTCAGGTTTGTGTCTGCGAAAGAAATACTTACCGGCTTAGCCTTAGTTTTAACTGTGCTGACTTTCTCCGACACGGCATTCAGGCCAGCCGTGCCGCCATTGATAAAAGCATTTTCATCTTTTGGTGGAGTATTTGCTCGGTTTCTCACAGGATCACCTCTTTAACCAGGGCTGCTACTTCTTCGCGAGCTTTGTCATTCTGGGTTTCGAATATTGTCAAAGATTCTGCCCAAGCATCCCTGTGAGCTTTACGATCGCAGATACGCGACTGGGCCAGTTGCATCTGTGGATAGTCAGCAAGCACTTCTGCAGCCTGATGGGATTCGTTCACAAACATGTTGGTCGGAGCCATGTTCAGAACCAGATACCCTTTAACATTTTCATTGAAATCTTTGGCTGCGGTAAAAACTTCACAAGTATGAGGCACAACGTCCAAATCCATCTGTGAGGGTCGCAGCGGAGATATAAAGACATCTGCTGACATTAAACCGCTGCGCATTTCTGCACTGTCTCGTCCTGCGCAGTCGGCAATGACATAATCATAGGATTTTGCATGCTCCTTAAGCATTGCCTTGATGTTACCTGTCGCGCCTGTCACTGGAATGTGGGGTAAAGATTCAGGTCGGTTGTTATACCAGGTGAGCACCGACTTTTGGTCATCGGCATCGACAATAATGACCGATTTACCGTTTGATTTCAGACAGGCAGCAATCGAAACCGCCAGAGTGCTTTTACCTACACCGCCTTTCTGGCTACCCAGAACGATGATCATAACAACCTCGCTAGTTAATAAGTTATCTCCTTATGATAATATCAATATTTTATCTTAACAAGATAATTTTATTGATTTAAATTATTGATTTGTAACTGTTTAGTAGCATATTAATTTATTATGTTATTAATTTGGCTGTGATTGTGTAAATCCGGACGCAGCGCTTTTTTTGGTACGCAGGTCATAGTGCTGGAGCAGCTTCTGCTCCCTTTTCTCAAGATATAGCTCCTGTGATGAAGGGACTACTGTAACAACCTGACACCTGCATAAGGACAATCAGTTCTATTAATGCGAAACACAGTCCCTATTTACCACTCAAAATATTAAGATGGCATCTTATTAACTTATTACATCTGACATAGCTAAACTTGTAAGCCTTTTTTTGTCAAGATAATATCTTGTTAATTTGTTAATTTGTTAATTTGTTAATTTGTTAATTTGTTAATTTAGCCTCTTGTTAACTCACATAAATATTCATCAAACTCTGGCTATCGGTATATCACCCCAGCTTGTAGTCCAAGCAGGGGAAAGTAGCTCCCGCTTCATCTTCCAGTCCGGATCGATACCTTTACCCGCGAATCCAATGCTGTAGCGCCCGGAGCGGATTCATTGAATCCATCAGGCTCATCAGAACGTCACTGCCGGCGCGCGGCACCTCATCGTCGAACAGGTTGAGTAGCGCGACACCGTTCGGACGCAGCTCGCTCAGCATGATGCCAGCTTTCGCATAGCGAAAACCCGGGCGCCAGATCGCGTCCAGGGATTTCACCGCTGCCTCGATGATGTTGCGCGTGTCCTGCGTGCCCACGCGCAATTTCACGAACGCCGTCGTAGCCAGGCTGCCCGGTGTCGGAAGGGGAGGTGCGGATAAAAACGGAGATGTGGTGACAGAACTGCCGATCCTCACGAAGTTTTTCCGCCACACGTTCAGCATATGCGCAGACGGACTGGCGCATCGCGTCATATTCCGTGATGCGCTCGTCGAAGCTGCGTGCGGCTCACGACAATCTGCTGTTTGGGCGGGGGCGAATCCTCCATCGGGATGCAGGATTCGCCGTTAAGCTCGCGTACCGTTCGCTCCAGTACCACACCGAAATTCTTACAGATGAAAGAAGGGGAGGTGCGTGCCAGATCGAGCA
>MIEI01000123.1 GCA_002095305.1 Pantoea brenneri
CGCGCGCGCGGCAGCGGCCACAGCTTGCTGAATACGTTGTGCATCAAAGCCTGTCCGGCATCCATCACGCTTAATCACTACCGTCGCCATTATCCCTCCAGAGACTACATATGGGTATTCGCAGGATTCTAATCCCTACATGTAGTGATTGTTGCGAATTATTCCACCGAATTTTGACCTGAAACAAGGAAGGGCGAAGCGGGCAGAAAAAAGCGTCGGATGTTAACTATTTCGCCTTCAGTTCAAATTTCTTAATGGATTAACTTGCTTAACTGCGCGAAACAACTTTAATCAGGGTTTACCCGTGATAAGTCATTGACTCTACAAGGATGCCCGCCAATGTGGTTACGCCGTTCTCTGATTGCTGGTTATGGTGCGATAAGTTGCGTTATGAGTGTGGCGCTGGCCTCACCCGCGCTGGCTGAAAAGCTTCCCTTAATGCCCTGGCCGCAGCGGGTTGAACAGCCAGCCAGCGGCGGGACGCTGAGCCTGACGCCGCAGCTGACACTGCAGATTACCGGCGATCATCTGGCGGGGGCCGAGGCGCGCTGGCTGGAACGCATCGCTAATCAGACCGGCTGGCCGCTGTTGCCCGCCCGCCAGCCGGTGGCACAGCCAACCATCCGTATCGTGATTGATAAAGCGGTCGATCCGCTGCCGCAGCCCGACAGTGATGAACGTTATCACCTGCAAATTGATGGCAGCGGCGTACTGCTCAGCGCCCCCAGCCGGTTCGGCGCGATGCGCGGCATGGAAACCCTGTTGCAGCTGATTCAGAACGGCGATCGGGGCACCACCCTTCCTTACGTGACCATTGATGATCAGCCGCGATTCCCCTGGCGTGGAATATTAATCGACAGTGCTCGTCACTTTATGCCGATTGAAACCCTCAGGCGGCAAATCGATGGCATCGCTGCCGCCCGGATGAACGTCTTTCACTGGCATCTGACCGACGATCAGGGCTGGCGCTTTGCTTCCAGCCACTATCCCCAGCTCCAGCAGAAAGCCAGCGATGGCCGCTATTACAGCCAGCAACAGATGCGTGAACTGGTGCAGTATGCCGCCGATCGCGGCGTGCGGGTGGTGCCGGAGCTGGATCTGCCGGGCCACGCCTCGGCGCTGGCGGTGGCGATGCCGGAACTGATCAGCGCGCCGGGTCCCTATCAGATGGAGCGTGGCTGGGGGGTGTTTAAACCGCTGCTCGATCCCAGCAATGAGCAGGTCTATCAGGTGATCGACACCCTGGTGGGCGAAATGGCGGCGATCTTTCCCGATCCGTGGCTGCATATTGGCGGCGATGAGGTCGATCCGACCCAGTGGAACCAGTCTCCGCACATCCAGCAATTTATGCGCGATCGCGGGCTGAAAGATGCCCATGCTCTGCAGGCCTGGTTCAACCAGCGGGTTGAGAAGATCCTTGAGAAGCACCAGCGTCAGATGGTCGGCTGGGATGAGATCGCCCATCCCGATCTGCCGCGCAGCATTCTGATCCAGTCGTGGCAGGGCCAGGATGCGTTGAGCGAGGTCGCCAAAGAGAACATGCGCGGCATCCTTTCCACCGGCTTCTATCTCGATCAGCCGCAGCCCGCCAGCTATCACTACCGCAACGAAATCTATCCGCAGGGACTCAACGGCCAGGATAAGCTGCAGCCGGGCGAGCAGGCGCAAAGCTGGGCATTCACTCTGCCGCGACTGAAAGGCAGTCCGGTGCAGGGCAGTTTTACCCTGATTGAGGGGCAGCAGGGCTGGCGTGGCTTTATCGACTTTGCCGGCAAGCGCGGCGGATGGTCAGCCAGATCGACTGGCTATCGACGCAACAGGTGCGTTTTCAGGTCGACAGCTGGATGGGGCCGTTGCAGCCGGTGGTGACGCTGCAACCGCATACGCAGGCGCTCAGCGGCTATGTGCTGGTGGGGAACGTGCGGTATCCGGTCAGCGGCAAAAAGCTGGCGCAGGCACCGGCCGGGATTGCGCCCACGCTGCCGACACCGCAGCAGATGCAGCAAAACCTGCTGGGCGGTGAGGCGGCGCTGTGGGCCGAGAATATCAACAGCCAGATTATCGATACCAAACTGTGGCCGCGCGCCTTTGTGGTCCGCTCAGGATGTTACCGATAGCGATGAGATGTATCAGCGGCTGGCGGCGATGGATCGCTGGAGCAGCGTCTCTGTCGGCACTCAGCAACACGCCCAGGCGGAACGTCAGATGATGCGGCTGGCCAACCGCAGTGATATCGCGCCGCTGCAGGTGCTGGCCGAGGTGCTGGAACCGGCGCAGTACTATACCCGCCAGCATTTGAAGTTTCAGGCCGGCCATTATGATTACCATGAGCCGTTAAACCGGCTGGCGGATGTGTTGCCCGCCGAGAGTGAGGCGGTGCGTCAGCTGGAACATCAGGTTAGCGCGCTGATCGCCAATCGCACCGATCCAACGGCGGCAGCGGCGATTCAGCGTCAGCTCCAGCGCTGGCAGGCTAATACCGCCCAGGTGATGCCACTGCTTAATGCTAACTACCTGCTGAAGCCGCTGGCCCACAGTGCGCAACAGGTGGACGCGTTGAGTCGGATGGGGATTTCGCTGGTGAATGCCTGGGCCCGCAACCAGGCCTTTGGGGCCAGCGAAGTGGCACAGATGCACGCCACGCTGGACGCGGCGGCAGAGGTGCAGGATGAGACGGTGATTGCGCTGGTCAGGCCGCTGGAAACGCTGCTGCGCGCCTTTAAGTAGACGGGCGCGGCCTGAACCGGCCGCGACCCATTATGATGCCGGACCGCTGACCGAATGGCGGCGCACCAGCGTCGGGCTGAACATGTGGGTTACTTCCGGCAGTGGCTGGTCATTGGCCAGCGCCAGCGCCAGTTCGGCGGCCTGCTGCGCCATGGTGACGATGGGATAGCGCACGGTGGTAAGGCGCGGACGCACGTAGCGTGATACCAGCACATCGTCGAAACCGATCAGCGACATCTCCTCTGGCACGCGGACGCCATTATCGCTCAGCACCGCCAGCGCGCCGGCGGCCATTGAGTCGTTGTAGCAGGCGACCGCAGTGAAATTTTTACCGCGTCCCAGCAGTTCGGTCATCGCCGTTTCGCCGCCCACCTCATCCGGTTCACCCCAGGTCACCAGCCGATCGCTGCACGGCAGGCCGTGCTCTTTCAGCGCATCGTAGTAACCCTGCAGGCGATCTTCGGCATCGGAAATGGTGTGGGTCGAGCAGATAAAGGCGATATTCTGGTGACCCAGCTGGATCAGATGGCGGGTCGCCAGCCAGGCGCCGTAGCGATCGTCGAGCGCAATACAGCGCTTTTCGAAGCCTTTGATCAGCCGGTTAAGCAGCACCATACCTGGCACCTGTTTCATTAACAGTTCCAGTTCTGCATCCGGGATTTTCTTGGCGTGCACCACCAGCGCTGCGCAACGGTGGCGCATCAGTTGTTCAATCGCCTGCCGCTCTTTTTGCTCATTGTGGTAACCGTTACCAATCAGCAAAAAGTTGCCGGTTTTTCCTGCAACTTCATCGACCGCTTTGACCATCGCGCCAAAAAACGGGTCCGACACATCACCGACAATCAGCCCGAGGGTTTCGGTCGACTGCTGCGCCAGCGCGCGTGCATTGGCGTTTGGATGATACTGAAGTTGCTCCATTGCCTGGCCGACGGCCTGGCGCGAGCTGTCGCTGGCCTTGGGAGAATTATTGATTACACGGGAGACTGTGGCGACAGAAACGCCAGCCAGTCGGGCAACATCCTTTATGGTAGCCATGCGTTTACCTGCTTCCGGGGAAAACGTTTACACATCGCATCAGTGTTACGGAAAAGGGCCGCCACATCAAGCCAGCAGAATGCCAGCGTCGTCGCAAAAGAGGGCGAAATCGGGCCGTCCGGCACGCCTTCTGCTGAAGTGGCACGCCATGCTATGCTGATTATCCCCAAATCTCTGCCGTGAAAAACAACGATGAAAACCAAAGTGCCACACCTGGCGCACTGGGGCGCCTTCACCGCCGTCACTGAAAACGATCGCCTGATTGGCTGCGAGCCTTTTTTCGCCGATGCCGATCCGTCCCCGATGATCCACACCCTTCCTGAACTGGTCTACTCCGATAAGCGTATCCGCCAGCCGATGGTGCGTCGCTCGTGGCTGAAGTCACGTGAAAACAGCGATCGCACGCTGCGGGGCCGGGAAGATTTTGTGGCGGTCGACTGGGACACCGCGCTCGACCTGGTGGCGGATGAAAACCGCCGTATCCGCGAGCGCTACGGCGCATCGGGCATTTTCAATGGCTCATACGGCTGGTCATCAGCCGGACGGGTTAACCATGCCCGCACCCTGATCCGCCGCTTCTATTTTCAGGGCGGTGGCGGCGTCGACCAGCAGGGCAACTACAGCTGGGGCGCGGCACAATTTTTCCTGCCTTATGTCATTGGCACCTATATGCCGCTGACCGGTCGCGTTACTGACTGGCCGGAAGTGGTGGAACATGCAGAGATTTTTGTCGCCTTTGGCGGACTGGCGCTGAAGAACGCCCAGGTCGCGTCGGGCGGAGCCGGGCAGCACAGCCTGAAACCGGCGCTGCAGCAACTGGCGGCCAAAGGCACGCCGGTGATTAATATCAGCCCGATGCGCGATGACTGTCCGGCCTTCCTCAACGCCGAGTGGATCCCGATTCGCCCGAATACCGACGTGGCGCTGATGCTGGCGCTGGGTTATGAGATTACCCAGCGCGGCGCGGTGGACGAGGCGTTTCTCGCCAGCCACTGCACCGGCTGGCCGCAACTGCGCGCCTACCTGCTGGGCGAAGCGGATGGCGTGGCGAAAACCGCCGGCTGGGCCAGCCGTATCACCGGCATCCCGGCCGATCGCATCGTGCAACTGGCGCAGCAGCTGATCGGTAAACGCAGCTTTGTCACCTGTTCCTATTCGGTTCAGCGCGCCCATCGCGGTGAGCAGCCGTACTGGATGATGATCGCCCTGTCATCGATGCTTGGTCAGCCAGGGCTGCCGGGCGCGGGCTTCTCCTTCGGTCACGGGTCGATGAACAGCGTCGGCAATCCGCGCCAGGACGGCCCGGCACCGATGATGAGTACCGGACCCAACCCGTCCGGCCTGTCGATTCCGGTGGCGCGTATCAGCGATATGCTGCTCAATCCCGGCCAGCCTTACACCTTCCAGGGCGAGACGCTGCACTATCCTGACATCCATATGGTGCACTGGGCGGGCGGGAATCCGTTCCATCACCATCAGCAGCTCAACCGGCTGGTGGCGGGCTGGCAGCGGCCTGACACCGTAGTGGTGCAGGACATTGTCTGGACCCCGGCGGCGCAGATGGCCGATATCGTGCTGCCCGCCACCACGACGCTGGAGCGCAACGACATTGGCGGATCGTCACGCGACCGCTTTGTGCTGGCGATGCATCAGGCGATCAAACCGCAACATCAGGCGCGCAACGATTTCGATATCTTTGCCGATCTGGCGGAGCGTCTTGGCTACCGCGACACCTTTACCGAAGGACGCAACGAGATGCAGTGGATTGCGCATCTCTATCAGCAGTGTGCCGTGGCGCACCAGCGCAAAGGCATCCGCTTCCCTGAGTTTGAGGCGTTCTGGCAGCGCGGCTTTGTTGAGATCCCCGAGGGCGGCAAACCTTACGTGTTTATGGATGCTTTCCGCGCCGATCCGCAGGCCAATCCGATCAACACCGCCAGCGGCAAAATCGAGCTGTTCAGCCAGACGATTGCCGACTACCAGCTTGACGATTTTGCCGGCCATCCGTAGTGGCGCGAGCCGCAGGAGTGGCTGGGTGCGCCGATCAGCCGCGACTATCCGCTGCATATGATCTCGATCCAGCCTGCTGACCGGCTGCACAGCCAGCTGGATGGCACCGGCACCGTACAAGGCAATAAAACCGCCGGTCACGAAACGCTGTATATGCATCCGCTGGATGCGGCGGCGCGTGGCATCGTGGACGGTGACGAAATCGAGGTGAGCAATGCGCGCGGCGTGATGCTGGCCGGCGTCCGGCTGACCGAAGGGCTGACCCAGGGCGTGGTGATTATCGCCACCGGTGCCTGGTTTGATCCCGGTTTCGGTCAGGCATGGCAGCCCTACGATCGCGCCGGTAATCCCAACGTCCTGACGCTCGATATCGGCACTTCGTCACTGACCCAGGGACCTAACGCCATGAGTTGTCTGGTAGAAATCAAAAAACATCCGGATTGCAAAATAGCGTAAGGATCTCATGGCTGGTTACACTTTGCCGGTAACTGTTGCGTTTGAGCGATGGCAGCCGAGCGAGCCCGCTTGCTACAGTCAGGGTCCCAGAGGTATTGATGGGTGAACATCAATAGATTTTCTTGATTACACCAACCTGCGCAGATGCGCAGGTTTTTTTTGCCCGGCATTTAGCGGCCGATAACGAACTGATACACAGTTTTCCTGTTAACCGGTCAGCGCTTTCTTTATAACTGCTCAATTAAGCCCTCTTTTATCTCTTTAGCGCAGCGGATTGCCATGCCCCGGATTAAAAAACTACTGGGAAAAGACCAGATTAAAGCCCCGTTTAACCCTTTTCGCTTCCGTCTTATCTGCCTTGGTGTGCTGGCCTGCATGGTGGTATTGCTGGCGCGCGTCGCGGACCTGCAATTTCTCAACCAGCCGATGCTGGAGCACGAAGCCGATCAGCGCTCGCTGCGCACCGTCACGCTGCCAACCAGCCGTGGCACATTGCTGGATCGCAACGGCGAAGCACTGGCGCTCAGCGTACCGTCACGCGACGTGATCGCCGATCCGTTACGTGTGCTGGAGAGCAACCCCGACTTCACCAGTGCTAAATGGGCCTATCTGGCTGCCGCCCTGAATACCCGGCCGGAGTTACTGGCGGCGCAGATCACCGCCAATCCAAAACGCCGCTTCCTCTATCTGGGGCGTAAAATCGAACTGGGTATCGCCAAAGATATTAAAGAGCTGAAGCTGAAAGGCATCAGTGAGGTCTACGACGACAGCCGTTTCTATCCGATGAGTGAAGCGTCTGCGCCGCTGATTGGCATCGTCGGTGCCGATAATGTCGGCCTGAACGGGCTGGAGAAGGGCTTTGACAAGGTGTTGCAGGGCGAGCCGGGTAAAGAGGTTTATCGCCAGGACGCTGCCGGCAATATCATCGCGATGATCAACTATCAGCCGCCGACGCAGCCGCCGACGGTGCAGCTCAGCATCGACAAATACGATCAATACACCCTGTACAGCAAACTGCGCGACGGCGTGCTGATCAACAAGGCGGACTCCGGTGCGGCGGTGCTGGTGAAAATCGACACCGGCGAGATTCTGGCGATGGCCTCCTATCCGTCGTTCAACCCCAATAACTACGATGGCGCCACGCCCGCCCAGATGCGAAACGCGGCGATTAACGACAGTTACGAACCCGGTTCGACGGTGAAGCCGCTGGTGGTGATGGAAGGGCTGGAGCGTCATCTGGTGCGGCCGGACTCGGTGATTGATACCACGCCGTACCGGGTCAACGGCCACCTGATCCGCGACGTTGGCCACTGGCCGCGCCTGACCATGACCGGCATCCTGCAGAAGTCGAGTGACATCGGCGTGTCGCACATTGCGCTGGCCATGCCGGCTGAAGCGCTGGTGAATACCTATCATGCGTTTGGCCTCGGTAAACCGACCGGCCTGGGCTTAACCGGCGAGAGCGTCGGTTACTTCCCGCTGCACCGCACCCGCTGGGCGGACATCGAACGGGCGACCTTCTCCTTTGGTTACGGCCTGCGCGTCACGCCGCTGCAGATTGCACGTGAATACGCCACCCTCGGCTCTTACGGCGTCTACCGTCCGCTGTCGATTACCCGGGTCACCCCGCCGGTGCTGGGCAAGCAGGTAGCGAATCCGGAAACGGTGAAAGAGGTGGTACACATGCTGGAGAGCGACGTGTTGCCGGGCGGGACCGGGGTGAAAGCTGCGGTGCCGGGCTATCGTCTGGCGACCAAAACCGGTACCGCTGAGAAGATGGGCAACAGCGGCAAATATGATGGCGGCTACGTCAACTATACCGCCGGTATCGCGCCTGCCAGTCATCCGGAAGTGGCGCTGGTGGTGATGATTAACCATCCGACCGCTGGCGATCACTTTGGTGGCTCGGTAGCGGCGCCGGTATTCGGCAACATCATGGGGCCGGTACTGAAGCACATGAACATCGCGCCGGATGCCATTTACAGCGCTACCGCAGCGAACAACTAAGATAAATCTTAGAAAAATCAGAGTGTAAGTGCGGCGAGGGAGATATTCACACCTCGTTGCATTTCCCCGAATTCGGTTGCGTTTTCCCTCTGTTGCTGCGGCACGAAACAGTGCGAGGATAGAGGTCCCAGAGGTATTGATGGGTGTGAAAACAACACCGCTTCGGCAGTGATTACCCTGTTATTGCACCAACCCACGCAGATGCGTGGGTTTTTTTTTGCCTGCGTCAGGCCGCGCGCGTCGTCCGTATTTTCCCGCCTGCGCGTGCCGTCAACATCATCATTGTTCTTAACGAAACCCTTACCTTTTGCCGATAGAAAGGCGCGTAACATTTCGCCGATAATGCCCGCCGTGAAGCCCCGGCTGGTGGTTTTCATGCTGGCGAATTCGCGGCAGCGCCATCAGCCACTGCAGGTGGCTCACTTCATATTCCGCACCCTCCGGGATGTTCTTTTTCTGTTTATCTGAAGAGTTCGATGATGACTCACCACTCACGCTCCGCGCGTTCCGGCTGGCTGAAATGGCTGCTTTTATTGATTGTGGCGGCGACCATCGCTGGCGTGGCCTGGCGTCTGTTGCCCCTCGGCAAAGCACCGGGCGGGGCGATGCCGCCTGGCGGACGCGGTGCGCCCGGCAGAATGG
>MIEI01000124.1 GCA_002095305.1 Pantoea brenneri
GTTAATCATCACCGTCGGGCTGGTCATACAGTTCCCAGAGCTTCAGGAGCAAACGGGAAACAAGATATGTTACAAAAATGACGACCATCAACGGTGCTCCCGATTAACTGACAGATGACACGCCTCCTGAAAACCCCTAGCATACGCCGCAGTGTTCATTCTAACGGCGAATTCCAGTAAATGTATTCTACAGATGTCGTAAAAGAAAATGCCTACCTTTCAGCCACCCGCTCGGGGCTGGAATCGAACGAGATCGCTACTCTTCAGCGCTCCTTGCCTTCCCGGTTTAATCTGCGGCATTTGAAAAAAAATGAATCATTAAAACTCGTACTGCAAAAGAAAGCGGGAAAATCACGTGTCGTGGCCTATAAATTTACGTCCGGTTCATTTAATTACACGGCGTATCGTATATCAGATAAAAAGTTCTATAACCTTTCCGATACTTCCGGGAAAGGCAGTCTCGATTATCCGTTACCGGCCACAGCAAGACTCAGTTCGCCTTTCAATCCTGCAAGACTTAACCCGGTATCGGGAAAAGTGAGTCCCCATAATGGCATTGATTATTCCATGCCCATGAACACGAAAATAGTCAGCGTCATCGACGGAAAAATCACCCGGGCCGAATACAACAGTACCATGGGATATTTTGTTGAAGTAACGGGAAAAGCCGGTGTTAAAACTCGCTATCTCCACCTCAATAAAATACTCGTTACTAAAGGGGCCAGGGTTACCCGGGGAGACGCTATTGCGTTATCCGGTAACAGCGGACGTTCATCCGGTCCTCATCTGCATTACGAGCTGGTCATCAATAACAATCCTGTTAACTCACTGGCGTTCCGGGCAGCGGCACCCGCTGATAACAAACTTGAACAGCATGCCTTTGCGCATGCCAGAGACTACGAACGATACCTGGACTGATAACGGGGCCGCGACGCGGCCCCGTCTGCCGGATTAATTTTTTTTATCGTTTTCACTTCCTTGATGTTGATGATCTCCATGCCCTCCGTGGCCGTGGAAAAGATGCATTAGCGGGCAGACCAGCAATAACAGATATGGCCAGTAACCTGCCACATGTGACCAGTGTTCGCGCAGGAGGGCAAATGCCGCGATCGCGGCGACAGCAATAAGCGCATAGGTGGTACTTTTCATACTGGACTCCTTCTGTTCGTAACAGCCCCTTCACTCAGTGTTATTTCCCGAGCCTGACACTTTTCAGACGCAACGCATTCACAATGACGCTGACGGAGGAAAGAGCCATGGCCGCCGCCGCAATAACTGGCGACAGCAGTATTCCATACACAGGATAAAGCAGACCTGCAGCCACAGGCACGCCAAGTGCGTTGTAGATAAATGCAAAAAACAGATTCTGTCGGATATTTTTCATGGTGATTTCTGACAGATGACGGGCCCTGTTCAGTATCATCAAGTCGCCTTTGAGAAGGGTGACTCCGGCACTTTCAATTGCCACATCTGTACCCGTTCCCATGGCTATACCCACGTCAGCCGCTGCCAGCGCCGGGGCATCATTCACACCGTCTCCGGCCATCGCAACCACATGGCCAGACGCTTTCAGTCGGGTTATCACTGCTTTTTTGCCATCCGGCAGAATCCCGGCTTCAACCTCATCTATTCCCAGTTTCCGTGCGACTGCTTCAGCGGTAAGCTGGTTATCCCCGGTGAGCATAACGATGCGGATCCCCGCCTGACGCAAAGCTTTAAGCGCATCCGGCGTGGTTGCTTTCACGGGATCCGAGATAGCTATCAGGCCTGCAAGGTGCCCGTCTGTGGCCACATAGATAACGGTAGCGCCTTCCATCCGCAACGTATCCGCAACGGCCTTTTGATTATCAATAACGATACTGTTTTCCTGCATAGCCAGTTCATTACCAATAACAACCCGTTGACCTTCGACATCGCCTGAGACACCTTTACCCGACGGCGCATTGAAATGAGTGACTGCGGGTATTGCGATCCCCTTTTCCTGTGCTGCTTTAACTACTGCCATACCCAGCGGATGCTGCGAGCCTTTTTCCACTGCGGCCGTTACACGCAAAAGAGATGTTTCCCCACCCGGATTGAGACTGATAATCCCTGTCACCGTCGGCGAACCTTCCGTGAGCGTGCCTGTTTTGTCGACAACCAGCGTGTCCACTTTTTCAAGACGCTCAAGGGCTTCGGCATTCTTGATTAACACCCCGGCCTGGGCTCCTTTGCCCACCCCCACCATTATCGACATCGGCGTGGCCAGCCCCAGCGCGCAGGGACAGGCAATAATCAGGACCGACACAGCCGCAATGAGACCGTGCGCCATCCTGGGCTCGGGCCCCCAGACAGACCAGATCATGAAAGCAACAACCGCGATAAGTATCACCAGAGGAACAAACCAGCCTGAAACGCTGTCAGCCATTCTCTGGATGGGGGCCCGCGAACGCTGTGCATCAGCGACCATCTGAACAATTCGTGAGAGCATCGTTTCATCACCGACTTTCTCTGCACGGATGATAAGACTACCTGTCTGATTAATGGTCCCCCCGATGACAGGGTCACCCTCCGTTTTGGTAACAGGCATAGATTCCCCGGTCACCATCGATTCATCAACGGTTGTTTTGCCTTCGACCACGATACCGTCGACCGGAATACTCTCTCCAGGTCTGATGCGGAGCTTATCGCCAGGCAGGACATCTTCCGCATTAATATCCGTTTCATGACCGTCTTGATCCAGCCGCCTGGCGGTTTTGGGGGCAAGGTTAAGAAGCGCAGTAATGGCACCTGAGGTTTGTTCCCTTGCCCGCAATTCAAGGACCTGTCCCAGCAGAACAAGCACCGTAATAACAGCTGCGGCTTCAAAATAAATGGCCACCAGGCCATCCATGTTTCTGAACGATGCAGGAAACCAGGAGGGGAAGACGGTTGCAATGACGCTGTAAACCCAGGCTACGCCGGTCCCCATTGCAACAAGGGTAAACATATTCAGGGAGCGGTTACGTAACGACATTCCGGCCCGGGCGAAGAATGGCCAGCCACACCACAAAACGACAGGAGAGGCCAGAAGTAACTGCAGCCATGTGTTGTACTGTGGCGGTACTGTATTCCTCAAAGCGGGAAACAGATGAGAACCCATTTCGAGTATCAGAACCGGAAACGCCAGCAACAACCCCAGCCAGAAGCGTCTTGTCATGTCGCGAAGTTCATCACTCGTCCCCGTGGATGCCGTAGCTACGAGCGGCTCCAGTGCCATTCCACAGACAGGACAGCTTCCGGGACCACTACGGCGTATCTCCGGATGCATCGGACATGTCCACACACCTTCAGAAATCTCTTTCTCCGCCTGGCGGTGAGACTGTTTTATCTTATCAGGGCTGACTTCATGGTGGTCGTGGTGATGGTGATGTTCACTGGCATCTTCGGTAAAATAATGATCGGGATGGGCTTTAAATTTGCTCTCACAGCTGGCGGAGCAGAAATAAAGCTGATGGTCCTGGTATCGAATGCTGCTGTGCGCCTTGTCAGGCAGGATGACCATCCCGCACACGGGATCTCTCACCTTATGCAATGCGTGACTCTCGTCCGGGGATGATGTCTGCTCAGAAGCAGTCTGGTTGTTATGTTCCACTACATTGTCATTTTTCACAGTAACTCTCCTTATGCATATCTGAAGCATTTTCTGTCTTCAGGATATGTCATGGATGCGATTACCACGAATGCCGCCGGCATAAGAGTGCCTGCTGCCGGCGTCCCGTTATCAGCCGTTCCGCTGACTATTCGATTCGCTGGAAGACTTTTTTACTGCCCTCCGGTGAGAATGCGATAACATCGTAAGCCTCTTTTCGGGCCCCCATCTCCATTCCCGGACTTCCTGCTGGCATACCGGGGGTGGCGAGACCGTATATACCCGAACCAGACTGCATGGCCTTATGTATCGTTGCCGCAGGCACATGGCCTTCAATGATCAAATTACCTACAACCGCGGTATGACAACTTCGTAGTCCAGCAGGAACAGCATGCTTTTCTTTCAGGGCTGACAGCGCCTGATCATTCATGACGTGAGTTCGCACTTCGAACCCGTCTTTTTCCATCGCTTTGCCCCACAGGGAACAACAGCCACAGTTTTCAGATTTGTACATATCAATGACTTTTTCACTCGCCATTGCAGGCAGTGACAGGCCGAGAGCCAGGGCCATTAGAACCACTTTTTTCATACTCACCTCTGTATATTATCGATATAAACCTGACGTCAGGGTGAATCAGTGCAGAAGGACGCCCACTGGGGGCGCCCTTTCAGGGTTATGACACGCTTTTTTTATGTCTGCGCAGCCAGATTAATTTGTAGGCGGCAGGAATAATGAACAGGGACAGCAGCGGAGCCGTGATCATCCCACCAATCATTGGCGCAGCAATACGGCTCATGACTTCTGAACCTGCGCCGGTTCCCCAGAGTATTGGCAGCAGACCCGCAATGATCACCGCCACGGTCATGGCTTTCGGCCGGACACGCAGTACGGCACCATGATAGAGGGCTTCATCAAGACCTTCCGGTGTGAACGTCTCTTTACGGGACAATTCCGGGTGCGCTTCAATGGCATGACGCAGATACATCAGCATGACCACGCCAAACTCTGCTGCCACCCCGGCCAGGGCGATAAACCCGGTTCCGGTCGCCACTGACATATGGAAGCCCTGCCAGTACAGGAACCATATTCCGCCAACCAGGGCGAACGGCAGGCTCATCAGGATCAGCAGGGCTTCGTCAACCCGGCGGAATGCCAGATACAACAGGATGAAAATGATCATCACCGTTATCGGCACCATCAGCTTCAGTTTCTTGTTGGCATGCTCAAGCAGTTCAAACTGTCCGGAGAATGCCACACTGGTTCCCGGTCTCAGTTTCACTTTCTCGCTGATGGCCGTCTTAATGTCGTTAACCACCGACACCATGTCCCTGCCGCGGGCATCAACATAAATCCAGCTGGCTGGCCGGGCATTTTCGGTTTTCAGCATGGTTGGTCCAGAAACGACGTTAATATCCGCGACATCGCCCAGCGTGATCTGCTGCTTCATCGGGGTCAGGATCGGCATCTGTTTCAGCGCCTGCGGACTGTTCCGGTAATCCTGCGGGTAGCGAATGTTAATAGGGTACCGGGCCACCCCTTCAACCGTCTCACCCACCATAGCACCTCCGATTGCTGAAGAGACGAACAGCTGGACATCACCTACCGTCATCCCGTAGCGGGAGGCTTTCTCCCGGTTGATATCGATATCGATGTAGCGCCCGCCCTCAAGTCGCTCAGCCAGGACAGACACCACGCCAGGCACGGTTTTGGCTACCGCCTCGATACTCTGCGCCGTCGCGTCGATATCGGACAGAACAGTCCCGGACACTTTGATACCTATCGGGCTTTTGATCCCGGTTGAGAGCATATCAATACGGTTACGGATAGGCGGCACCCAGAGGTTTGCCAGACCCGGTAAACGGACTGTCCTGTCGAGTTCATCAATAATCTTGTCAATTGTCATGCCGGGACGCCACTGATCCTCAGGTTTGAGCTGGATCGTGGTTTCCATCATTTCGAGCGGCGCGGAATCCGTTGCGGTCTCTGCTTTACCGGTCTTGCCAAATACAGAAGCCACTTCAGGAACGCTTTTGATTAACTTGTCTGTTGTCTGCAGGAGCGCTGCAGCTTCTGCCGGAGAGACGCCAGGCAAGGTCGACGGCATATACAGCAGATCGCCCTCGTTAATCTTCGGCAGAAATTCACCGCCCACCTGACTCAGTGGCCAGATAACCGTGAAAATGGACAAGGCCGCAACCAGCAGGGTTGTTTTTGGCCAGTGGAGGACCCGCAGCAGCAAAGGATGATACGCTTTGATCAGCACCCGGTTCAGGGGGTTACTTGTCTCGGCAGGAATTTTCCCCCGGATCCAGAATCCCATCAGAATAGGAATGACGATGATGGCCAGTGCGGCCGCTCCCGCCATGGAGTACGTTTTCGTGAATGCCAGCGGGCCAAACAGACGACCTTCCTGCCCTTCCAGGGTAAAGATAGGAATAAAGGACAGGGTGATGATCAGCAGGCTAATGAACAACGCGGGTCCCACTTCCACGGAGGCGTCGGTAATCACCTTCCAGCGGGTGGCGTTGTCAATCTGCTCACCCGGATGCTGATGATCCCACTCCTCAAGCCGTTTGTGCGCATTTTCAATCATCACAATGGCGGCATCCACCATCGCACCGACGGCAATCGCTATCCCTCCCAGCGACATGATATTGGCGTTCAGTCCCTGGAAGTGCATGACGATAAAGGCGATACACAGGCCAAGCGGCAGAGAGATAATCGCCACCAGGGCAGAACGTACGTGCCACAGGAACAGAGCACAGACGATGGCCACCACGATAAACTCTTCCAGAAGTTTGGAACTGAGGTTATCAATCGCCCGGTCGATTAACTGGCTGCGATCGTAGGTGGTCACGATTTCAACGCCTTCCGGCAGGCTGGCCTTCAGCGTCTCCAGTTTATCCCTCACTGCCGTGATAACGTCGCGCGCATTTTTACCCGACCGCAGGATCACCACGCCGCCAGCGACTTCTCCCTGGCCGTTCAGCTCGGCAATACCACGCCTCATTTCGGGCCCGGTCTGCACGCGGGCAACATCCCGCAGATAAACCGGCACGCCGTTCTCACCTGTTTTCAGGACGATGTTATTAAAATCATCAATGCTCTGAAGATAACCGCTGGCACGGACCATATACTCCGCTTCGGCCATTTCAACGGATGAGCCACCGGCCTCCTGGTTAGACGATTCAAGTGCCTGTTTCACTTCGGGCAGGCTGATACCGTACTGGGACAGTTTTACCGGATTGACCTGAATCTGGTACTGTTTCACCACGCCGCCAACCGAAGCGACCTCAGCCACGTTCGGGATGGTTTTCAGCTCAAATTTCAGGAACCAGTCCTGCAGAGAGCGCAGTTCTGAAAGGTCGTGTTTTCCGTTGCGATCGACAAGGGCATATTCAAATATCCAGCCCACTCCCGTGGCGTCCGGGCCGATTTCAGAGCTCACACCCGCAGGCAGTTTGCCCTGAACCTGATTCAGGTATTCCAGCACGCGCGAACGGGCCCAGTACAGATCGGTGCCGTCTTCAAAAATGACATACACATACGAATCACCGAACTGTGAAAAGCCACGCACGGTTTTTGCGCCAGGTACGGACAGCAT
Organism: Pantoea brenneri; assembly: GCA_002095305.1. Lineage (GTDB taxonomy): Bacteria > Pseudomonadota > Gammaproteobacteria > Enterobacterales > Enterobacteriaceae > Pantoea > Pantoea brenneri. The sequence continues at coordinate 7,216 of MIEI01000124.1, forward strand.
GGTGGTGGTAAGCGGATAGGTGACCTGGTTTTCTACAATCTGCGGGGCCTGTCCGGGATAGCTGGTTTTAATAATGACCTGCACATCTGACAGGTCAGGCAGCGCATCGACCGGCGTGTTAATTATCGTCCATGTGCCCCAGATGCTGAGAAACAGTGCGCCCATCATGACCAGGAAACGGTTGGCGACAGAGCGCCGGATAATCCATTCAATCATCGTCGTCTCCTCAGTGCCCTGAATGCATATTTACAGGCTGCTCAGACATTGCTGGCATACTGTTTTCTGTTTTTTCAGGGTGGCGCATACGTTCCAGCGCGCCCGTAATATTGGCTTCGGAGTCAATGAGGAACAGGCCACTGACCACCACGGTATCGCCTTCATTCAGGCCGGAGCCAATGCCGGACTGTTGCTGTGATTCATGCAGAACGTGGATCTGTTTCGGCACAAACTTGCCTTCATCATCAACAGTAATCACGCGCTGTTCTTTGCCGGTATCGATAACGGCCTGGCTTGGTATCAGCAGCATCTCCTGGCTCTTGGTATTCAGTTTCAGATAGGCGTTCATGCCCGGCTTGAGAAACTCATCCTTATTAGAAACCTGGAGACGGACCTGAAGCGTACGGGTTGTCTGATCCACGCTGGGAAGAATGTTCCATTTTTCGACATGGAATGTTTTATCCGGATAAGCCGGTACCGAAATTTCAAACTGCGACGTATCTTTCAGCAGATATGCGATAGATTCTGGCACTGCAGCGCTGATCCAGACCGGGTCCATCCCCTGAATCTGAGCCACTACTTTATCTTTCGAAATATTCATTCCGGTGCGCAGGTCAAACGCAGTAATGACACCATCAATAGGTGCTTTAATGGTAAAACGGGTCTGGATTGTGCGGGTTGAACGCAGCCTTTGAATATCCTCTTCCGGCATACCAGCTAGACGAAGTCGCTCCAGAACCCCTTTTATCTGGGTTGACGTACCGCCTGTACCGGATAACAGCAGGAACTCACTTTGTGCCTCAACCCATTCAGGAATGGTGATATCGATAAGCGGAGTG
>MIEI01000125.1 GCA_002095305.1 Pantoea brenneri
GGCTGAAGTCCGCCGGCGCTTTGCCCACCAGCAGCGCGATGGCGTGTTCCATCTGGGCACGCTGCCACTGATAATCCTGCGCCGAGGCGCTGGCGCTCTCCAGCTGCATCTGCGCCTGTGCCTGGGTAGCGAGCGACGCCGTGCCAGCCTGATACTGGTTAGTGATCACCTTCAGGTAGCGCTGGTAGGCCGCCACGCTCTGCTGATAGAGCGCAATTTTCTGGTCGATAAAACGCAGCTGGAAATAGTCCTGCGCCAGTTCAGACTGGGCGCTAAGGGTGATATTGGCCAGTTCCGCCGCGCTGGCCGCCGCGCTGGCGCGATTCTCTTCCAGCGTGCGACGCAGTTTGCCCCACAGATCCAGCTCCCAGCTGGCACTCAGTTCGGCCTGATGGCTGCTGCTGGTGGTGCGGGCGCTGCTGCTGGTGGCGTGGCTGCCGCTGCGCGTCACGCTGCTGTCATAACCCAGTGACGGAAACAGCGCGGCGCGTGACTCGCTCGCCAGCGCCTGCGCCTGACGGTACTGCGCCGCATAATTGGCGACGTTCTGGTTCGAGATACTCACCTGGCTAAGCAGGCCGCTCAGGGTGGCGTCGTGATAAACCGCCCACCATTCGCCTTTGCCCTGCTGATCGCGCGGCGTCGCCTGCTGCCAGCCTTTGGCCTCTTTATAGTGAATCGGTATCGCCATCGCGGGGCGCTGGTAGTCGGGACCAACAGTACAGCCGCTCAGCAGCAGCATCAGAACAAGCGGGATAATGGGTTTCATCAATCAGGATTCCGCATGGCGCAGACGACGCCATTGACGTTGAGTGGCACGGCTCAGACGATCGAGCCACAGATAAATAACCGGGGTGGTGAACAGCGTCAGCAGCTGGCTGAGCGCCAGACCACCCGCGATGGCGATCCCGAGCGGACTGCGCAGATCGGCATCGCCGCCGCTGCCAAGTGCCAGCGGTAAGGCACCAAAAAAGGCCGCCAGCGTGGTCATCATGATCGGCCGGAAGCGCATCAGACAGGCCTGGGTAATCGCCTGCTGCGGCGTCATGCCCTGCTCTCTTTCGGCGCTGATGGCGAAGTCGATCATCATGATGGCGTTCTTTTTGACGATGCCGATCAGCAGAATGATGCCAATCAGCGCGATCACCGTCAGCTGGGTGTTAGTCAGCAGCAGCAGTAACAGCGCGCCGACGCCCGCTGACGGCAGGGTCGACAGAATGGTCAGCGGATGGATATAGCTCTCATACAGCACGCCGAGCACGATATAGACCGCCGCCAGCGCCGCCAGAATCAACCACGGCATGGTGGCCGTGAGCTGAGAAAAGGCGGCGGCCGTCCCGGCAAAACCGGCCTGGATGGTGGCGGGCAGGCCCAGCTTCGCCATCGCCTGCTTGATCAACCCCTGCGCCTGCTCGAGCGAGACGCCATCATTGAGGTTAAAAGCCACGGTGCTGGTGGCGGACTGGCCCTGATGCGTCACGGCCAGCGGGGCGTTGCCGCCGCTGAAGCGGGTAAAGGCCGACAGCGGAATACGATCGCCGCTGTCGTTAATCACATACAGCTGTTGCAGCATCGCCGGATTGGCGGTGTCGCTATCCTGCAACGACATCACCACGTGATACTGATTCAGGGTGTGATAGAGCGTGGCGATCTGCCGCTGGCTGAAGGCATTATTCAGCAGCGTATCCAGCATCTGCACGTTGACCCCAAGCCGGGTGGCGCGATCACGATCGATGGTCAGTTCCACTTCCTGGCCGCCGGTCTGCGAATCCGAATCAACGCTGTTGAGCTGGGGGATCGCCGCCAGCGCCGCCTGCACTTTCGGCGTCCAGCTGCGCAGCAGATCGAGATCGTCAGCCTGTAAGCTGTACTGATAAGTGGCGTTGGCGCTGCGTCCGCCAATGTGCAGGTCCTGCGCCGCCATCAGGAACATCTGTGCGCCAGCCAGCTGGCTGGTTTTACGGCTCAGCCGGTTCGCCACTTCGGTGGCGGTGGCATCACGCTGATCGAAATCTTTCAGCCGGACAAAGAAGTTGGCGCTGTTGCGCGCGCCGAACATCCCGCTGCCCATCGACGACATGACGCTCTCTACCGCCGGATCGGCCTCGATGATTTTGGTGAACATCTGCATCTTCGGCTTCATCGCCTGGAATGAGATGTTCTGGTCGGCGCGCAGTGCGCCCATCAACAGCCCGGTATCCTGATTCGGAAAGAAGCCCTTCTGTACCACCGAATAGAGAAACAGGTTGAGCAGCACGGTCAGCAGCAGGCTGAGCAGCGTCAGTTTCTGATGACGCATCACCCATGCCAGCCCGCGCGCGTAGGCGGCCAGCAGGCGATTCAGCAGGTTCTCAATCGCCTGGTAGAGCGGGTGCGGCCGCTGGCTGAGCGGCGGTTTCGGCTTCAGCAGCCGGGCACAGAGCATCGGGGTCAGGCTGAGTGAGACAAATAGCGAGATCAGCAGCGACACGGTGAGGGTAACGGCGAATTCGCGGAACAGTCGTCCGACGATGCTGCCCATCAGCAGGATCGGAATAAACACCGCGATCAGTGAGATGGTCATCGACAGTACGGTGAAACTCACCTCCTGCGCCCCGCGCAGCGCCGCCCGCAGCGGACTCAACCCGCGCTCAATGTGGCGGGTAATGTTCTCCAGCACCACGATCGCATCGTCAACCACGAAACCGGTGGCGATAATCAGCGCCATCAGCGACAGGTTATCGAGGCTGTAGCCAAGCAGATACATCACCGCGCAGGTGCCGATCAGCGATACCGGCAAGGCCAGCGCCGGAATGATCACCGCCTGCAGATTGCGCAGAAAAACAAACACCACCGCGATCACCAGCAATACCGCAATCAGCAGCGTCTCTTCGGTGTCATACAGCGAGGCGCGCACGCCGGGCGAGCGGTCGACGACGATGCGCAGTTGCGTATCCGCCGGCAGATCTTTTTCCAGCTGCGGCAACTGCGCTTTTATGGCGTCGATGGTGTCGAGCATGTTGGCGCCTGCCTGACGCTTGATGCCGATCATCACCGAGGGCGTGGCATTGAGAAAACCGGCCTGATAGCGATCTTCCACCGAGTCGTAAACCGTGGCGACATCGTGCAGCCGCACCGCTTTGCCCTGCTGATAGCTGACGATCAGATCGCGATAGCTGGCCGCCTTATCCAGTTGACCATTGCTGTCGACCAGCCATGACTGCCCGCTGCCCTGCAGCACGCCTTTGGGCAGATTGGTGGTGCTGTTCGCCACCGCGCTGCGCACCGTATCCAGCGAAATACCATAGTGGGTCAGCTTCAGCGGTTGCAGATCAATCCGCACCGCCGGCAGGGCACTGCCCATCAGCGAGACTTCGCCCACGCCGTTAACCTGGCCCATCGCCTGTTCGATTTTGCTCTCGGCCAGATCGTAGAGTTCACCGGGCGTGCGGGTGGCAGAGGTCAGCGCCAGCATCACAATCGGCGCATCGGACGGATTGGCTTTGCGGTAGGTCGGCAATGACGCCATCGCACTCGGCAGCAGGCTGCGCGCCGCGTTGATCGCCGCCTGCACGTCACGCGCCGCGCCGTTGATATCGCGATCCAGTTCAAACTGCAGAATGATGCTGCTGGAGCCCTGCGAGCTGCTGGAGGTCATCTCGGTGATACCGGCAATCTGTCCGAGTGAACGCTCCAGCGGCGTGGCGACGGTCGCCGCCATGGTTTCCGGACTGGCACCGGCCAGGCTGGCGCTGACCATGATGGTCGGGAAATCGACCTGCGGCAGCGGCGCGACCGGCAGCAGACGATAGCCGAGTACGCCGAGCAGCAGAATCGCCAGCGTCAGCAGCAGCGTCGCCACCGGGCGGAAGATAAACAGCCGGGTCAGATTCATTGTCCGCTCCGCGCCGGTTGCTGACGACGTTTCACCCAGCGCTTGCCGCGCTGTGCCAGCGCATCAAACCACAGGTAGATCACCGGCGTGGAGAACAGCGTCAGCACCTGACTGACGATCAGTCCGCCGACAATCACCAGCCCCAGCGGCTGACGCAGTTCTGCGCCAGACCCGGACGCCAGCATCAGCGGCAGTGCGCCGAGCAGCGCCGCCATGGTGGTCATCAGAATCGGCCGGAAGCGCAGCAGGCAGGCCTGGTGGATCGCCTCGCGAGGGCTGAGATGCTGCTGATGTTCCGCCTCCAGCGCAAAGTCGATCATCATAATCGCGTTCTTTTTGACGATGCCGATCAGCAGGATCACGCCAATCAGCGCAATCAGGCTGAATTCGGTGCCGGCCAGCAGCAGCGTCAACAGCGCCCCGACCGCCGCCGACGGCAGCGTCGAGAGGATGGTGACCGGATGGATAAAGCTTTCATACAGAATGCCGAGCACCACATACATGGTGATCAGCGCCGCCAGAATCAGCCACAGCGTGTTGCTGGTGGCACTCTGGAACGCCGAGGTTTCGCCCTGATAGCGCAGCGTAATGCTCTGCGGCAGCGCAAGCTGCTGCCGCACTGCCGCGATCGCCTGTTGCCCCTGCTCCAGCGAATAGCCGGGATTGAGGTTGAAGGAGATCATCACCGCCGGGAACTGGTTCAGCCGCATGTGCATCAGCGCGCCGGTTCGCTGGTGAATCGTGGCAATTGAGGTCAGTTTTACCATCCCGCTGCTGGCCGTGGTGCTGGTGGTCGAAGCGGTGCTGCTGCCGGAGGTTGTCGTGCTGCTGTCCGAACTATCCGAACTGTCCGAACTGTCCGTGCTGTCGGACGGTTGCAGATAGATATCATCAAACGATGCCGGACCCTGCTGCCAGGCGGGCGCGACTTCCAGCACCACCCGATATTGATTCGACTGGGTGAAGATGGTCGACACCAGCCGCTGACCGAAGGCGTTGTAAAGCGCAGTGTCCACGTCCGCCGCCGTGATGCCGTAGCGCGCCGCTTTGTCGCGGTTCAGCTCCACAAAGGCGACACGTCCCTGATCCTGCAGGTTGCTCACTACACCGTTAAACTCTGGCCGCTGCTGCAGGGCCGCCACCAGCGCAGGTGACCATTTCACCAGGTTCTCGCTGTCGGCGTCGTCAAGTGTGAACTGATACTGGCTCGGTGAGACCTGATCGTTAACCGTCAGATCCTGCGCCGGTTGCAGATAGAGCTGAATCCCGGTCACGCCGGCGGTGGCCTGCTGCAGTTGTTTAATCACCTCATCCGCCTTGACGTCACGCGCGGCAAACGGCTTGAGGTTGATCTGCAGGCGGCCACTGTTAAGGCTGCTGTTGGTGCCATCAATGCCGATGATCGAAGAGACGCTTTCCACCGCCGGGTTTTTCATGATCAGCGCCGACAGCGCCTGCTGCCGGGTGGCCATCGCGCTGAAAGAGACATCCTGCGACGCGACGGTCACTCCCTGAATCAGACCGGTATCCTGAGTCGGGAAGAAGCCCTTCGGCACCACCAGATAGAGCAGTGCGGTCAGGGCTACCGTCGCCAGCGCCACCAGCAGCGTCAGTTTCTGGTGGTTCAGCACCACCGTCAGCAGCCGGTCATAGCCGCCAATCAGGCGATCAAACAGCACGCCGCCTTTGCGGGCAAAAGTGGACTGCCGCTCTGGTGGAATGTGGCGCAGAAGATAAGCACACAGCATCGGCGTCAGGGTCAGCGATACCACCATCGACACCAGAATCGCCACTGCCAGGGTGATGGCAAACTCGCGGAACAGCCGCCCGACCACGTCACCCATAAACAGCAGCGGGATCAGCACCGCAATCAGCGAAAAGGTCAGCGAGATGATGGTAAAACCAATCTGCTGTGATCCTTTCAGCGCCGCTTCCAGCGGGGATTCGCCCTGCTCCAGCCGCCGGGAGATGTTCTCGACCACCACAATCGCATCGTCAATGACAAAACCGGTGGCGATGGTCAGCGCCATCAACGACAGATTGTTGAGGCTGAAGCCCGCCAGATACATCACGCCGAAGGTCCCAATCAGCGACAGCGGCACCGCCACGCTGGGGATCAGCGTCGCCGCCACGTTGCGCAGGAACAGGAACGTCACCATCACCACCAGCGCAATCGACAGCATCAATTCAAACTGCACGTCGCTGATCGAGGCGCGAATGGTCTGGGTACGATCGGACAGGATAGTCATCTTCACCCCATCCGGCAGCGCCGCCTGCAGCACCGGCAGCTGCGCCTTGATGTTGTCCACCACCTGAATCACGTTCGCGCCGGGCTGACGCTGCACGTTGATCACAATCGCTGGCCGATTATTGGCCCACGCCGACTGAAAACTGTTCTCCGGCCCCTGCTCAATGAGGGCAATATCCTTCAGCCGCAGCGCCGCGCCATTCTCATAGCTGAGGATCAGGTTGCCGTACTCAGCGGCGGTGCGCAGCTGATCGTTGGCATCAATGGTTACCGAGTGATATTTGCCGTCAAAGCCGCCTTTGGAGCCGTTGACGTTGCTGTTGCCAATCAGCGTGTTGACCGCTTCCAGCGTCAGATGGTGGGCAGCGAGCGCTTTCGGGTTGATCCGGACCCGAATCGCCGGCTGTTGTCCGCCCGCCAGCGTCACCATCCCAACGCCAGAAATCTGCGACAGCTTGAGCGCCACCCGGGTATTTACCAGATCCTGCACCTGCGTCAGCGGCAGCGTGTCGGAACTGGCCGCCAGCGTAATCACCGCGCTGTCCGCCGGGTTAACCTTTTTATAGGTTGGCGGATTGGGCAGATCGTCAGGCAGCAGGCTATCGGCGGCATTAATCGCAGCCTGCACCTCCTGCTCGGCGACATCCAGTGACAGGTCGAGGCTGAATTTCAGCGTAATCACCGACGAGCCGCTGGCGCTGGCGGAGGTCATCTGACTCAGTCCGGCCATCTGGCCCAGCTGGCGCTCAAGCGGCGCGGTCACCGACGACGCCATCACATCCGGACTGGCACCGGGATAGAGCGTGGTGACCTGAATGGTCGGATAGTCGACCTGCGGCAGCGCCGAGGTGGAGAGAAACTTATAGGCAAAAATGCCGGCAATCAGCACGCCGACCATCAGCAGGATGGTGGCGACCGGACGCAGTATAAAAAGCCGTGACGGATTCATTTGGCCTCAGCGCTTGCCGGTGCAGGCGTCTCATCCGCCAGTGAAACCTTGCTGCCGTTAGTCAGCCGATCGATTCCTTCGGTGACCAGCCGATCGCCCGGCGCAACGCCGCTGAGGATCGCCTGATGATCGTCGTCAACCGCCGGACCGGTGGTGACCGCTTTACGCGTGACGCTGTTGTCCTGATTGATGACGAAGACAAAGCTGCCATCGCTGCTTAATTGCAATGCCTGAGCCGGGATCACCGTTACGCCTTTCAGCACCCGGGTCTGCAGCCGCAGATTGACGAACTGGTTGGCAAACAGCGACTCATCCTGGTTGGCGAACAGCGCTTTCAGTTCTACGGTGCCGGTGGCGGTATCGATCTGGTTACTGATGTACTTCACCTCGCCGTTGGCGAGCAGATGCTGGTTATCCTGGTCAAACAGCGTAGCGGGCAGGCTCTGGCTCTGATGCAGGGCGCTCACCAGCGTCGGGATTTCGCTCTGCGGCACGCTAAAGGTGACCGCCGCTGGCTGCATCTGGGTGATGGTTACCAGGCCGGTGCTGCTGGAGGTCTGTACCATGTTGCCCGGGTCGACCTGACGCAGTCCGACCGACCAGCGATCGGCGCGGTGATGCGGGCATATTCGATACTCAGTCTGGCGCTGGCGATCTGCGCCTGATCGGCGGCGACTGCCCCGCGATACTGCCCTACCGTGGCGATCTGGCTATCCAGATCCTGGCGCGACAGCGAGTCCTGCGCCGCCAGCTTGCGGTAGCGTGCCAGCGTCAGTTCGGCGCTTTTCAGCAGCGCCTGATTCTGATTAAGTTCGCCCTGATACTGATTCAGCGTCGCCTGGTAGCTGCGCGGATCGATCTGCGCCAGCAGCTGACCAGCGCTGACCTTCTGACCTTCGGTGAAGAAGACCTGTTGCAGCTGACCATCGACCCGGCTGGTGACCGTCACGCTGGCGTTGGGGATCACCGTGCCGAGCGCATTCAGCCAGACCGGCACATCGGCACGGGTCGCGACGCCGCTGTGTACCAGGGTCGCGACGCCGCTGTGTACCAGGGTCGCGCCGC
>MIEI01000126.1 GCA_002095305.1 Pantoea brenneri
GGGCAGAAACCCCGGCTTCAGCCTCGCGGAGGATACTGATGATCTGTTCGTCGGAAAAACGCTTCTTCATGGGGATATCCTCATGTGGCTTATGAAGACATTACTAATATCGCGGTGTATTAATCAACGGGGAGCAGGTCAGATATTTCCTGCAGAATGAACCAAATGTGCTCAAATGGATGGGTTATTATCAGTTGAGAATGTTGTGGTGATAATTATTTTTCAAGATAATTACTTAAAAGCCTTTTAGGTTCTAATACTGTAATCAGGGAGAGAATAAGAGTGAAATGTGGATTTTGTGGTACGAATGTACCTGACGGCTATACGGTTTGTACCGGATGCCATGCAAAATACAGGGTATGTGGCATTTATGGCGTACCTGCCGTTCTGTCAATGTTTCTGGGATTTATGATCTTCGTAATGTCGTATGCGTTCTTCAGTGAAGGTGGATTCAGATACGGTATGCCAGTGCTGATTACCGGTATCCTCCTTTTCCTTCTCGGGAGAAAAGGTCTGAAGCGCATCAGTAAAAACCCCCATCGTTACAGCGCATGGTACCGGCAGTGAATAATCATGCACTGGTAACAGGCGCGACTGCTTCTTTGTTCGTAATACACCTGCATGACATTGATATCGAATGAAATGGTTCTAAAAAAACAGAAACTCTGTCAGCCCAATGTACCGGGTGACAGTGTCACAGGTTCGGACAGCGAAGCCAGCTTTAACCCGGACAAGATCAGGTTTGATCATGTGCTTTCACTTGCGGCATCCCTGCCCTCAGCTGCGCGCCACAATCTTCTTCATGCACTGGTGAGGCCCATACAGTCTGATTACCTTCTGGCGGTAGCGGCGGATGGTCAGGATGCGCGTCCGACCCTGGATGAAAGGCAGTTCTTTTTTCAGAGTTTGTTTGATTACATCAGTTTTGAACAGCTGAGCCATCAAAAACTGATGCCTGAAGAATACCCACTGTCGCTGGCTACCGACATGGTGCTGCCGTGGCCGTGGAGCATGAACAGCTATAAGGGGTGCCTGAGTATAGGGAGTCAGCAGGGAAATCCCTGGCAGTTCGACGATTCAAATCACGTTGTTGTGCTGTGGCTTCCTTGGCGTATTGGCTTTGTAAAGGGAGGAAATCACTCGCTGGCCGCAGGCATCCTGGCAGGTGAAGGGACACTGTTGCCCGACCGGGTTTTTGACATGCAGGAGCTGCTTCGTCGCGTATCCACGGATGGTGTGTGGTGGTATGCCGATGAGAGTCATCTTGAGAAAGTGCGCGACTGGCGTACAGCTGCATTCTTTGAGCTGGGAAGGCTGATCAACTGACCAGCCTGATGTGTCAGTTTGTCTCTGCTGATGATGCATTATATGCGCTGATATAGGTCTCCATCTCCTTAGTAGGTGGCGGAGCCATCGGAGACGTCATGACAAGCCATGGCAGATACCATGCGAGCATATTGAGAGACAATATGATTACCAGCTTGTCAAAACCATAAATCTGTATAAATACGTGGCACATAAATCCGAGATATAGCGTGCTGAGCGGCAGATTGATGAATAAAAAAAAGCGCCAAACATACCGGTACAACCGGCCTGCAAAAACAATGACGCCATTTTTTTCCGACAGATAGGTACGCCAGCGGGTAAAGTAGCGGGACGGAAGATTATGGCGAAGGCAGATGCGGGTTAGTTTTTCCTGAAGGTGCGGATCCGAAAAGCCGGTCAGCTTTCTTCGCGACATCTGATTGAGCTCCGCCCGGGCCAGATTACGAGTTTCACGCGAAAGATAAGGCTGAGAGAGCATCTTTTCCAGGTGCTGGCGTCTTTTGTTGAAAAATGCCCTGAAGAGGCCGGCGGCTTCATACCGGCTCAGCCAGTCAAAAACCAGATTGATGATACGGTACAGAACAAAAGCAACCACTACCGGCCCACCTTGCTGTAGGAACAGCTCGATAAAATCCTTAGCCCCTGTCACTGATTAATCTCCCTCTATTTAATTTTAACGTCCGGGCGGCAATGATCGCAGCACGGCAGCCGCTTCCGCACCCTCCCCGCTGAACCGCACTGCCAGCGTCGCCGCCACGTCCAGCGCAAAAACCCGCATATACACATCTATTGATCGCGCATCCCTGTGTCCGGCCAGCGCCTGGATGACCTTAGGGGGCTGCCGGTGATACTGGGGCAATAAATTCTCGTGATCTGAATGGGGAAACGGCTGAAGGAATTTTCGATTCTAATGCGTGATGCCATTTCCGGGCGCACTGCGCCCGGGAGAGTTTTTTCTGAGCAGGGTAAGACCGTTCATGCAGTCTTTAATGCGAAAACCTGTCCGGGCTCAGGCACCAGTAAATTCTGTCAATAAGACCGCTGTGGTCATTTTAACAGAAGCATTCAATTGCCCCTTTCAGAGAACTGCAATTAGGGCGCTATGTAGCTATATACGTTCTGGTCGTGAAAAACGCCGTTAAGTAATTCTGCCTTCCGCATTTTGCCCTCAAGGACAAAACCGCAGCGTCGGGCAACTTCATTACTTTTTAAGTTGCTTACTGAGCATTTAATTACGAACCGGTTTATTAATTTTCGTTCCGAATAATCTTTCACCAGCGCGTTCAGGGCTCTGGTTATGACGCCCTGGCCCTGCACCTTCATATCGAGCCAGTATCCGATATATGCGGTTTTATTCGCGCTATCGATACTGTTGAATGAGAGTAGGCCCACTGCCGCATCGTTAAACAAAATAACATAGGTTTTACCCTCATTTTTCTGATGAGCTAAAAGACAGGCATCAAGAAAGCCGGACTCATCATCTGCCGTTTTAACAAACCGAGGCCATGCCATATATTGACTGAACTCCTCACGGTTTCTATCAACCACACTGAAAAGCTCAGCGGCAAAGCGGGACGAGGCAGGCGCCAGCTGAATGTTTTCATCAACGCAAAGGGATTTTTCGGCATGCATAAGATCGAGCATGGCCGCAGGTAAAGCTGGCGAAGGGAGCCTTGCCGTAATGATTTCTTGGTTCAGCAGGGCATAAACCGGCGGTCTGGTCCGAGTCCACTCGTTAGCCGTCTGTAAATCATATGCGCCGCAGCCGCGGATAATAAATAACTGATTTTTTTTAAGATGAAGCGGACCTTTCGGGAAAAGGCAGTCGTTTTCAAAGCAGTTAAAACCGGCGAGTATCTGAGCCGTATCATCCGGAGTATGCTCATCATTACCTAATGGTAAAAGCGAATGATGCCAGTTATGTACGGAAGGAATCCAGTTTATCCCAAGGTTTGTCTGAATAACCTCCGAGTCGTAGCGGTTTTTCACGCTGACCGTTTTCCCTATCGCATATCCGTGATCTTCACTGAGCGTTCTTCCGGGTTCGAAAATGAGTTTCCACTTTTGAGTTAAAGCAGGATCATACTCAGAGAGAACGCTGTAAATGTCCCTGAAAAACACGGCAGGCCCCATTGTCGGTATAGCCGTATCCGGTGAAAACGAGTCCGCCGGGAATCCACTCCCCATATCGAGGTGGCCTCCATCAGGCATGTTTTTTACCAGAAATGGAAGCCAGTCCCGGAGACTGTCAGTGACTTTAGAAGGGTTCTCAAGGTTGGATCCGGTATGCAGGTGAAATCCTCTGAGGCTGATATTCGGACAGGAAGTCAGGAGAGGAATGATTTCATCCCGAAACTCTTCAGCGGTAACACCGAATCGGGAACGCTGTGTGCCGCTATAGAGATGCGAAAGCCTTACGCCAACGCTGAATTTCTGGTTGTAACCGGACGTTAAGCGAATGATTTCATTCAACTCATGAGCACTGTCAATATGGACCAGTGCCCCATTATTCAGGGCGAGGGAAAGATCCTCTGCGTTTTTATAGGGGCCGTCCAGAATAATCCGATCGCCGGTAAAACCGGCCTTAAGGGCCAGCTTGAATTCATCTGCTGAGCAGACCTCTGCACTTAATCCCTCTTCAGCAATCAAGCGCAGAAATATCCCCAGAGAACAGGACTTAACCGAAACCGCAATAACGGCATCCGGGAAATACTCCTTACAGGCTGCAGTAAGATGCCGGGCTCGTTCCAGGGCTGCATCTGCATCAAAAATGAAAAAAGGCCAATCAGAGTGAGACGGGCGCGCAGCAATCGCTTCAGCCGCAGAAATGATGGTCGGGTTAACTATTTTTTGCGCCATAACTGTATGGTTACCCCCTGATAGTCACGTTGATTGTTGAGAGGTTCCCGGATAGCAAGAAACCGCTCATAAAAGGCGTTCTGAGTAGTTTCATCCAGCTGGCGAGTATATTCGTTCTCAGCGGTTATGTAGCTCAGCAGGCTTTTTTTAAGCTCCTCACCGGGCTGTGATGACAGCTCATGGTTTTTCTCGTGATATAGCTCAAGACTCGCACTGGCAAAAAAATCCTGCCAGTACTGCAGAGTCCATTCAGGATCGGGCCTGAAACCTATTGCATTGTAAACTCCGTTAATGATTTCTTCGCCGGGGGTTTTCCTGTAATAAAAATTTGAAGTACAGATAATGCCTTCCGGTTTCAGCACACGGAAAACTTCAGCCAACGCCTTTTCTCTTTCCTGAATAAACGCGAAATTGCATCCACCGAGAATATGCGTAAAGGTATCATCGCTAAAAGGAAGGCTGCACGCATCAGACACCTGATAGCGTAATTTATCCTCAGCGCCAAGCACAGCTGCTTTTTCACGTGCAGTGTTGATAGCTACTTCAGAAATATCAATTCCTTCAGCAGAAGAACCTGTTTTGCTGAAACAGTATCGGGAGCTGTAACCGGTTGAACAGGCAAGATCCAGCAGGACCGAGCGATTACTCATATCCGCATGTTCGATCCAGTAATCAACAGTATATGCACTACCTGGTGGCGTATTATCCTGCTTCATTAACGCCACGAAGTCCGGATAACTCATGGAGCGCAGATATTCAGGGGTAATGACTTTATCAGCATGTTCAATCATGTAACTTCCTCATTATATTGTTTCTTTATCACGGATAACCAACGAAGCACTACCAGACCACATAAAGAAAATGCAACGGTCGGTAATATAAGGTAACTGACAGGAGGTATTCCTTCAGGCAAAAATGAAATAATACTCAGTACGATGACTGAAAAAATTCGGCCACTGAATGATACAGCGCCGACAATACCTGAAACATAAGCAGTATGACGGTCATTCAACTCGGAAAAGAAAAGACTTTTTGCTCCAATTGGTACGGTGCAGATAAAGCCGTGTATAAGGGAGAATGCGATGACCGCCAGGAAGGTTTGCCCGGCAGTGACAAGCCCATATAAAGCAATACACATAACCGAAGAAACAAATGAAAAGTGTTTTATCAGTTTTGTGTATCTCTGGTCAGATACATGATGCCGGGACATGAACGCATTAGCGATATACTGAGATGAGAATGCCCCGACATGACAAAACATTAGCACCAGTAATTGTACGTTATCCATGTGGCCGTGGCCTTGTCTGGAAAGTATGATTGGTTGCCAAAAATGAAAAATAATCTGGATGCCTGCGCTGAAGAAACAGGTCAGAAGAATAAACTGAGAACCGCCCGGTGTATTTTTAAAGATCCACAATGTTTCATGCGCATTCTGAATGAAACTTTTCTTTTTATGCCCTTCGCTTAACACACTGTCTTTTTCAGGGATAATTAAAAAGGTAAGTGTAATGACCACCATCATTAAGCAGGAAATTATATAGCCCGAAGCATAATTTCCCGAGAAATAAATCGTGGCAATGCCGGCTATGCCCGTGATTACGCTTCCAAAGGAGTTAACCTTCTGGCAAAGGTGAGCATAATGCGAAAACCGGTCCTTCTCGTTTTCTAGAGAATGGTATACCCATCCGTCAATAGCCCCGGTGATCAGGCAGATGCCTGCTGCATATACAATCTCAGAAAGGGCGAGGTAAACCATGTCCGGCGACTGCAGGCAAAGAGGATAGAATAAAGCCGTGAGAACAACCCCCGCCACGACAGAATATTTTCTGTGGTATTTGTCCGCCAGGACAGCACACGGAAAATCGAGAGCCAGAATTGTTACTGAAAATATAACCTGCAGCATGGCAAGATGGGGCAGGCTGACACCGGTAGATAAAAGAAATATAGCGTGATAAACACCTATCAGCATACGGACGGCATTATATGAGCCGTAAGTAACCGACAGCGTTTTCGGGATGTTCATGAAAGTTCACCGCAGATAACACACTTTTTATTTTTCGTAAGGGTTCTTTCTTCAGTAAAAAGTCGATCACTCCATATCCCAACGCGACGATTAACTGAAAGGGGCTGCCCGTAGCCACCCAGAAACTTCAAAACATCGTTTGCGCACAGCGCAGATGAGAGAGCATTCACCGGCGGAAAGGTTGCCACCTTAAAATTGTTATTAATTGCCCTGCAGGCTTCTTCTATTTTATTGTCACTCATTTCAGGCAGATCGCCCACAGATGAATTACAGGCATAACAGCCAGTTTCTCCCGGTTTATACAGCGGGCCGAAAACGGCGATGTCATTAACATAACCTGCATTGATGTATGCTTGGCCATTTTTGACGCACCACTCATTTAACCATGGCACAAGATAATAAGGCTCATCAGCTGAAATGATCCACATATCGGCTTTTGGAAGTCGCGATATGTCTGATTTTGTTTTGATAGTCATCGGTATTTCAGAAATAACCGTGCTGCTGTTTCTTTTTTTCAGTTCCCGCATAAGTACAGACGTTTTAGGACAGCCTATGTCATCCTCTGTAAATAAAATCTGGCGGGTTAGGTTTGTCATTTCAACCTCATCATTATCAACTAAGATAATTTCACCTATCCCTGAGGTTGCCATTATTGCAGAAACATGATTGCCTATTCCTCCGCATCCTAAAATCAAGACTTTCTTTCCTGAGAGCCTGTTCTGTACAACTTCAGGATCGACACCATAGCTTTGATAGTGCAGGTGATTGCGGGAATACCGGTTCAGGAAAATATTATCCGAGGTTTCTGCAGGCATCAGAAAGTGATTTGATAAAAGGAAACTAACTACTCGATCAAAATCCTGTTTACTCATCCGCTCCGCAACGTGCTCGTATACCTCCGATACGGTTTTCTTTTCTGTCCACTGTGAGGCAGACAGGACCAAGTTTTCCCAGTAGATTCTGTCAGTGATGACATGCTGTTTTGAGCCGGCACCAAATATTGCATCATTCTGACGTAAAAGTACCCGTGTATATTTTCCTAATAAATATTTTTGCTCCATGCGTCCCTCTCAATCAAAGAATTAGGACGCCCTCCGCAATTATGTCAGAGGGCGGTTGTATCACTGATTAGTTATTCATTGAATGATCCATGGAATCCTCCTTAATAATCGTGATTTATAAAATTGCCACCTAGGTGACCCGGTAATAATTCAATGTCTTTCAGCAAGTGTAAACAAGCAAGTAACCAATTCTGCGATCTGTATCTCAAAATAAATTTAACTGTTACTTGTGTTATTTTAATTCTGGAATGAATGATAAAATTTATTGAAATCTTTCGTTTTTTATAAAAAACTATATTTATCAGAATAATATCTATTCATTTATTTCATATACCATTATTTTTTATTATTTTCTGGAAGTTATGATTCTATAATTGGTGATTTATACTAATGTTTTGGTGGGCATCTATGCTTATATGTGTTCTAAGAGGCGGGCCTTTAACCCGGATTCAACTTCCGGGATATGTCAGAGTTTTCAGGGCGTTAAGGTGTAGTGGCATAGTAAATTTGGCCACCTGAAT
>MIEI01000127.1 GCA_002095305.1 Pantoea brenneri
CTGTCGCAAAGAAGTTACCCCCTAATCGTCTTCGCAGATACTCAGTGACTGTCAGATTAAATGAGGTTGAGATGAGCAAAGTAAACCAGTCCAGAGGACAGCTAAGCAGGAGCTGTTGGCTGAGATCTTCAGCTCTTCAGCAATTACCTCCCTCCGTTCCTGTGATAAATCGAGATGCATGGCATGAACTAACAGCTTCTCTGCAAAAGTTGAATGACCTAACTTCGTTTCTTAATCGTCGCGGATCTGATGCTCAACCTTTGAGTAAGGAGGTTGATACTCTCAGGCTGAAGCTGTCGCATGTGAGAGATGCCCTGCTATCACTCGATAAGTGACTATCAGCTCATGAAGGGAATGCAGAAAATTCGTAGAGGTAAGTGCTTCAAAGGTATCGTCTCATATGCACTTGCCCCAGCACCTCATCATAAGACAGCCCCGGTGATAATCGGCGGTAACATGATTGGCTTATCTGTGGATGAAGTGACTGTTGAGTTCATGCGAACACAGCAGCTCCGGTCAGATGTGCAGAAACCTGTCTGGCACAACTCTCTCCGCCTTCCTAAAGGAGATTCACTCACTGATGAGCAATGGAAGCTTGTTGCTGACGACTATATGAAGCGAATGGGCTTCAGTGATACTCATCTCCGTTGCTATATCATGCATAATGACGAGGCCGGCCAGCACATACACATAATTGCTTCCCGCATCCGTATACCTGATGGCCAGCTCTACCTCGGTAGAAATGAAAACCTCATCAGCACCAGAATCATTCAAGAGCTTGAGCAGGATCATCTGCTCACACGAACCAAAGGGCCATCTCCTTCTTCAGCCCCCAAAGTCAGGAAAACTGGTAGGAATGAACAAATGATGGAAGTAAGGACAGGCAATAAAGCTTCAAAGAAAATCATCCAGGAAGCAATTGAGGCGGTGCTCAGCTTCTATGGCACCCTCACCATTGACGATTTCATCTATGAACTCGGTAAGCAAAATATAACAGCCAATGCGAGCATTGCTTCCACGGGTAAAATGAATGGTTTTTCATTTGAGTATGCAGGAATCGCATTCAAGGCATCTCAGTTAGGTAAGGCCTACTCATGGTCGAGTCTGAGCCAGAAGGTTACCCTCACCTCTGCTGTCGAGCCTAAGGTGATAGGTGATACAGGATTGCCTGAGGAGGAGTCAGAAGCAATGGAAAAACTTGCTAACATAGACGACGTGCCTATGTTCCACTTCCCCTCTATCCCACATATTGAGGAGATGAATACTGAACAGAAGGACAAGGTTCGCTGGCTACTTTGGGTGCCTTACCTGAAGCTAATTGTCCAAGCCTTAAAAGCAACGGGTCTGAGCCTCCTTAAGCCGTTAATCAAGATGAGACCCATCCACTTTGTTACTCCCACCCACCACACTGGCGAAAAAGAATCACTTGTAGTCATCAAAGAAATCGCCATTGAGCAGAAAAAATTTTCAACCTGATGAGTTCTAAACCCGCTAGTTATCAGTGAGTTAAAACCAAAAATTAAGTCAAATGCTCTACCTATTCTTATTAATAATCATATTGATAGGAAATATCGATCGATCGTTTTTACAGATCAATTTTACATATACGATAGCTTACATCTATCAAAAAGATCTGATCGATCGGTACAAATGATTTGCTAGAGACTCATTCCAGGCCGTAATGTAACTTCAAACGAAGCGATATAGCTCACTGATTTATCAGCAAAATAAGCTGAAGGATCAGTGCGCTCCAAATCCAACGAAACGATACTGGATGGTCTTATGACAACAATGACTGAAGTTAAGCAACCTAATTTCCTGATGATGAAAAGAGTATGGATTGCCATCGCTCTGCCAATTGTCATTTTATATTTCTCAGGTGTTCAGGGTTTGGTCCAGCTTGCAATCGTATGGGTTTTCGCAAGCATCATGCTCTTGATGTTTGCCTACAAAAAATTCCGAATTAAGAAGTGGAATGCCAGCACCAGAGACCATTTTGGCGAGCAAGACGGTATGTGGAGTCATGAATTTGGTTCTACTTTTATGAAGCTCGACCAGCAAAGAGGACTAATCCATCTCAAGGAAGAGAACAAACAAAAAACTATCCGTTCTCAGCAATCAAAGAGTGGCGATACAATTTGTCTACTACGAGAGAACGGGCAGGTATGAACAAAGAACTTGACCGAACACACGATTTTAGAGAGTCAGGCTTTTACATCTCTATCGATGATGTTCAATATCCAGAATGGCGAGTAATGTTCTTTCCTCAAAAGGGTGACTTCAACTCACAAGAAGGTATCCGGGATACGGAACTGCAACTTAAGCGATGGATGCACATTTTTGATAAATTAGTCAATAACTTACACAATTAACAACCAACTTTGAAACAAACAAAAGCCAGCTAAATGCTGGCCTTTGCCATTTAAAATTTCATAAAGAAAAATTTAACAATGCCGATAACAGTTACATATAATCAAATGTTAATAAGGGAATTTAAAGTGGCTGAAAAAATCAATGAAGGAAAAATTATGCAGGTCCTTAACTGGGCTTATGAGAAGGCCCTGGACGGGAGTATACCAGGAACAGATTCAGCTTTTGAAATGGCAAGTAGCTATTTGAAAGGTGATGGCACCCTTGTTGACCAAGCTAATTCTCTTATTAGATGGCAAAACACTAAGTCGGTTACCTCAGGATTTCTGTCAGGACTTGGTGGTATCGTGACACTACCTGTAGCAGTCCCAGCTAGTATCGCTACTGTCCTGTATGTTCAGATCCGAATGATAACCTCCCTTGCAATAATGGGTGGATGGGATGTGAAAGATGATCGAGTGAGAAGCCTCGTTTACAGTTGCCTTGTTGGGAATGCAGCGAAAGACATTCTCAAAGGAACAGGGATTGTCGTTGGCTCAAAGATGTCAACACAGTTAATTAAAACCATTTCGAAAGAAACCATATTTGCCATTAACAAAAAAGTAGGATTCAGATTGTTAACAAAGTTTGGTGAAAAAGGGGCTATCAACTTAGGAAAAATGATCCCCCTTGTCGGTGGTATAATCGGCGGGACATTTGATGGAGTTTCAACAAACATTGTAGGGAATGTTGCTCGAAAAACATTCATCGAGAAAAGTTTGTTAGCAGAATAGATCAAATTTATAGATTTTTAACAGGAGCAGTGTGTATGAACCACTGCTTCCGATACAAAATTTCACTTAGCCATAATTGTTATTTTTCATACCTCATCCTCATTATGACCCTGCCCCTTTCCCGCCCGAGGCAGTCTGTTCCCAGTTCCCAGTTCCCAGTACTGGTTTTTCGTCTTAGTTGCCTGATATTGATATGACATACTCAGGAATTCTGAATGTATCCCTGCATTGAAGGGGACATTAGTAACAAGCACACCCTCCAATGTGATCCTGCAATGCTAGCTTTAACTACCACCGGACTTGCAGGCAGAGATTTCCATCTCATTAATATGGTTTCCTGACGAAACATACTTCTTCACTGCTGGAGTGCTTATCGAACCCTTTTCACTAACTTCTTAGTAAGATAGGGTTTGATAAGGTTCACTATTAAAGCACTCATCAAAATCAGGCTAAAACCAATTACTTGCTTGCTTGTAGGTTGTTCATTGAGAAATGTAGAAGCAATAATAACGGTTATAACAGGTGATAGCAGAGTCGCATAGCTTGCAAATTCTGCACTCTCGTTCTGAATGAGATAAAACCAGATGAAGTATACCAGTGCATTACCTACAATACCGAGATAGAGAACACAAAGAAGACATTCAGTATTAGTGAAAGCGGTAACAAGAGGTTGTAGTAATGGACCTGATTGGAAGAAAGGATAAGTAATGGAAACCAGAATAGTTGAAACCAATATCTGCCAGAATAGCCTGGCCTTGAAGGGAGTAACAGTCACTATCTTTTGAGAAACGACAGCTCCTATAGCCCAGAAAATGGCACTACATAGAATTACAATCTCACCCAATCCAACATGTACTTCTTTGAGTATCAAAAAAATCCCCGAAAAACAAAGAAGGAGTGAGAACAGGGAGAGTAAGTTCAGCTTTCTTGCCAAGCCCATCAGGATAATCGAGGTAAAGCAAGGCATTGTGTAAACAAGGATTGTCGCATTCGTAACAGAGGTGAAGTGAAGAGCGATGCTATTGAGTGTTGGAACCAGGAAAACATTTGGCACCGCAATTATTGCGATTCTTAAAAATTCATCAAAGTTAAGGGTCTTAAGGCTTTCACGGATACTTTTGTTGAATATCAAAAAAATAATACCACATGAAACAAGAGAACCCGCCATTCGGAATGCATAAGGGCCTATCACATTAATCGCAATTTTTGAAACAGGAAATGAAGTGCCCCATATTAAAGCCATTAACATCGTAAGCCATAAAGAACTTTTAGTCATTAATCTAAGCCTTCCCATACCTTGCTATAACAGACATCCGCCTGCTTTTCTGATTAGCTGTAACCATCGATACGAAATGAGGAACCTGTTTCTCTGATGTATCAAAAAGAAACAGCTCAGCAAAACCTGGAGTCAATGTATCAACAACCTTCTTTCTATCCTGATCAAGGATATGTGTTAAACCACCAAAGTTCGGGTCCCAATTTTGAGTAATGTTCAAGGCTAACCCGACATTATTCCCTGAATCCGTATGGGTGTTGAGAAAATGGCCTTTATCAAAACGATTAATGTAGAAAAGATCGGTATTTCCTATCTTCCTCCCGGTTAGGCGAGCAATCAGATCTTTAAACTCTTCGGAATTACAAAAATTATACGCGATTATTGAAGCTTCACTTGAAGCAACATTATCTTTCACTTCATTGGAGAGTCTTCTGAAGAAGAAACTGAATTTATTATCGCAAAAATCTGCAAAACAAGAGTTGAAACTCTTTTCAATCTCATCAGCCGGGGTCAAAAATGAAAGATCTTTTTGCTCTAAGGAATTTTTGTATATGTAAGTCCAGGACTCCTCAGATGAATCTTGTGACGACTCCATAATCTCATATATTTTTGAAGCGAATTGAGATTGTATGTTTTTGGTAAGATAACCTTTTTCGTTAAAGGTAATACTATCAATGCTCATTTAAAAATCTCTTCTTCGCGAGACCTGAAATCCTGCAATGAAAGAATGAATTTTTTACCTACAAGGTGTGGTTTATCGTAGCCAGTTATGGTTTTGACAACCTGATCGGTAACGATACCAGCCATGATTGATAGTGAGGGAGCACTTTGCCAGGCATTTACCTTCCTGTCACCATCTATGAACGAGTGCTTCAGGCGGGCTTCCTGAAACTTTCTAATGTCTGAATTGCTGTCGTAATACTTATCCTTAACAGAGTTCTTAACTTCATCGAACCCGCTGTGAACACCATCATTGAGGTAGATGGGACCAACGGAGATCTCTAAAGGATCACCACCCAGCTCAATAACAGGGATGGCTTTGTCTTTAGCTATGCTATGGATGATTTCTTCAGCAGTGTCCTTACGATAGTAACCCAGTGCTGCCCAGGCAAGGATGATGAAAGTGCTGTCACCAACGAGTTCTTCAAGTCTTGCTCTGTCTGGAGAAGCGAACTCAAAGAATGTCTCCACATTCACGTTTTCGTTATAGGCAAGGATCGTATCTTTGGCCGCATCAACTTTGTTCTTGCCTACATCATCTGTGCGATACAACACCTGTCTGTTGATGTTTGACAACTCGACATCATCCCCATCAATGAGTCTTAAGGTGCCTATACCTGACATAGCCAGTTGAAGTGCACACCATGTGCCCCATCCTCCCATCCCGAAGATGGCTACCTTACTTTGCTTTAGCCGTTCCTGATACACGAAAGGATGTTGGTTATCAGCATCGATCAGGGAGAACTGAAGGATTTGCCTGTTATACCTTTCTACTTCCTCACCAGATAGCACTTTTGAGAAGAAGGAGTTGTCCTGAAGGAGCTTCCTTTCCGCCAAGCCCGCAACCAGTCCTTCCAGATGTTCACTTTCAATCTGGACACCCTCACTAACCAGTTCTTTAAAAATCCGGGGAACTGTCCTTTTACCATCCATTTTGGCAAGAGCTGGTCTTACCCAGGAAGGAGGATCATTGATGACCTGAGATACTCCTGGGATTTCTCCAATACAAATATCTCCATCATCTGCGAGGATGATGTGATGAGATTCTTTAATGAGGGGTTTAACATTCGTCAGTGACATGGTGTGCTCCAAAAAAGTAAGGCCGCATACGAGATGCGGCCTTTGTCATACGTTATCAGCTAAGGACGATAACCTGACCTTTGGTATACATAGCATTTTCTTCAGTGATAGCAGAAATGCGCTGAGACAGAGTAGAGAACTTGATCATAGTGATACCCTCTTGCTTGTTCAGTTAGGTTTGTAAAGTTGTGTTTGTGTATCGATACCACTCCAATAAACAACATTAATGATTTACTCGTCAATAACCCTAGCCGCAAAAAGCCATACTCTTTTTTAATTTAAAATCTTAAAAGAATAAACCTCTGGCTTTGCAGGAAATATCCGGAGTTAAGATAATGCAGATGATGCTTTTATCAGCATTTTATTAACATGTACTTAAAATGTTCAACTTGAAAAAAACTCATTAGTAACCCTTAGAAATAGTTAGAATGTTTACTTAGTGGGTGAACTTATGACAGCAGGGTTCAGGGTTCAGGGTTCAGGGTTCAGGGTTCAGGGTTCAGGGTTCAGGGTTCAGCAGGAAGCAGGACAAGTGAGTGAGGAGCTGTAAATGCTTAAAAAAATGGCCTATATGCCCCCCCCCCTTTGAGAAAATCGAAAAGCCATTGTTGAAGAAGTTATTAACCTGGGATTAAGTAATGAAAAGTTATTACAACCTCTTTTTCTTACGAGAAGATGGGTCTTTGATTTCATAGGGAATATCTTTTCTAATACTTAATTTATGAGTTCTGAACACAGTCTCAACTTCATACTCATTCCATATTATGTATTCAATAATGAATTTATAAAAATATAGAATACGATCAAGACTAATACTCGAAGGTATTGCATAGAAGCTTGGACTAAGTAAAGCCGAACTCAAAATAGCAATAATGTTGCTGGGCCCTCTTAGATAAGGATTTTCGTAATCTTGCTGATATTTGAAGAAGTAACCCACACAGAAAAGATAGGCATCTTTAACAACTTTATCTTTATTACATTGTGACTCATCGTATCGTATGATAAATCGATTAAGAAGAATCAAAAACCTTTGGTCAGGCAAATATTTTTGTAATTTATCCATAATAAGCATCCTTGCTAAGTTGTCATCCTTGACATGTTACTTATAACGCATATGACCTAAAAATCAATAGCTACACTATCTTCGAAACTTTTCAATAATTGCTTTCAAACCATTTAAAAAACCTCCGCGCGATTTGGGTTCTTCTGCCTCAGGTTCAGGCTCAGGCTCAGGCTCAGGCTCAGGCTCAGGCTCAGGCTCAGGCTCAG
>MIEI01000128.1 GCA_002095305.1 Pantoea brenneri
AGCCGGTCAAGCAGTTCGGTCAGATGCAGGCGGGCGGCCGTCTGCTCGATCGCCTGGGCGATCTCCGCCTTCGACTTCTTCATCACCTCCAGCGGATAGCGAGGTTACCGCGCACCGTCATGTTGGGGTAGAGCGCATAGGACTGAAACACCATGCAATGCCGCGCTCGGTGGCGGGCTGCCGGGTCATGTCCTGCTCCTCAATCAGCAACTGTCCGCTGCTGATCTCCTCCAGCCCGGCGATCATCCGCAGCAGCGTCGATTTGCCGCAGCCGGATGGCCCGACAAATACCACGAATTCCCCGCTGTTAATCGTCAGATCGATGCCATGAATCACGTTAACGTGCTCGTAAGACTTCTTCACATTCTGCAAGCGCAGGCTGGTCATCGGACTACCTCACTCAGAGTAACTGGCCCATGTAAATGGCGTTGCTGCGCAGGATTGGGCTGAATCCCATGCGCTGATAAAAGGCGCAGACCTGCTCGTTTTGCAGGCTGACGCCAAGGTGAACGCCGCTGACGCCCGCTGCCCGCAGCGCCGCCAGTTGGTGCTCAATCATTTTGCGGCCCCAGCCCCCTTTTTGCGCCGCCGGGAGCAGGTTGATATGCAGATGAGCCGGCCAGCGGCTCACCAGCGCCTCAGCCGCAGCGTCAGGATGGCGAATGGCGTCGAGTATCTTGTCGTCAAGCGGCGCGTCGGCGCTGCGTTGCTGATATTTCTGCTGTAACTGTGGCCACCATTGCGCGGCTAACTGCGCTTCAAAGGCGCGGGTATCCGGTGCGGCCACCACATAGCCCAGCACTTCACCCTCGATCTCCAGCACAAAAGCAAAATCCGGTGCGAAACGCGCATAGGGCACGGCAAACCGCTGGCCGGGATAGTCAGGATCAGAGTAGAGCGCACGCGCATCCCCGCCGGCATCCGCCGTTTCCAGGCAGATGCGGTAGAGCGCCGGATAGTCCGCCGGGGTCGCCGGACGAATGACACCTTGATTCGCCATGGTGATTTCTCGTGAGTGGATGAAGGGGACCGTCACTGACGCGGTCCGCCGATGAAAAGTTACGTTAATGAAAGTGGACTTAGTTTTCAAGATAGAATAATTACCTTATCGCACTAACGCCGGCGGTTCAGCAATCTTTACCGGTTTCTCGCTTCACAACTGTGATCGCCAACACGCCCGGCGCACGGCGCTTGTCTCTCTCCTGACCCGCGGGAAAAACGGCAAACTGTGAGCGTGATAGGATTTTCATATGTTTTATCAGAGAGTTATTTTGCGACAATCGCGCTGGCAGATCGTGCTACGGAAGCGCTGGTTCAGGCTGTGCTGCCGCGGCAACCGGCCATCTGTCCAGCGGAGTCTGCTGTTTTTACCGCCAGGTCGCTGTTTATTTGCGCGTGCTCACAGCGTTGTAATTTCACCGGCGGGCTGTTTGACTTTATTTTTTTATTAAAGTAAGTATGGGTGAGCGCGTTTTCTATGCGGCTTCAGTCTGCGGGATGCAGGCGGTGAGATGAAGGGATGCCGATCCTGGTCTGGAGAAGGTGATCATAATGTCTGTTTCCTCAGTTGGTTCGTTCCGGGTTCGCAGTCTGGGTCGGCTTTTGGCGGCAGGCTTGCTGGCGGGCAGCGTTGCCCACGCCGCGCAGGCTGCCGTTACCCTGAATGAGTGGGATATCTATAACTATCCACAGCAGACCGCGGCGGTGGATGAGGGTATCAAAGAGTTTACGCAGCAGAATCCGGGCATCGTGATTAATCGCTCGGTTCACTCGTTTGAAGATACGCGTATTCCGCTCAAGCTGGCACTGACCGCGGGCGACGGTCCGCAGATCGCCCAGGTGAATCAGGGCGGTGGCGATATGGGATCGCTGGTAAAAGATAAGCTGCTGCTACCGCTTGATAGCTACGCCAGCGCTGATGGCTGGACCACGCGCTTCCCTGACTCGGTCCTCAAGCGTAACCGCTGGTCAGACAGCGGTGAGTTCGGCAGCGGCAAACTGTACGGCGTTGCCAGCCTCGGCGAGATGGTCGGGCTTTACTACAACAAGGCCCTGCTGGATAAAGCGGGCATTGCGGTACCCAAAACGCTGGCCGAGCTGGAGAGCGCCATGGCGAAGCTGAAGCAGCAGGGCACCGCACCGATGATGCTCGGCCTGCTGGATGGCAACATGGGCCAGCAACTGCTCAGCACGCTGTGGCAGGCGCAGATAGAAAGTCATGACCGCAAGACGCTGGATAATCTGATCTACGACGTCGGCGGCAGCTTTAAAGATGACAAACTGGTTAAGGCCGCCAGCATGATGAAGAGCTGGACCGATAAAGGCTACTTCTTCCCTGGCTTCCAGGGCATCGGTCATGATGATGCCGCCACGCTGTTCCAGAACAATCAGGCGGCGTTCCTGGTGAGCGGTACCTGGTATCTCGGCCAGTTTAAAGATAATAAAGATATCCATTTTGCCGCGATGCCTGCCGGTGAGGGGGTGAAACAACCGCTGATGGTCGGCGGCACCGATCTGGCCTTCTCGGTGACCAGCACCGCGAAGAGCAAAGAGCAGCAGGATGCGGCGGCGAAGTTCATCAACTATATGGTGTCAGATGCGATGGCTGACCGCTGGCTGAAGGTCGGCTTCCTGCCGGCCAGCACCAACAAAGCGGCGAAAATGCCGACGGACAATCCGCTGCTGGCCGAAGCCTGGCAGGTGTGGCTGACGCTCAATGACTATGACGGTTTAGGCCACTACGTAGACTGGGCAACGCCGACCATGAATGCCGAACTGAATCAGAACGTCCAGTTGCTGCTGGCCGGCCGTCAGACTGCCGATCAGATGGTCGCCAATTTCGACAACAACTATCAGCGTTACCTGAAAACCCTGAAACATTAAGCCGGTGGCCCGGCGCATCGCCGGGCCTGAGCGTCGTTCTGAGCCACGAGTACGGTTATGTTGAATTTAAGCGGTTGGCGTAATTTTCTCTATGTTCTGCCGGCGGTGCTGGTGTATGCGGTATTTCTGCTGTTGCCGCTGCTGGCCTCGCTCGGTATCAGCTTTACCGAATGGGACGGCACCTCACTGCCGGTATTCAGCGGCGTCAGCAACTATCTGCGGATGTTCAGCGATCCGGTGTTCTGGATCGCGCTGGGCAATAACGCCATCCTGATGCTGTTCTATACCCTGCTGCCGATTAGCATTGGCCTGCTGCTGTGCAGCTTTTTGTATGACACGCGCAACAACAGCGAACGCAGCGTGCTGCGCATTCTCTTCTTTCTGCCCTATATCATGCCGATGGCGGTGCTGGGCGTGGTGTGGCGCTGGTTATATAACCCGGCGTTTGGCCCGATCGACCAACTGCTGCGTGCCATTGGCTTACCGCAGCTGGCGATGTCATGGCTGGGCGATTTTACCTGGGCACTGCCGGCTGTCGGCTTAGTCGCCACCTGGTACTTCTTCGGCTTCTGTCTGGTGCTGTTTATGGCGGGCCTGCAGCGAATGGATCCCTCGCTGCTGGAAGCGGCCGACCTGGATGGATCGTCGCGTCGCCAGAAGTTTATGCGCATTACCCTGCCGGCCCTGCGGCCTGAGGTGCGGATTGCGCTGCTGCTGACGGTGATTGCCAGCCTGAAAGCCTTTGACCTGGTCTATGTGATGACCCAGGGCGGGCCGGGCACGTCCACCATGGTGACCAATATCTTTATGTATAAGCAGGGTTTTGACCTGCACTACTTTGGCTATGCGTCGTCAGTGGCGGTGTTCAGCATGCTGATTGTGTTAGGGATTAACTACCTGATTCACCTGGCCTTAAAGGAGCGATACTGATGCGTAGTACGCCGGTGATTTCACGCACGCTGATCTGGATCGTGGCGCTGATGACTATTCTGCCGTTTCTGATGGCGCTGATGACCTCGTTCAAAACCCAGATGGAGCTGTTCCAGGGGGTATTCACGCTGCCCGCCTCGCTGAATTTTAAAAACTACCTCACCGCCTGGCAGCAGGGACATTTTAACGTCTACTTCCTCAACTCGGTGCTGGTGGTCATCCCGGTGGTGCTGTGCAGCGTGCTGCTGGGGATTCTGGCCGGATTTGGCTTCGCCTGGCTGAAGATCCCCGGTAAAAAAGCGATCGCGGCGATGCTGGCGCTCGGCATGGTGTTGCCGAGCGAGGCGTTTATCATCCCGCTCTACCACGAGCTGCGCTGGATGGGGCTGACCAATACCTATCTGGCGCTGATTTTGCCGCAGATTGCCCTGTCGCTGCCGTTTACAACCCTGATGATCGCCAGTGCCTTTCAGCAGGTGCCCAAAGAGCTGGTGGAAGCGGCGGTGATGGATGGTGCCTCGCGGGTCAAAATTTTGTGGGGCATCCTGGTGCCGGCCATCTGGCCGACGCTCTCGACGCTCGGGCTGCTGCTGTTTATCTGGACCTGGAATGAGTTTTTAATCCCGCTGATTCTGGTCAATAAAGATGAACTGCGTACCTTACCGATCGGCATGATGTTCTTTCAGAATAAAAACACTATCGACATTCCGGTGCTGATGGCGGGTGCGATGATTGTCATCCTGCCGCTGGTGGCGGTGTTCCTGATTTTCCAGCGCAAGTTTATCAGCGGCGTGACCGAAGGCGCCGTGAAGTAATCTGTGATCGCCGGCACGGAACGGGGCAGTGGCGACCAGACAAAGGTTTGCGGCACCGGAACGTGCTGCAATTCTTCCTCCTCACTCTTGCGGGAGACGCATGATGCACCTTTCCCTTGCCGATTTTCATCCTGCCGCCGACGGCGAAACCCTGGATACCGCGGTGCTGCAACGCGCGATGGATCAGATTGCCGCCGCCGGCGGTGGCCGCCTGACGCTGCCTGCCGGGCGCTACCGCAGCGGCTGCCTGAATCTGCCCTCTGATTTTGAACTGCACCTGGAGGCGGGTGCGGTGTTGATCGCCAGCCAGCAGCTGGCCGATTACCAGCCGGTACAGGCGCTGAGCAGCGCCGAGAAGTCACACAACGTGCTGCTTTACGCCCTTGGCCAGCGCAATATCACCCTGAGCGGCACCGGCCGGATTGATGGCGAGGGCGAAGCCTGGTTTGCCACCGAACGTGATGAGCAGGGCTATCGTCTGCCGCGCGCCGACCGCCCGCGCATCATCGTTTTTGAAGATTGCGAGCAGGTCAGGCTGGAAGATTTCACCATCGTGCAGGCACCGATGTGGACCGTGCATCTGGTGAGCTGCCGCCATGTGCATATCGACCATCTCACCATCGATAACGCCATGACCATGCCGAACACCGATGCGCTGGATATCGACAGCTGCGAGGCGGTGTTTGTCAGTAACTGCTACCTCAGCGCCGCCGATGATGCCATCTGCATTAAAACCACCCACAAGCCTGCGGCGCTGCGACGTCCGGCCCGCCAGATTATGATCACCAACTGTCTGCTGCGCAGTTACAGCTGTGCCTTTAAAATCGGCACCGAAACCTGGGATGATGTGGAAGATGTGACGGTGACCGGCTGCACCATTTTCGATTCCAACCGCGCAATTGGCATTCTGTCACGCGATGGCGGGGCGATGCGGCGGCTGCTGTTCAGCAATCTGACCTTTGCCTGCCACCATGCACCACCGTGCCATTGGGGCAAAGCCGATCCGCTGTTTATCTCGGTGCGCAGTCGCGATCCGGCGATTGTGCCGGGCCGCGTGGAGCAGGTGCAGTTCACTAACGTGACGGGCGTAGCGGAAGGGGCGATTAACCTGCATGCGGCGCAGCCGGGCGCGATCCGCGATGTGTTAATCAGTCAGGTGCAGCTGCGGCAAAGTGTGGCGTCGGTGGCGTCGGTGGCGCAGGGGCAGTATGACGTCCGGCCGCCGTGTAACCCTGACTCACCGACCGGCATGGGACTGGATAACGCCTATAAGCTCGATCCGAAAACCGGAGAGGCGTTCGGGGTTGAGCGCTATCCCGGCGGATTGCCGGGACTGTTTGCGCGCGGCGTGGAGAATCTGCAACTGCATAACCTGGCGATCGTGCGGCCGGAGCCGTTACCGTCAGGCTGGCACCCCGACAGCGTGGTAGAGCTGCCGGAATAACTCAGAGCGCGGCGGCGATGGCACTACCGAGCTGTTCGGTGCTGGCGCTGCCGCCGAGGTCGCGCGTCAGGTGCTCACCTGCGGCCAGCGTACGCTCAATCGCCGCTAATACCGCATCACCCGCCGCTTTATAGCCCAGATGCTCCAGCATCATCGCGCCGCACCAGATCTGTCCAATCGGATTGGCGATGCCTTTACCGGCAATATCTGGCGCTGAGCCGTGCACCGGTTCAAACAAGCTTGGGAAGTGGCCTTCCGGGTTGATATTGGCGGAGGGCGCGATGCCGATGGTGCCGGTACAGGCCGGACCGAGATCCGACAGGATATCGCCAAACAGGTTACTGGCGACCACCACATCAAACCAGTCCGGGTGCAGCACAAAATTGGCCGTGAGAATATCGATGTGATACTTGTCGACTTTCACCTCGGGGAACTGGCCAGCCATCGCCTCAACCCGGCTATCCCAGTAAGGCATGGTGATCGCAATACCGTTCGATTTAGTGGCGGAGGTCAGGTGTTTTTTCGGGCGGCTCTGCGCCAGCTGGTAAGCAAATTTCAGGATGCGATCGACACCGGTGCGGGTCATCACCGTTTCCTGGATCACCACCTCGCGATCGGTGCCGGGGAACATGGTTCCGCCAACGCTGGAGTATTCGCCTTCGGTATTTTCGCGTACCACATAGAAGTCGATATCACCCGGCTGACGGTTGGCCAGCGGCGCTTTAACACCGGGCATCAGGCGCACCGGACGCAGATTGACGTATTGATCGAACTCGCGGCGGAACTGCAACAGCGATCCCCACAGGGAAACGTGGTCGGGTACCACGTCCGGCCAGCCAACCGCACCAAAGTAGATGGCATCAAACGCTTTCAGCTGCGGAAACCAGTCGTCAGGCAGCATCTTGCCATGCTGCTGCCAGTAGTCGGCGCTGGCGTAATCAAACCACTCCCAGCGCAGCGGAATATTGAATTTTTCAGCCGCCGCATTCATCACGCGCACGCCTTCCGGCATCACTTCTTTGCCGATACCGTCGCCAGGAATTACCGCAATACGATGGATTTTGTCAGTCACAGGGCACCTTTCCGGTTGATGTTCGAATTGTGTACGCAGTATAACTGTCGATTCCGGGGAAATAATGAGCCTGAAACGCAATCCAGTGTTGAATCAAAGTAGAGAATCCCGCACCTCAACCGACGACCTCGCTTTCTTCGTACGGCTTGCCGCGCTGGACAGCCTGACCGCCGCCGCCCGTGAACTCGGGCTGTCGCTGGCGGCCGTCAGCAAACGACTGAGCCAGCTGGAGCAGCGGCTCGGCGTGCAGCTGCTGCGCCGCACCACCCGTCGGCTGGAGCTGACGCCGGAAGGGCGGCGCTATC
>MIEI01000129.1 GCA_002095305.1 Pantoea brenneri
TGGACCGCGCAGAGGCGCGAGGACCGCCAGCCCCTGCCTGCACCAGACTGCGTTATCACCGGTCCCTTAACCGATCGGCATTAAGCCAGCAGGCTCCCTTTTTTATCCCTGCTGTTCTGACTTCAGCCAGGCAATCTCATCTTTCCAGATATCCGGGTTGATGGTTTCGAGAATCAACGGAATCCCGTCAAAACGCGCATCCTTCATCATCCAGCTAAATACGGTTTTGCCGATGTTGCCTTCACCAAGGCTGTGATGGCGGTCGACACGGCTGCCAAAAGTGCTTTTCGCATCGTTGAGGTGCATGCCGCGCAGATAGCGAAAGCCGACAATGCGCTCCAATTCAGCAAAGGTGGCGACGCAGTCCGCTTCGGTACGCAGATCATAGCCGCCGGCAAAGGCGTGGCAGGTATCCAGACAGACGCCGACGCGGCTCTTATCCTCAACCTGGTCGATAATTTCCGCCAGATGCTCAAAGCGGAAACCGAGGTTGCTACCCTGACCAGCGGTATTTTCAATCACCGCTGTGACGTTACGGCTCTGGTCGAGGGCGATATTGATCGATTCGGCGATGCGTTTCAGGCAGGCCTGCTCATCGATCTGATGCAGGTGGCTGCCCGGATGGAAGTTCAGCAGCGTCAGGCCGAGCTGATCGGCGCGTTGCAGCTCATCAATAAAGGCGGCACGGGATTTTTCCAGCGCCTCGGCCACCGGGTGGCCGAGGTTGATCAGAAAACTGTCGTGCGGCAGGATCTGCTGCGAGCTGAAGTGATATTTCTCGCAGGCGGCGCGAAAGGCATCAATCACCTCAGTGGAAAGCGGGGCGGCTTTCCACTGCCGTTGATTTTTAGTAAACAAGGCGAAGGCGGTGGCGTCTATTTCATGGGCGCGAATGACTGCCTGATCCACACCACCTGCCGCACTGACGTGTGCGCCGATATATTTCATGCCGTTCTCCTGAAGGGGCTATGCACTGACGAGCAGGCATGATACCCGATGCGGTTAGCCCATGAAATGTTGCACCAGCAGATTGATGGCACCGCCACCGACGATCAGCCAGACAGCGACCATGGCACCCAGCAGCAGCGGTTTCACGCCCGCTTCACGTAACGCGCTGAAACGGGTAGTTAATCCCAGCGCAGCCATCGCCATCGCCAGCAGCAAGCCAGCCAGTTGATTCAGCATCGCTACCAGGCCAGCGGGGAGCAGGTGCACCGAGTTAAACAGCGCGACGGCAATGAACAGCAGCGCGAACCACGGGAAGGTCACCGGACGCGATGCGGTCGCCGCCGGGCTCTGGCGGCGCAGCACGCCACTGAGACACAGCAGGAACGGGGCCAGCATCATCACCCGCAGCATTTTGGCAATCACCGCGCTGTTCTCGGCATCCGGACCGATACTGTGTCCGGCCGCGACCACCTGAGCCACTTCATGAATGGTCGAGCCGGTAAATACGCCGAACTGCGCCTGATCAACACCAGGCAGCAGGCTATGCACCAGCGGCCACAGCAGCGGATAGCTAAAAATCGCCAGGGTACCAAACAGCACTACCGTCGCGATGGCGACCGCGACTTTTGACGGTGCCGCTTTGACCACCGGTTCGGTCGCCAGTACCGCCGCCGCGCCACAGATGCTGCTACCGGCACCAATCAGCCAGACGGTATCGCGATCCAGCTTCAGCAGGCGCATCCCCAGCAGGCAGGTAATAAAGAAGGTGCTGCTCAGGGTCAGCGCATCAATCAGGATACCGCTGACGCCGACGTCAGCAATCTGTTGCAGCGTAATGCGGAAGCCGAACAGAATTACCCCCAGCCGCAGCAGTTTCTGCTTGGCCAGCACCACCCCGGTGTCACAGCGTGCGGCCAGCGGCGCGTAGACGCTGTTGCCGATGATGATGCCCAGCACAATTGCCAGCGTCAGCGATCCCAGCCCCCACGAGGCAATCGCCGGCTGGCCAGCCAGCCAGCTGGCCGCAGCGGCAATCAGCGCGGTCAGTAGCAAACCAGGCAGCCAGCGCGGAATCGGATTGTGGGTTTTAGTCATGCTCAGATCAGCCATAGTGGTCCCTCCCTCTGATTGAGACCCGATCATGGCGCTGACTGGCTTAAAAGTGAAATTGATAATATATTTATAATTGACCAGAATAAACGATAAGGCGGCAATCATGCTATTTTCGCGTCTGCGCCGATGGGCGACGCTGATCAAACGGGACGTGGTGGTGCTGTGGTTTGCCTTTCGCGATCCGCGTACCCCGTGGTGGAACAAACTGGCGATGCTGGGACTGGTTGCCTATGGCATCAGCCCGATCGATCTTATTCCGGATGTGATCCCGTTTGTCGGATTACTGGATGATGCGGTGATTATTCCCTCCGGGGTAATGATTCTGCTGCGCCTGCTGCCGCGTGAGGTGCGTATCAGCAGCAGCCAGCGGGCGCAAACCCAGCGTTCGCGCGGCAAAAAGATTGCTGGCGGGATTGCGCTGATTGCGCTGATCTGGCTGGCGGTGGTGATCTATCTCATCAGGCAATAAATGACTTAAGGAGTGCCGATGCACATTACGTTGCGGCAGATAGAAGTGTTCACGGAAGTGTTAAAAAGCGGATCGACCACCCAGGCATCGCAACTGCTGGCGCTATCGCAGTCGGCGGTCAGCGCCGCGCTGGCCGATCTGGAAAACCAGCTCGGGGTACAGCTGTTTGATCGGGTAGGCAAGCGGCTGGTGCTGAATGAGCATGGGCGATTGCTCTATCCGCGCGCGGTGGGTCTGCTGGAGCAGGCGGGTGAAATTGAGCAGCTGTTCAAAGAGGACAACGGGGCGATTCGCATCTTTGCCAGCAGCACCATCGGCAACTATCTGCTGCCCGGCATGATGGCGGCCTACCGGCGTGATTTTCCCGGTTTGCCGCTGGAGCTGAGCGTTGGCAACAGTCAGGATGTGATCAATGCGGTATCCGATTTCCGGGTTGATGTCGGGCTGATTGAAGGGCCCTGCCACATGACCGAACTGGTGAGCGAACCGTGGCTGGAGGATGAGCTGGTGGTGTTTGCCGCACCGGATGCGGCGATTCTGCAACAGCCGGTGACGCTGGAAACGCTGGCGGCAGCGCCGTGGATCCTGCGTGAACGCGGCTCCGGCACCCGTGAAATTGTGGATTATCTGCTGCTGTCGCATCTGCCGACCTTTCAGCTGGGCATGGAGCTGGGCAACTCCGAGGCGATCAAACATGCGGTGCGCCACGGAATGGGCATCAGCTGCCTGTCACGACGGGTGATTAGCGATCTGCTGGACGCCGGCACGCTGGTCGAACTGGCGCTGCCGCTGCCGCGTC
Organism: Pantoea brenneri; assembly: GCA_002095305.1. Classification (GTDB taxonomy): domain Bacteria; phylum Pseudomonadota; class Gammaproteobacteria; order Enterobacterales; family Enterobacteriaceae; genus Pantoea; species Pantoea brenneri. The sequence goes on from MIEI01000129.1 coordinate 3,330, forward strand.
TGACCCGCACTCTGTACCGCATTCACCACCGGCAAAAACATATCTCGAAGGCACTGACACGTTTTTTATCCTATTGTCGCGAGTGATTACTAATAATTCTGGCGCGATCATGAACGTAACTTATAACAGCGCGGCATTCGCTATACAGCGCAGGCTTAGCTGCTACAATCGCGCCTCATTTTTACCCAGCGTAGCGTTTACACATGCATAATGACTCAAATACAACACAACAACCTGCGTTACGACGTGCGTTAAAAGCGCGTCATCTGACGATGATCGCCATTGGCGGTTCAATCGGTACCGGCCTGTTTGTCGCGTCCGGCGCGACCATTGCTCAGGCAGGTCCTGGCGGCGCGCTGCTCTCCTATATCCTGATCGGACTGATGGTCTATTTTCTGATGACCAGCCTCGGTGAACTGGCGGCATTTATGCCGGTATCAGGTTCGTTCGCCACCTACGGCGCAAAGTACGTTGAAGAGGGCTTTGGTTTCGCGCTCGGCTGGAACTACTGGTACAACTGGGCGGTGACCATTGCGGTTGACCTGGTCGCCTCGCAACTGGTGATGAACTACTGGTTCCCCGACACGCCTGGCTGGATCTGGAGTGCGCTGTTCCTCTGCCTGATGTTCCTGATGAACTACATCTCGGTGAAGGGCTTTGGCGAGGCGGAATACTGGTTCTCGCTGATCAAAGTAGCGACCGTGATCATCTTTATCGTGGTGGGCGTGCTGATGATCACCGGCATCATGCGCGGTGCAGAGCACGCAGGCTGGCAGAACTGGCAGGTCGGTGACGCACCGTTTGCCGGCGGCTTTGCGGCGATGATTGGCGTGGCGATGATTGTCGGATTCTCCTTCCAGGGCACCGAGCTGATCGGTATCGCGGCGGGCGAATCTGAAGATCCGGCCAAAAACATCCCGCGGGCGGTGCGGCAGATTTTCTGGCGTATCCTGCTGTTCTATGTGTTCGCCATTCTGATTATCAGCCTGATCCTGCCGTATACCGATCCGCAGCTGCTGCACAATGATATCAACGATATCAGCGTCAGCCCGTTCACTCTGGTGTTCCGTAATGCCGGTCTGCTGTCGGCGGCGGCGGTGATGAATGCGGTGATCCTGACGGCGGTGCTGTCAGCCGGTAACTCCGGCATGTATGCCTCCACCCGCATGCTCTACAACCTGGCGAGCGAAGGCAAAGCGCCGCGGATTTTTGCCCGGCTGTCAAAAGGCGGCGTGCCGCGCAATGCACTGTGGGCCACCACCGTGGTGGCGGGGCTGTGCTTCCTGACCTCAAAATTTGGCAACCAGGAAGTGTATCTCTGGCTGCTGAACACCTCGGGCATGACCGGCTTTATCGCCTGGCTCGGTATTGCCATCAGCCATTACCGCTTCCGTCGCGGCTATGTGGCGCAAGGGCATGACGTGAACGCGCTGCCTTACCGTTCCGGCTTCTTCCCGCTGGGTCCGATCTTCGCCTTTGTGCTCTGCCTGATCATTACCCTCGGTCAGAACTACCAGGCGTTCCTCAATGACCGCATCGACTGGTACGGCGTGGCGGCGACCTACATCGGTATTCCGCTGTTCCTGATTATCTGGTTCGGTTACAAGCTGACGCGCGGCAGCCGTTTTGTGAAGTACAGCGAAATGGAATTCCCGATCCATAAAGATTAATGCTGCGCTGAAGCGTGGTGCCTTCCGTCGTTTTGGATGACCGCAGTAAAACGTAAAGCGACGGGAGCATACGCCTGTAGCAAAGCAGCGCGGGCCAGGGACAAAAACGCAACGCGTTGGCCCGGCTACCGGCGCACCTCAGGGATGAGGTGCGTAATCGCGCGCGCTGAGCCTGCCACGGATGGCGCTTTTGCGTCTTTGCGAAAGGCGTATTTTCCCTGAGTCAGTATCCTGCCTGTTAGCGCGCTTTTTTCTGCTTTTTTCACGCCTCGCTTATTCTCACGAATTGATAATTATTATCACCTGCACTATTGTGGCTGCGTTTTCTGACCGGATAGTCACAACAGGGTTAAACATGACGACAGAATCTTCGCTGCTGACAGGCACTGAATCGCCTGAACACAGCGTGCAAAACTATCATCAGGTACTGCGGCGTCGCATGATGTGGATTGGCGTGCTGCTGCTGGCGATTCTCGCCTCTCTGATCCTCGACTTCACCCTCGGTCCGGCGGGCCTGTCACTGCAAACGCTGTGGAACACCCTGCTTAGCCCGGAGAGCGTCGATGCCGGAACCCGGGTTATCGTCTGGGACATTCGTCTGCCGTATGCGCTGATGGCGATCGTGGTCGGCCTGTCACTCGGCCTGGCAGGGGCAGAAATGCAGACCATCCTGAATAACCCGCTTGCCAGCCCGTTTACCCTTGGCGTCTCGTCTGCGGCAGCCTTTGGCGCCGCGCTGGCAATCATTCTCGGCATCGGCATTCCCGGCGTCCCGGATCAGTGGCTGATTTCCGCCAACGCCTTCGTGTTTGCGCTGTTTGCCGCCCTGATGCTGGATGCGGTGACCCGCTGGACGCAGGTGTCGTCAGCCGGTGTGGTGCTGTTCGGTATCGCGCTGGTATTCACCTTTAATGCGCTGGTCTCGATGATGCAGTTTATCGCCAGCGAAGATACGCTGCAGGGTCTGGTGTTCTGGACCATGGGCAGCCTGGCGCGTGCCTCGTGGGAGAAACTGGGCGTGCTGACCGTGGCGCTGGCCATCCTGCTGCCGTTTTCGCTGCTGAGCAGCTGGAAGCTGACGGCGCTGCGCTTAGGCGAAGACCGCGCGGTGAGCTTTGGCATTGACGTGCGCCGCCTGCGGCTGGCGACCTTATTGCGCATCAGTATTCTCTCTGCGCTGGCGGTGGCCTTTGTCGGCCCGATCGGCTTTATTGGCCTGGTGGCACCGCATATCGCCCGTATGATGTTCGGTGAGGATCACCGCTTTTATCTGCCGGCCAGTGCGCTGGTGGGGGCGCTGGTGCTGTCGCTGGCGTCAGTCGCCTCGAAGAACCTGATCCCCGGCGTGATCATTCCGGTCGGCATTGTCACTTCGCTGATTGGCGTGCCGTTCTTCCTGAGTATTATTTTGCGTCATCGGGGGACAGTCTGATGCAACAGGGTCTGACCTTACGCGGTTTTAGCGCCGGTTATCCTAAACACAAGGTGATTGAAAACCTGAATATCGCGCCGCTGCCGCGCGGTGAGATTACCGTGCTGCTCGGGCCAAACGGCTGCGGCAAATCGACCCTGCTGCGGGCGCTGGCCGGCCTGAATAAAGGCCGTGGCGAAATGTGGCTCAACGGCGAAAACCTGATGACCCAGCCGTTTGCACAGCGGGCAAAGCATGTGGTCTATCTGCCGCAGTCGCTGCCGGCCGGGGTGCATCTGCACGTGCTGGAGTCGATTATTGTGGCGCAACGCGCCTCCGGTGGCCTGCACAGCGCTAACAGCGAAGCGGAAGTGATGCATCTGCTGCAACAGCTGGGGATTGCCCATCTGGCGATGCGCTACCTCGATCAGCTGTCGGGCGGG
>MIEI01000130.1 GCA_002095305.1 Pantoea brenneri
CCCCTCTGACCATTCCGGAGACGCAGTTTCATCAGGCGCTCTCCATTCTCAGCAACGTGCTGAACATCCACGCCAGTCAAGCTGCAACGGCTTCGGCGTCAGCCTGACATTCCGGCTCGCCTTACATTACGAGCCGGGATTATATCGACGCTCTGATCAGGCAGCCGCTCTGGCTGCCTGTTGATTTTAATGATTAGCAAAGCCAACATTATTTGAAATAAACGACGCTGGCGTTTTGCCTCGGCAAATCATCCTTACTCTGCTGCAGAAGCATATCCGCCAGCGCGACCTAAAGGAGTTTCTCGATGAGCTGGTCACGCTGATGCAGCCGTTGCGCTTGGAAAAAGTATTGAGGTAGAAAGACCAACATCCGTAGTATTGGCTGCATCTGCAATGGTGTGGCTCTGGTCAAGGACCATTTGAGCGGATTCGAATTTAAACTCTGCGCTGAAATTTCTTCTTTTCATTGGGACACATCTGTTGTTCTGAGATGAGCATATCACCTCTGTTCAGGTGGCCAAATTCAGTAAACCACTACAGCCGACCACTTCTCAGGGGCAGATAACAACGGACGTATCGGGAACGCTCAGCAGCAACTGGTGCTGGAAGCCTTACGTGACTACTTAAATCCGGAAGCGTTTAACCGGGAGCTGGACGCATATACGGCTAAAAGAAAGGCATTGCTCTTGCATGAGGTGCGAATGTCTGGATGAGTTTTACGATGACAGAGAACAACCTGATGAAAGACGGGGACTTTTATAGCTTTATCCGATCCGTTTCATTGGCTTTACGCTGCCGCTTCTTGTCCGCATCTTATTCTGCGATGGGGGCATTTCTTCTGCAGTGCTCCTTTCTTTCTGCACCAATAAATATCGCGGCTGCATTATTTCTGTGCATTTGCAGCCAGCAAGCCTCGCAATCCTATCTGTAAAACGCCGACATCTGCTAAATAAGATTATTGCTTTTTAAATTTAAAATCATGTGTTTAAAAAAATTGCATCACTTTTTGGTGCTGGTTGTTTTCGACTGGCATGCTTCATGCTTATTTCACCCAGTTCAAATAACTTGAATAGATTTCAAAATACTTTCACCGGGGTGGCAAACATGAAACGACGTAAAAAGGCGCTTTCTCTCAACTGGGCGATGCTATGTGTAATCGGCGGATTTTCCGCGACGGCTCACAGTGCAGATGTGCTGGATCGCATCAAAGAAGAAAAAACTATCACCATTGCGACTGAGGCGCGTTACGCCCCCTTTGAGTCGGTAGAAAACGGCAAGATCGTGGGTTATGACGTCGATCTGATGAACCATATTCTGGAGAAAAAGCTGCCTGGCGTGGCGGTTAAACAGCTTGACCTGCCGTTTCAGGGCATCCTGCCCGGGCTGGATGCCAAGAAATTCGATTTTGTGGTCACGGCAGTCACCGTAAACAAACAGCGCGTTGCGCACTTCGCGTTTACCGTACCGATTGCAGAATCTACTGTTGCGCTGCTTAAACGTGAAAATGACGGCACCATTACCACATTAGAGGATCTGAGCGGCAAAATAGTCGGATCCCAGGCGGGCTCAGGTCAGTTGCAGGTGTTGCAGGAGTTCAATGCAAAACTGAAGGCCAGCGGCAAGCCGGGCATCAAAGAGATCAAGCAGTACGTCTCTTTTGATGAGGCCTACGCCGATCTGGCAAACAAACGTCTGGATGGTGTCGCGCAATCTCTTGCCAACCTTGGTCCCCTGATCAAGTCACGCCCGGGCCTTTTCACCACCCTGAAGCCCATGCTCGGACCCACTACCTATTTCGGTTGGGTCGGGCGTCAGGATACTGACAGCGCATCTTTAGTGAAGCTTCTCAGCGATGGCATCAGCGAAGCCAACAAAGATGGCACGATGAAAGCCCTTCAGCAGAAATGGTTTGGTTTCGTGATGGACGTGCCGGCGGACAAAATGCCCGCACCCGCACTGTAAGTGGTGAGAACATGGGTGAATTTTTCTCACTGCTGACCCGTTGGCTGCCGATGTTAATGAATGGCGCGGTGACTACCGCCTCATTGTGCATCGTTGCCATCGTTGCCGGTTTTTTTGTCGGTGTGGTGATTCATCTGATGGAGAACGGCCAGTCATCAATCGCGTGCAGAGTCGCCCGTGTGTATATCAGCCTGTTTCGTGGCACGCCGGTTATTGCACAGGTCTTGCTCTGTTATTACCTGCCGGGTGAGCTGGGCCTGTCATTGCCTGGCTACCTGGCCGCTGTTATCGCACTCACGTTGAATACCGCAGCTTACCAGTCACAGATTTTGCGCAGCGGTTTTCAGGCCATTGCGCCAGGACAACTGGAGGCTGCGTCAATCTGTGGGCTGACGCCACGTCAGGCGCTGTGGCATATCCAGATCCCGCAGGTGCTGCGTTTGACGTTACCGTCGTTAATTTCCGAGTTGATCGACGTGATCAAGGCTTCTGCAGTAGTGTCAGTGATTGCCATTACGGATCTTATGCGAGTCGGGCAACAACTTGCCTCCTCAACCTACCGGCCGCTGGAAGTCTATATTGCTATCGCGCTGTCGTACCTGGTACTCACCAGCCTGCTTTCGCTGCTGGGCAGCTATGCTGAACGCCGCTGGCAGAAGGAGGGCCAATGAACGACTTCCTGCGCTATATTCCCGATTTTGGTCACGCTCTCGTCGTTACGCTCGGTATCAGTTTATGTGCTGCGTTGTCAGGCGCTCTCATCGGTTTCGCTGCGCAGGCCATGAGCCGTATGAATACGTTATTGTACGGATTGTGGCGCACTTATGTCTGGCTGGTACGCGGCACACCCTATTTAGCGCAGCTGGCGGTGTTCTACTTTGGCCTGCCGGCAATCGGCATCACGCTTAGCGCCGTCGAAGCCACAGTGATTTCACTGGCACTATACAGTACCGCTTACTTCAGCGAAATTTTCCGCGCTGCATGGAAGAGCATCAGTGTCGGACAACTGGAAGCTGCGCAGGTACACGATATTTCTGCCTGGAAAAGCTTCTGGCATATCCAGACGCCGCAGGCGCTTCGTTTCAGCCTTCCATTACTGGGTAATCAGTTTATTTCCACGATTAAAGAAAGCGCGGTGGCTTCGGTGATTACCGTGCCTGAACTGACTATGACGACCGGGCAAATTGTCGCCAACACCTACACCTATATCGTGCCGTACACCCTGTTGATCCTCAGCTACTGGCTGCTGGCTCAGGGTGTCAGTATCGGCGTGCGTCTGTTGAGCCGCACCTCTGTAGAAGGATAAGAGCATGCATCCCCAACCTATTCTTGAACTACGCCGTGTTGGCAAGTCATTTGCCGACAATCGGGTGCTTGCGGATATCAATCTCACCGTCAGTACCGGTGAGATCGTGACGCTTATCGGCCCTTCAGGCTCGGGTAAAACCACCGCGCTGCGCTGCATGAATTTTCTCGAAGCCTATGACGAAGGAGACGTGCTGATCAAAGGGCAGCTTCTGGGGTACAGCAGCAACAGCCGTAGCCTGAAAGATCGTGACAGCGCAGCGTTGATTGCCGAGGTGCGTCGTCCACTGGCTATGGTGTTTCAGCAATTTAATCTGTGGCCACATATGACGGTATTAGAAAATGTCTGCGCACCGCTAATTCTTGGCAAGAAAACGCCACGCGATGTGGCGCGAAAGAAAGCGGTGCAAGCACTGGCGCAGGTGGGAATGGCGGAAAAAGCCAGTGCGCGGCCAGCTCGCCTTTCTGGAGGACAACAACAGCGCGTTGGTATTGCCCGAGCACTGGCGCTGGAGCCGGAGCTTATGTTGCTGGACGAGCCTACTTCTGCACTGGACCCGGAGCGTGTGGAAGAGGTACAGGACGTGGTGAAAGCCCTGGCCAATGACGGGATGACCATGGTGATGGTGACCCATGAAATGTCATTCGCTGCAAAAATTTCCTCACGCATGGTATTCATGGCGGGCGGTTCGATTATTGAAAGCGGTGCGCCAGATAAGCTGTTTCGTCAGCCCCAGACCGATCGACTGAAGAATTTCCTCGCGCCCTGGTTTAAGCGCCCGTTGCAACTGGACGAAGGGGAGATAAACGATGCCTGATATCACCCCGATGCAGGTCGTGGCGCAAGTCAGCCAGCAGCGTCTGTTGGACAGACTGGCGCAACTTGCCCGCTTTGGCGCGCAGGAAAATGGTGGCGTTGATCGCCAGGCACTGTCGACTGTGGAACTGGATGCACGCGCCTGGTTAATCGATTGGGCCGGCTCACTGGGCTGTGAAGTGATAACCGATGACAGTGCCAATCTTTTCATTCGTCGTGCCGGACAAGAGGCTTTGCCGCCTGTGGTTACCGGCAGCCATATTGATACCCAACCGTCTGGGGGAAATCTTGACGGTTGCTATGGCGTTATCGCGGGAATGGAGTGCCTGAGCGCATTGCATGATGCGGGGATTACGACGCGTCGCCCAATCGAGGTCGCAGTCTGGATGAATGAAGAGGGCAGTCGTTTCGCGCCGGGCGCAATGGGATCCAGCGCTTATGTCGAACCCTCGCGCTTGAACAATTATTTGGCTCATCAGGATGCAAGTGGAACCACAGTGGCGCAAGCGCTGCAACGGTGCCATGACCGTTTTCCCCATTTACCCCGCCGTGCCCGCGTTCCCTTTGCTGCCTTTATTGAGCTACATATTGAGCAGGGACCCGTGCTGGAGCAGGCCGCGCTGCCGCTGGCTGTGGTCAGTGGTATTCAGGGCGTGCGTTGGTATCAGGTTACCTGTTACGGCGAATCGGCACACGCCGGCACGACGCCCATGGCTGTGCGTCAGGATGCGATGACGCTCGCCCGTCACACGGCTCATCAGGTCGAACTGGCGATGGCGCATCTGCCAGCGGAAGAATTACGTTTGACTTTTGGGCGCTGGGACATAGCGCCAAACGCCATTAACACTACCGCCTCGCGGGTGAGTTTTACCATAGATTTTCGCCATGCTGACACCTCAGTTCTCGCGGAGTTTGACGCCGTCATGCAGCAATTTGCCGCCGTGAATGTTCAGGTCAAAAGCCTGTTTCATCATCAGCCAGTGGCCTTTGACGTCGGATTGATATCACAGCAGCATGCCAGCGCTGAGGCGCTGGGAATCGCGGCGATGAAGCTAATGTCCGGCGCCTTCCACGATGCGATGCATCTTGCCGGACACTGCCCAACCAGCATGTTTTTCGTCCCCAGCCATTGTGGTATTAGCCATAATCCGGCTGAGCACACTGACCCTCAATATCTGTATCTTGGCGCCAAAGCGTTAGCGCACTGCCTGACAGAACTGGCCAATCAACCTGAAGGAGTTAATCCATGAGCACATCAACCTATCCTGCATGCTGTGACAAAGACAACGGCAGTGCGCTGGGCAGCAACACCACGTTATCTTCCGCGATTTCTGCAGACGGTACGCCGATTCCCGGAGAACTGTACACTGTGCCGGCACGTTGCGGCTGCGCCGTGCGTTTGAGAAAGGGGCAAATTATTCGTATTATCAACACGCCCGGCAGTCAGGTTTGCGATACTTGGCTGTTCAACAGCGATGATCTCAGCGAGTTCTCCTCGATGGAACATACCCGAGCCTATATTGATAAGATCATCCCGAAGGAAGGCGATGCCTTAGTCACCAACCAACGTCGTCCGATTGGTACGCTGCTGACTGACACTTCGCCAGGCATTCACGATACGCTGATAGCCGCTTGTGACCTGCATCGTTACACAAATTTAGGCGTGACTGATTATCACGACAGCTGTGCCGACAATATGCGCCTGGCACTGAACGCTATCGGTTTGCGCGCCCGTGAAGTGCCGCAGCCACTGAACCTGTGGATGAATATCCCGGTCAATGCCGACAATTCCATCTCCTGGCTGCCAACGGTGAGCCAGGCAGGCGACTACGTAGAGATTCGTGCCGAGCTGGATTGTATTGTGGTGATGTCGGCATGCCCGCAGGATATCGTGCCAATTAACAGCTGTGATCCACAGCCGGTGCATTTCTACGTAGCGGCTTGATAAGCCAGCCTGCTCGTTCAGGCATTAACGTGCCCGGCCAATGTCGGGCGTTTTAATAGAAAGTGACAGAAGCAAAGTATGAAAAAAAACGGCGAAGCCAGTGGAATAGGGTTATCAGATTTAGGCATGCGACTACGCCATGCGCGCTTAGCGCAGGAGATCACCCTGAAGCAACTGGCGCAAAAAGTCGGCTGTTCAGAGAGTTTGCTGTCGAAGCTGGAGAATGAGATCGCTGCACCGTCTCTGGCAATGCTACACCGTTTGGCCACCGCACTTGAAACCAACATCTCTGACCTGATGGCTGAAAGTTGGGTGGCCGATTCACCCGTGATGAAGGCGGACAGCCGCCGACGCAAACTCTTTGTGCACCGTAACAGGAAAGGTGGCATTGAGTTGGAAAACCTAACACATCACCATAAAGGCGGCCTGTTGCAGGGCAATATTCATGTTATTGAACCCGGTGTCGCCAGTGACGGACAGATTGAACATCACGGAGAAGAGATGGGCTATGTGCTTGAGGGAGAGGTTGCGCTTTACCTTGGCGATCAGGTTTACGCACTGAGTGTCGGGGACTCGTTCTATTTTCCCAGCAACGTGCCGCACGGTTACCGCAATTCCGGCACAACGGTTGCCAAAGTGTTGTGGGTGAATACTCCTGTCACCTTTTGATGGTGTATTAAGTACAGGCTGGTAGCCCAGTACTCTGGTCAGGCAGTACCTGAGCGAAGTTTAACATGATGACTAAATTGTCAGACAGCGAGACGGCTAAACCGGTAAATTGATCATTAAAGCGG
>MIEI01000131.1 GCA_002095305.1 Pantoea brenneri
GCGCTTTGTTCCCCGTCGAGAACGAGGCGAATATTAATGGCAGGCTCCCACCACGTCAACGCTTTTTCCGGAGGAAAAAACCGTTTGCTGGTTTTTTCACCTTCGCGTTGATTTTTCCCGCAAAATCACTGACTTCAGCCGCGCCACAGGCAGCTGCCGCCCTTCTTCATCACCAGATCGAGACGCGATTCATGCGCGACGATCTCCTCATCGCTGGCGGTCACCACCCGTAAAGCGGATGCCGGACGCACAATGCGCTGAATGCTCTCCCCCTGCGCCTGACGGGCGCTTTCACTCTCCGATAAAAATGAGAGTGAGGTCTGACCGCCGGTCATGGTCAGAAATACGTCAGCGAGGATCTCGGCATCGAGCAGTGCGCCGTGCAGGGTTCGTTTGCTGTTGTCGATCTCATAGCGTGAGCAGAGCGCATCAAGGCTGTTGCGCTTGCCGGGGAACATCCGGCGCGCCAGTGCCAGACTGTCGGTAATCTTGCAGAAGGTTTCCGTTTTTTCGATACCGCGCTGCAGTTTGGCAAATTCGTAGTCCATAAAGCCGATATCAAACGGCGCGTTATGGATTACCAGCTCAGCGCCGCGAATATAGTCGAGAAACTCATCGGCAATCTCACTGAATGTGGGCTTGTCAGCGAGGAACTCGTCTGCAATGCCGTGCACGCCAAACGCTTCCGGATCCACCAGCCGATCGGGCTTCAGATACATATGAAAATTGTTACCGGTCAGGCGACGGTTAATCACTTCGACCGCACCAATCTCAATGATGCGGTGACCCTCATAATGTACCCCGATCATGTTCATGCCGGTGGTTTCAGTATCGAGTACGATCTGGCGGTTATTTGCAGTGCTCATAAGACCCGTTTTATGTCAGACTTAGCGTTTTTGAGAGGAAGTCTACCAGAGATGCGCAAACAGGTAGAAATATTCACCGATGGATCCTGTCTTGGAAATCCCGGCCCCGGCGGTTACGGCGCCATTTTACGTTACGGCCAGCATGAGAAAACCTTCAGCGCCGGCTATCACCTCACCACCAATAACCGGATGGAGCTGATGGCGGCGATTGTCTCGCTTGAAGCGCTGAAACAGCCGTGCGATGTGGTGCTCAGCACCGACAGTCAGTATGTCCGTCAGGGGATTACCAGCTGGATCCACAACTGGAAGAAACGCGGCTGGAAAACGGCCGATAAAAAACCGGTGAAGAATGTCGATCTCTGGCAGCGTCTCGATCTTGCGCTCAGTACCCACCAGATTCAGTGGGAATGGGTAAAAGGCCACGCCGGACATCCGGAAAATGAGCGCTGTGATGAACTGGCGCGCAGCGCTGCTGAGAATCCTGCCTTTGATGACATCGGTTATAAAACTGAATCCTGATCCTCTTTCTGCCGGAACTGGCGCGTGGCGTTGACCGTCTGACGAATCTTACTGGTGCTCAGGCTTTTCTTCGCCCGGGTCGGAATCAGCGGGAAGGTCCGCTTGCGCGCCACCACAATATTCAGACAGCCCAGCGCCGGCAGGTGGGCGCTGATCACTTTTCCACCCTGCCGATGCCACGGCAGCACCTGAAAGCGGGTACGAAAGACCACTTCATAATTGAGCAGCCCCAGCCAGTCGAGTAATCGCATCTGGCTGAACATCCTGCCGCTCCACGGTGCCTTACGCGGTAAACCCGGCACGATTTTACTGACGCCGAGCAGGCTGAAAGGATTAAAGCCACTGATGATCATCCAGCCATCGTCAATTAAGACCCGATCGACTTCGCGTAATACCCGATGCGGGTCCTGGCTCCACGCCAGGGTATGCGCCAGTAAACAGGCATCAATCGATTTCGATTCAAACGGCAGCTGCATCGGATTTGCCAGTACCTGTAACAGCTCGCCTTCACTGCCGACATTGACCTGATGTGAAATAGCACAGTTTTCAGTGTTGATTTCTGCGCTCAGGTTGCCAAGCTTAAGCATATGAAAGCCATAAAGCTTTCCAAGGTAAGGCTGCAGCTGCTGCGTCAGCGCGTCACGAAAATAGTCTCCCCATGGCATATCGCGCCATGAGAGCGGCGCATTCAGAATCTGGCGTGTTTTAGCGGGCTTCATGCTTTACCATCTTCCTTTTCCTACGGCCTGCGAGAGGTGATGATGAATCTTACCAGTATTCCTGCGTTGCAGGATAACTACATCTGGACACTGACAGATGATGAAGGGAAATGCCTGATTGTCGATCCGGGTGAAGCGCAACCGGTATTAGAAAAAGTGGCAGCCAACGGCTGGCAACCGGTCGCTATCCTGCTAACCCATCACCATAACGATCACACCGGTGGGGTAAAAGCACTGTGCGAGCAGTTCCCGCAGCTTGAGGTTTTCGGTCCACAGGAAACCGCCAGTAAAGGGGCGAAGACCCTGGTACATGAAGGTGATCGGGTCGAGGTGATGGGTTTGACCTTCGAGGTGATCGCGACACCCGGACACACTTTAGGACATATCTCATATTACAGTTCGCCTTATCTTTTTTGTGGCGATACGCTTTTTTCAGGCGGTTGCGGACGCCTTTTTGAGGGGACTGCGGAACAAATGTATGATTCCTTTCAAAAGCTTAATCAGCTACCCGGCGAAACACTGGTCTGTTGCGCGCATGAGTATACTTTATCCAATTTGAAGTTTGCTGCGGCTATTCTGCCTCATGACCCGCAAATAACGGCCGAATATCAGAAAATTAAGGACTTACGTGCCGAAAATGGCATTAGTTTGCCAACAAAACTGGCGCACGAACGGACAATAAATTTATTTCTCCGTACCCAAGATGCTGATTTGCAAAGGGCTTTAAGTGTTAATTCAGCTACAGGACCGGTATGGCAAACATTTGCCGTTCTACGCGAGAAGAAAGACGCTTTTTGATTTTTCGGGTTGTGTTGTGAAAACGCGTCACGTATAGTTGCTCGTCTTTTAAGCGAACTATTGACACACACATGAAGGCTAAAGCGATATTACTCGCCTCGGTCTTGCTGGTGGGATGTCAGGCATCAAGGAATGACGCCAATATCCCCGAACAGCATGCCCAGAGTCTGTCTTCAGCTGGTCAAGGTGAAAATGGAAAGTACGGAGACGAGTTTTTGTCGCCGCGTTGGCAGGAAGATGGAACTGGCCTCGCAGCAGACGCAGATCTCTGGAGTTTCATTAGTGACGAGTTGAAGATGGGGATTCCGGAAAACCCGCGAATCCGCGAACAAAAAAGTAAATTTTTAAAAAATAAGAGCTATCTCCACGATGTAACATTACGGGCAGAGCCGTACATGTACTGGATAGTCGAGCAGATACAGAAACGTAAAATGCCGATGGAACTGGTACTGCTACCCATAGTGGAGAGCGCTTTTGACCCCCGCGCAACCTCATCTGCCAATGCCGCTGGTATCTGGCAGATTGTTGCGGCAACGGGTCGTAACTATGGTTTGAAACAGAACCAATATTACGATGGGCGACGTGATGTCGTTGCATCCACCAAAGTTGCGCTGGATATGATGCAGCGTCTTAACACCATGTTCGACGGTGACTGGTTACTGACCATTGCCGCCTATAACAGTGGTGAAGGACGGGTGCTCAAAGCGATTAAGCAGAATAAGGCGCGCGGTAAGCCGACTGACTTCTGGCACTTATCGCTGCCACGCGAAACCACGGTGTATGTGCCGAAAATGTTAGCCCTGAGTGAACTGCTCAAAAATAACAAGCGTTACGGTATCAAACTGCCGACGCCTAACGAAAGCCGTGCTCTGGCACGCGTGGAAGTGGGTCAGCAGATAAAACTGACGCAGGCCGCAGAAATGGCGGGTATGTCGCTCACTAAGTTGAAGAGCTTCAATACCGGCTACAAAGGCGGTGCGACAGCGCCAAACGGACCGCACTACATTATGGTGCCGAAGTCCAACGTCGCTAAGTTGCGTAACTCACTGGCTTCCGGTGATATCGCAGCGGTGCAACCGACCCAGCTCGCGAAAGCCAGCGCCAGTGGCGGTTACAAAGTGCGACGGGGTGATACCCTGTCAGGGATTGCCTCTAAACTTGGCGTTAGCGTGAGTACACTGAAGCAGGATAACAACCTGCGTGGTGCGGATATCAGACCGGGTCAGACATTGACTATCGGTTCGAACGGCACCCGACTGGCTGATAACGGCAACAGCATCACCTATCGTGTTCGTAAGGGTGATTCTCTTGCCAGTATTGCACGGCATCACGGCGTCAATATTAAAGACGTGATGCGCTGGAACAGTGTACTGGACAATGCGAAAGATATTCAGCCCGGCGATAATTTAACGCTGTTCGTGAATAATAACGCGAATCCTGATACCTGATACGTTGAAAAGGCTGACAATTGTCAGCCTTTTTCTTTGATCTCTCCCGCCTTCGCCCTGCCCTTTTACCACCAGCCGGTTTCACGTCCATCCATACCTATTAACCTCCTGGATTAAACTCCACCAGTAACGGATTATGGTCAGACGCGCGTGTGACCAGTACCGAGGCTTCACTGACAGCCAGATCGCGATAAAAGACGAAGTCCAGCGGGCGGCCAAACGCTTTGCGGCGATGATCGGCGGTAAACATCACCTCCTCCAGTTTCATCCGCTGTGCAAAGCGATAGAGCGCATTAATACGCTGGCGGCTCCAGGCATTAAAATCCCCCGCCATGATTACTGGTCCGCGATGATGCATGATCTGTTCGCCAATCGGTCCCAACTGCTTGCTGTAAACGTCTATGCCTAAACTGAAGTTCACCGCATGGATGTTGACTACCATCAGCATCTCGCCGGTCGGTAACGGGTATGCGGTAACCAGAGCCGATTTTGCCAGCCTGAGAAGCGGCTCACGCTCGCGCAACGGACAACAGTAGACTGGGTGAGCCGAAGCCAGCGTCATCACGCCTGAGGGATGCTGAGGCAGCACAAAGGCAGGCACCTGATCGGCGGCCAGATAATTACTGGTGGCAAACTCAACCAGCTCCGGTGTGGTCTGCGCCTCCTGCAGCAGCACCAGGTGCGCATCTTTACCGAAACCTTCCAGCACTGACATCCAGTCGGCACGTTGCTGCTTAAAAATATTCCATACCAGAACTTTCAGGTTAGGATGAGCGGGCAATGGCACGCCGGGCGGCAGTCCCTGACCGAGATGTAGCATCGCGCCCGGCGGAAAAATCTGTTCCGCTGGTTGTCCCGCAACATATCGCATTGCATAAGTTTTTTTGCGCACTTTCCCGCCTGACTGATGGTTCAAAAACAGATAACACTGATCTGTTATAGGGATTTTAGTCCGGGGTTTCAATGGATGCAGATCAATGTCGGAATCCAGCCCACTTTTCAGCGATAAATCTGCTGCTTTATCTGCTCTGCTGAAACAGGCATCGCATAGATCAGCCAGAGGCTGTTCTCCCCTATAATGATGATAAAAATTGCCCCTGGCACAGTATATCAGCCGGGTACCGCATTCCGGGTAAGGTCACAATACGGAGAGGAGTAATGAAGGCGTCTTCCGACGAGCTCAAAGTGTTTGTCAGTGTAGTAGAAAGTGGAAGCTTCAGTCGCGCTGCTGAACAGATGCGGATGGCGAACTCTGCCGTCAGCCGGACAATTAAAAAGCTGGAGGGCAAGCTGGGCGTCGCGCTGCTGACCCGCACCACCCGTCAGCTGGCGCTAACCCAGGAGGGCGAGCGCTATTTCCGCCACGTACAACGCTTCCTGCAGGAGATGACGACCGCTGAAAGCGAGTTGATCGAAAGCCTGCAGGCCCCGAAGGGATTGCTACGGGTTGATGCCGCCACGCCGGTGATCCTGCATTTACTGATGCCGATGATCAAACCGTTCCGGGATCGTTATCCTGAAATCACGCTCTCTTTGATCTCGTCGGAGAGTTTTATCAATCTTATTGAGCGTAAAGTCGACGTAGCGATACGTGCAGGCAACCTGACAGACTCGACGTTGCGCGCACGACTGTTATTTAACAGTTTCCGCAAGCTGGTTGCGTCGCCAGCCTATCTGGCAGAGTACGGGGCGCCGAAAACGGTGGCGGATCTGGCGCAGCATCAGTGTCTCGGCTTCGTCGATCCGTCACGTCTTAACCGCTGGCCTGTCGCCCAGGAGAGTGGTGAACTTTATGACATTACCTGGGAAATTTCGTCTAATAGCGGCGAAACCATCAAACAACTGAGCCTGACCGGTAACGGTATTGCCTGCCTGTCTGACTATATGATCGATCGTGAAATTGCCGAGGGGAAACTGGTAGAGGTGCTGGCGGAACAGCGCTTGCCGGTTGAGATGCCCTTTAACGCAGTCTATTACAGTGATATTGGCCTGAGCCAGCGGGTACGTGCCTTTATCGATTTTCTCAGTGAATGGACTGCCGATCAACCCTGGCAGATCGAGGATCGTTCGACGACAGAGTTACCTTAATAGATCCCGCTCTGTGCGCTGGCGGCTTACCGCCGCGCTGCTATGGAAACACGCCGGCTTTTATTCGATGCAATAGAAAAAGCCCTGACCGTTAAGTCAGGGCTTACCCATTAAG
>MIEI01000132.1 GCA_002095305.1 Pantoea brenneri
TTGGTGTGTACTAATCAACGGGGAGCAGGTCAATCATCTTTGCCATATCACATTGATAACCAATGCAGTCAGTCAGGCCTGATAAAGAGTGTTTAGTATGACGTGTACGGATGTCAGCTTACGGGAGCTTAACTTAAAACGCACCGGGTGTTATCCACAAATCCACAGGCACGATCCAACTATAGTTCCATTTAGATCCCTATAGTTCCTAATAGATCCCGGCCTGCTGTAAAGCCCGTCATCTCTGGTCTGAGTTCAGATCCCGATGTGTCATGTCGGGATGATTGTGTGTGCTAACGGGATGAATATGTGTGACAGTGGGATGGAAATGTGTTGTGCCGGGATGTATTGTGTGTGCTGGCGGGATACATCCTGTTTCTGCACACAGCTTGCATTGACACTCAGGGAACTGACTTAACCATATGAAAGAAAGTACATTTATAGGTGATGCGCTGTTCAGTGATATGATCAGCAGGGAAAAACAGCTCACAGTTAATTCCAATAACACTGTGCAGCCCGTAGCCCTAATGCGCCTTGGCGTTTTTGTTCCTAAGCCCACCAAATCGCAGGGGGAGAATAATATTGTTGATGCTTCCGAGCTGTTTTCCCATCTGGAAATAGCCAAGGCGGAAGGTTACGACAATATCAATATTGCGGGACCGCGTCTGGATATGGACTGCGACTTCAAGGTCTGGATTGGCGTCATCTATGCATTCAGTAAATATGGCCTAAATTCCAATAAAATTGAGCTGAAATTTACTGATTTTGCAAAAGGTTGCGGCTTTTCGGCCAAGCGAATAGACAGTCGTCTGCGCAGTGCAATCCACGAATCGCTGGGCAAGCTGCGTAATAAGTCCATCTCTTTTAAGCGTGGAAAAGACGTACGCGGGAGCTACCAGACGGGACTGCTTAAAACCGGCTATTTTGACGCTGATAAAGACGTTGTTCAGCTGGAAGCTGATGAAAAGCTTTGGGAACTTTTTCAGCTGGATTACCGTGTGCTCCTGCAGCAGCATGCTATTAAGGCGCTTCCAAAGAAAGAGGCGGCGCAGGCTATATACACCTTTATTGAGAGTCTTCCTGCTAATCCTATACCAGTGGCTTTCGCGCGCCTGCGTGAACGTCTTTCACTCTCAAGTACCGTGAGCGAACAAAACCGCACTATCAAAAAGGCGCTGGAGCAGTTGCAGAAAATAGGGTATCTGGAATTTTCATTGGTCCGGAAGGAGCGTGAAAATTATCTTATAATTCATAAGCGTAACCCAAAACTCAGGCCAGCAGGCATGTAGAAGTGTGCGCTGGAGGGATCCTGAGAGGGAATGGATGAACATGTATACTGCCGGAGGCGGGCTATGCTAATGATGACGTGTGCGCTGGCGGGAATGCGCATGCATCTTAGCTTACTGTGTGTAATAAAAGTGGGTGCTGGAGGGATTTGACGCTAGTTTTTCCCGGCAGTACACATTTTCGGACGGAATGATCCCGCCAGCACACATCCTCTGTGACCGCTATCCCGCTGACACACATAATCCAACTCTGCTTTCCAGACAACAGAGATGAGAAGTCAGAATCCCTCCTCATCATAAATCAGGCAGTACTGAGTTATCCCGTCAGCACACATTTATTCACTGTAGTGTGCATGTGTACTTGTATGGGCCCGCGTGATAAGCGCATGTTCACCCGGAAGCTACTATCGCCAAACGACACCGATTGCCATCCAAGGCCGTTTCGTTTTACCTTTCAGAAATATTTCAGTGTGTTGACGCGCAGAACGAATACTGCTTTGACACCGCGCATTCAACCCCCTGAGGGTTCTGCACAATAATAATGAAATGAATCAGATGAAGCGGAGCTCCTGCCGACTGAACGGATCTCTGGCCGCAAACAATCAAAGGAGTGAATATGACACCGGTAGAAAAGATAGTCGGCTGGGTCAGCAGTAAGCCTGTCTGGTGGCGCCATGCCATCAGGCTGGCACTGAGTAATGGTCGTTTCACTGATGAAGAACTGAACCAGATTGCGGACGTTGCCCGTATGGAACATGAGCTTTTAGCCCATACTGATATGTTTGATACATGGGCTGAGGCTCTGGATATTACGGGTTATCGTCAAGAACTGCATGAAGTTTCCCTGACCTCCATTTCTGCCGTAAAAGGGGTTAACGCGCTGGCTGAGGGGTAACATCTGATGTTCACTCATCAGGGGCTGGTCATCATTTATGGTGACAACGGTAGTGGAAAATCCAGCTATACCGGCATCCTGAAAATGCCTGCCTGACGCGCGGCGAATGCCCGCCCGTCAGAGGGAACGTATTCCGCACGGAAAACCCCGCCCCAGAGGCGACTCTGACCGTTCTCAGCAATAGCGTTCCGTCAGAATTTCTCTGGAAGCCTGGCGATGCAAGCGAAGCAGTGCTGAAATCCATCCGTGTGTTTGATACCTCCTCTGCGGCACACTATGTCAATAAAGAAGACACGCTGAGCTTAAATCCTGCCGGCCTCCATCTGCTGACCAATCTGGCGGACGCTGTCAGCGCAGATAAATCAGATGGACGTTGTGGATCCTTTCATTAAGGCGTTTGAGGCTGAACTCAGCGCTCTGGGATTTAACCGCTTCACGGTGAAAGTTGATACCCGCAACCGCAGCGGTCACCAGCAGTTTAAGCTTGCTCTCGAACAGTCAGGCGAGCCCGTCGTATCAAAAGTGGCCAGCGAAGGGGAACAGCGCTGTATTGCCCTGGCATCATTCTTTGCGGAAATGCGCGCTGATGGCCGACGGTCAGCAGTGATTTTCGACGATCCTGTGAATTCACTCAGCCACCAGTGGCGTGCGGTTATCGCCCGCAGGCTGGTAAACGAGTCGGCATATCGTCAGGTCATTGTGTTTACCCATGACCTTGTCTTTTACAAATGGCTGATTGAAGAAGCAGAACTGAGAGGGGTGCCACATGCCGAATTGAGTCTGGATCGTTCACGCAGCACGGCAGGTTTTGTCCGTACCTCTCCCCCCTGGGATGCACTCACCACGGGAAAACGTATCAGAAAACTCAGGGCAGACCTGGTGCAACTCAGAAAGCATGAGCGTGAAGAAACGTTCCTGCAGCAGGACTTTCTGCGCGCGGCTGGTTTGTTTTACGGAGAGCTGCGTGAAACCTGAGAACGCCTATTAGAAGAAAAACTGCTGAACTCCGTGGTCACCCGGTTTGAGCGTGGAGTTGCAACGCGACGGTTAAGCCGGCTGACTGACATTACACAGGATGATTATGACCTGGTAGAGGAAGCCATGAGCAAATGCAGCACCTATTTTACGGGGCATGACAGTGCGACAGCAGCAGGTAATCCTTCTCCGACCACTGATGAAATGGAGCTGGATATCAGGATCATTGAGAACTATAACCATCATCTTCAAAAAGATCGTAAACGTTCCTGAAGGAAGACAACAGGTACCCACAGGCAGGCTCAAATTTCATCCGGGTCTGCCTCAGGTAGGCTTAAGCAGTGTGACGGTCAGGTTATCCGGGAAACAGCCTCTGGTCCGCTCATTCAGCCTGCAGCAAAGCTCACTGAGCGTCGAACCCGAGGCGGCACCCTTAATGTCATCATCGCTTACCTGACTCCAGAATCCGTCCGTACAGATGAGCAGATGCTCAGCGGGTAACGGAGTCCGGTTATGCCACTTCAGCGCGTGAAGATTCCCTGAACCAGCCCATGCCGTAAGCCGGTTGCGCAGGGGGTGACGTGACAGGGCGTCAGGAGGGCAGTGGCCCAGTTCCACGCAGCGTTCGGCAAGCGAATGATCGCGGGTTCTGTCGTTCCTGTTCAGCCAGTAAATCCGCGTGTCGCCCAGCGTGGTATGGCGGTACTCCCGATCGTCTGCGACCACAAAAGCCACGCTGGCCTTACCCGGAAAACAGTCCCGGACCTGCAGAATGTTGCTGATCTCTCTGCAGGTCAGGCTGACGTTCATCCCTGATGCTGCCAGCCGGTTCAGTCGTTCAGTGAGCCAGTCTACGTAGTGCGGACAGGCGTCGCATTGCGAAAAACCATCAGCCATCATGAACAGCGTACACCGGCCTGTTTCCACCGACAGAAACCGATCCAGCTGTTCCATTCGGCTACCCTGCAATGAGAGATGAAATTCAGCCGTCAGCACGCTGCCATCCTGTCACCAGGTCCCAGGGCAGCGTACGGTAAAACGCTTTAATCGTATCATAAGCTCCATCGAAATCGGGCAGCGCACCTGCCACCTCACTTTCCAGCAGCCCGTAATCCTGCAGAGATCGCTCACGGATATCTGTCCGGTCGAGCGTCTCCGGGTTTACAAACCCCGGCTCCAGACGCCCTGCGGACTTTTCCAGCAGGCTGTTCAGGATGCTCAGGCGATCCTGGTCATCAATGTCAACGGCGGCTAGCAGCAGGTTGAGGTCGTAAATATCCTGCCGGCGCGAACGGTTTCTGACCACCTGCTGCATGACGGAGCGGATTTTCTCGGCCACCAAGTCCGTAAAGCTATAGGCCAGCAGATCGTTATCGTCGGTAAGCGTAATATGGTCAACTGACAGGCTGTATTCATTCAGGCTGTAGTCAATCTGCACGGTGTGCGGAGACTGCCCGACGCGCAGGCGACGCATTTCACCGTCGTTTCCGTTCCGGGCATAGCCAATTTTAAGAAGGAAGGCCGGAAAGGTGGCGTTTTCCGCATCGCGCGGCTGTATATTGAGGCTCTGCACCGCGCAGCTGACCTGGTAGGGAAGTTCTGCCGACGCAACCTGCAGTGCTTCGTTCAGCTCATCCCGCAGAGTGTCCTTATCGATATCGGCCAGACGCATGCTGGTTGAAAAATCGATGTCCTCCGTGAACCGTGAGCTTTTGTATCGCAGCCCCAGCAGGATCCCGCCCTTCATGATCATCCGTGGCTGCAGGTACTCACTCTCTGCAATCGCCTGCAGGACAATGTGCACCGCCTGACGGAAGGTTACCCGGTCTGCCGGCGCCTCCGCGATCCACTCCTCAATGCCGTATTCCATGGTCTTCCCGCGATCAGTTATTAATGGAGATACACCATACTTCGGAGAACACGTTTTTGTAAGGGTTAGAGGAGACAAGCTTGCGGCTCCCGCCGCGCTGTACGGTATCCTTCCACTTTTCAATGGTGCGGTGTGACAGGCCGCAGACTTCTTCCAGCATGTAGCCGGTACGGGCCTTATCGATCCCTGTACCTTCCTTATCGACGGTTTTGACTATCACCGGCAGATGTTCAGCAGCTCTTTCACGAAAAATATCCTCTACGTGAGAATAGCCGCCGCAGAGGTCGGGATTTCTGAGCATATCTAGGAACGTTTCCCCCAGCGTGGTCACCCGGACACCGCCGGATCCGTGGAGCTCAGGGCGCGGCTTGTATCGGGTTGTTGCATGCTGAACGAGCATTTTTCCGTCGATCTTCTCGTGAGGGACAAATCTCCTCGGCAGCAGAGGGAGGACGGTTTTCAGCGTCGGAAATCGCGTCCGCAAATAGTTCTCGTGCAGCTTCCTGGCGGCAGAGAGCTTAGCCTGAGTTACGTGGAGTACGTGAGGGATCCTGTCAGTCAGGCCATGCCATTCCATGGCCGACAGACAGGACAGGTGCGAGTAAGGTGTGAGATCGCACACCTGCTGCTGCGCGGTGGAGATATCCCGGTTGCTTATCTGCCAGACGTAGCCATCGATTGCGGGCAACAGGATTCCCTGGTGGATCATCTCACTCAGCGTCTCACTGAGGATACGACCATCGGGCTCGGCGGTCTGTATTTTTCCGACAGGCACGCCATCGTAGGTTTTATCTTGGTAAAGCTGATAAAGATGTTCGTTGAACTCATGAAGGGCGATGACCGGTTTGGGATGCCGGTTGAGCAGCGTCAGCCGTACGGATTCACGCAGTGAAATCGTTTTAGTCATGTAACACCATGCAGCGTATAAGTCCTAAGGACTTATACGCTGCATGATGTCGCGTGTCAAATTTTTATTGCGTGTCAGTAAGGACGATCCCTCTGATTTATCGTGCATTCTGTTATTTTTCTTGACAATATAACGCTATGGGTATCAAAATGTCCTTAGGACATTTTGATACCCATAGTGATAGATGTTTCATA
>MIEI01000133.1 GCA_002095305.1 Pantoea brenneri
GCCTCCCCGTTTTAGCGTTCTACCGAGACGGCGATTCTCTGCCTGATATCAGGCGTGCATTATCGTCTGGAAAAAATGCGCAGATGCTGTTCAGCGCGCCGGCTAAGTGTGGGCGGGTAGCGGCGGTATGACTCAGTGAACTGACCGAAACGCATAAAATACTCTGCCAGCCCTGGACCGGATCATCTCGCCGAAACGGCAGCGTTCGCTTAACCCGACGAGCCAAACGGTATCAATGTCGTCTCACGGGTTCCGACCACGCGTGCGCATCTTATGATGATGGCGGGATTAACATTGGTCTCTCACCTGCCGTTATCAGCGGGAATAATTCCTCTGTGCCTCTTCCGGTTGCGATAGCCTGCATTAGCCCATCACATTCATCACGCCAGCCGGTTTGCAGAGGCGCTGCTGCGGAACCGCTTCCGGAGATCAGCTCAGCTCTAATCAACTCAGCTCAGCTCAGCGGCGGGGAGCGGCACGGCTCATCACCCAGACAACTGCGTTTCAGCATAACCACGCCGGCCGCAACCATTTTCGGTTAACCCGGCCACTATAGTTCATACTAAATGCTGTGCATGTCGTCGCGCTGCGACGGGCACACAGCGTGGACGCCCGGCTATCTGGCCGGGCAGCAAACGACATAACGATGCCGATGTGGGCATTGATATTGATAAATTTCGGGATTTCAGGAGATTTCATGTGTTACGTCAGTTGATAAATTGAATTACGGGTAAGCCGGGGTGTTACGTGATTTACCTGCTGATAACCGTGAAAACAACGGTTACTGAATTTTTAAATTTATCTGACAACCCAAGGTTGTTGACTGAATATAAGGGAAAATAATGCCGTTGATATTTGATGAGTTATCTGGCCTCCCGTCATGGGTGCCTGTTGTATTACTCTTCTCTCTCTCGTTTGTATTGGGTTTTCTCGCACGCCTTATCCTTCTCAGGTTTATTCGCTACTGGCAGAGTCGTGACCGAAAGCTCTTCAAGTCACTTGAAAAGCACCTTCGTGGATCGATGTTTCTTTTTATTCCCCTACTGCTGATCAATGTAGGGATAAATTACATTAACATTCATCCGGACCTGCTGGTATTTATCACCAATACAGTAAACGTCTTTATAATATTATCATTTTGTTCAGTGTTAATCCGGTTGACCAACGTAGCGCAGGATATGCTTTATATCCGCTACGACATTAATATTTCGAATAATCTTCGTGCGCGCAAAATTCGCACGCAGATCATTTATGTGAAGAAAGTCGTGATCGTCATACTGGTGTTATTCTGCCTCTCTCTGATTCTGCTCAGTTTCCCTGGCGTCCGGAAATTTGGCACCACTATCCTCGCCGGTGCTGGCGTAGCCGGTATTATCATCGGCTTTGCCCTGCAGAAGTCGCTGGTCAATCTGTTTGCCGGTATTCAGATCGCTTTTACGCAGCCGATCAAAATTGACGATGCGGTGGTGGTAGAAAAAGAATGGGGCTGGATAGAAGAGATCAACCTGACATATGTGGTAGTGCGAATCTGGGATTTGCGCCGGCTGGTGTTGCCGATCACCTATTTTACAGAAAATCCATTCCAGAACTGGACGCGCAATAATGCCCAGATTTTAGGCTCAGTTTTTCTCTACGTTGATTATTCGATGCCTCTGGAACCGCTGCGACAGCATTTTGATAAGGTGCTGAATGAAACCAAGCTTTGGGATCGGGAAACTAAGGTGCTTCAGGTGACCGATACCACCGAGAAAACCATGACCATCAGGATGCTGATGACCGCTCAGAACTCGCCGATAGCCTTTGATTTACGCTGTTACGTGCGGGAAAAGATGATTGAATTTATTCAGCAAAATTACCCGCAGAGTCTGCCTCACGTCAGGGCCTCCCTGACCGATACCGCTCCTGAGAAACGGAGTGAGTTGCAGGCGTTTTAGATAAAAGTGGAAGGTACAGCGAGCTGCTTAAGCGTCAGGGCCGCTGTACGTCCACTTCTTACTGATAGCCGACGCTGCATAAGCTCTCCTTTAATCCGCGAGTCATTCACGCTGGTAGTGATATCCAGGCATCCGGATGTCAGAAATCAGTCTGGAAGAGGCTTAAAAAGCTAAATTCAGGACCTTAATCATGTTCCAGGACGCCAGAATGACCAGTCCGATCTATACCTGCTGCTCAATCAATCGCTACAGGACTGTTTATGTTGTGCATCCGCGTTTTTTGTTTATTGACAGTTTTTCTCTACGGCTTGCAGGCTCAGGCCTATCCAGGTTTTCGCCAGCTAAGGTTATCCGACTCGACGCCGGAAGCTTTAAATGTGACGGTGTGGTATCCCGCGGCTTCTGAGGGAAATACAGCAGATAAAGGAAGTAATCCCGCTTTCGTTGGCGTTACGGTGATCCCCAATGCGCCGCCATTGGCTGGGGCTCACCCGCTGCTGGTTATCTCACACGGATACAACGGAAACTGGCGCAATCTGTCATGGATTGCCGCGGCGATGGTAGCTGAGGGATATATTGTTGCCGCTCCGGATCATCCAGGCACAACTACCTTTGATCAGAACCCGGTAAAGGCTAAAAAGCTGTGGCAACGTCCGCACGATTTGTCCCGGGTTATTGATTTCGTCACTCGCTCCCCTGCGCTTTTCGGCGTAACGGACAAGGACCGAATTGCTGCTTTAGGGCACTCTCTTGGCGGATGGACAGTCATGTCGCTCGCAGGTGCGCGATTTGACCCTTACCGGTTTATCCAGGATTGTCAAAACCATCCCCAACGGGGCGACTGTCGGTTGACAGAAAAGCTGGGTATTAATGAAGCATCTTCGCGGGAAAAAATGACGGCAAATAACAAGGATGGCCGGGTCCGGACTATCGTTGCTCTGGATTCTGGCTTAGCACCGGGTTTTACGTCTCAAAGTCTGAATGCGATACACATACCCGTCATGATATTAGCCGCCCAGGCGGACAAACTGGCAGATTTGCCTGCAGCCGGGGAGTCGGGATATCTGGCTGCCAACATCAATCCGGACTGGAGGCACTATGAAATAGTCGAGGGCGCCACGCATTTCAGTTTCATGCAGCGTTGTAAACCCGGCGCTGAAAACCTGTTACACAAAGAATCACCGGGTGATGAGATTGTTTGCCAGGATGGTGCCAATGCAAATAGATCGGATATTCATCAAAATCTGGTTCGTAAGATCAGTGCATTCCTGAATGCTGCTCTTGATTATTCTCCACCTGCTGTCGGAACAAGGTAGGCGATGCGCCAGTGACCCGCAGGAATTCACGATTAAAATTTGATTTAGTGGTGAATCCAGACTCCAGCATGATCTCCGTCACGGGCAAAAGGGTGCTTAACAGCAACACCTTTGCCCGTTCAATTCTGAAGCCGTTGATCCACTGCGAGACATTACACTGACTCACAGAATTGACCGCGCCGGAAAGTTGTCGTGCTGGTATACCTGTTTTTCGTGCCAGAAGCGTTAGCGTAAGATCAGGATTAAGATAAATTTGGCTTTCATAAACGTATTTTTCGAGTCTGTTATAAATCTCCGAAAACGCGTTCGCAGGCGTCACAGCATTAATGGGGATCGCTTCTTCCCTGCTATTATTCCCGGGTGTCGTTGTTCTTCCCGCACTGATAATAGCTGCGGCAATCAGAGGGAGCAGTGTCATCTGGAAAAAAACAATGATACCCGGTGCCTGTTCTCCAGCGGCGATGCTGAAGTCAATTGCAATCGCGAGATCGGTTAAAGCAGATATCCAAAGAAAGCTGCCTGCGAAAAAAGCCATCCTGACGATATGTGTTGTTTCAGTCAGTCGGCTCAGCGTGAATGTTGACTCCCCCCGCCATGCAATACGGAAGAGCTCACATCCATACCCCGCAAATATGATAAACAGGATAACATCCGTCGCAACGGGCCAATAAAACCTGAGCAATAAGGCCGTTGCTGGAGGCAATAAAAACATCAGCCAGCGATGCTGCTTATTCGTTTCCGTCATTGAGATGAAACAATGCCATGCCAGAGGAGGCAGCAGTATTGCCAGCACTGATTGAATATTCCTGAGCATGGCTGATTCGTATTGCCAGCGCAGCATGCTGAAACAAATAAGCGCTATACAGGCGAAAAGGAAACGCAGAGTGCCGCCGTGGCGTTTTTTTTCAGAGAATAGCGCTGTCACAATCAAAATCAGCAGCGCCACCAGCGTAATAACAGGAAAGGGAACAGAAAACATAGCCTCAGTACCCGAATAAAAGTTTATAAGCAATATTTGCATACATGCCGGTAACCTGTCGCCTTAAAAGTCATACCAACAAATTTTATCATCGGGGGTTTATCTCTGATGGCTTCTTGCAACGCCAGCACGTCCTCTCTGCCTGCCGATTCCGTTGCTGATAGCCGTCACATCCTCGTGAGTCACTGATCCTGTGCTGCCTGCAATCTGCCCCACTTTTAATTAACAGGACGGGGTAAGAACGGCTTCCGAAAGGCGTTCACCAGACGCGGTTGCTCATTCATTCTGCTGGTAGACAATACGGTATCCCTGACCCGCTTCAGACACGCGGGCAAATCCCTGCCGGTCTAAGTGCATTCCTGCAATCAGCAATTTTTCTCTTGCCGCTTGTGAGAGAATTTTTTTCCGCGTCTCTTCAGCCTGACGAGGGTCACAGTCAAAAACAACTGAGACTTCCGGGCGTGCTGCCTGGATAGGGGGGAAATGGACGATGTCTCCCCAGATCAATAAGCTTTCTTCAGCTGAAGTGATGCGAAATCCGGTATGCCCTGGCGTATGTCCTGGCAACCAGACCGGAGCAATGCCCTCAGCGATCTCATCCTGGTTAATCAGGCGTATCTTGCCGGCATACGCGCTTAGCGCCCGTCGGGCCAGCTTAAAATTACGCTGTCCGCGCTCATTTGCTCGTTTGAAGTTTTCTTCATCCTGCCAGTATTCCGCTTCAAGAAAATGAAGATGAAGTTCGGCATGTTTAAACATGGGCTGCTCTGCTGCATCCAATAATCCGCCAATATGGTCAGGGTGGCCGTGCGTCAGTAATACGCTATTCACCTCATCCGGGCTGACACCGGTTGCAGCAAGATGACATGCAAGCTGTCCGCCCACATTGTTCAGACCACCAGCACCAGCATCGACCAGCAGGGTTTGTCCCCTGCCCTGAATAAGATAGCCATTGATATGAATATTACCGGGCTGAGTGATACTGGCATTGTGTTGAATATCCGCCGCTTCTGCTATATCAATGCCTGACAGTAAATCCAGGCTGGCTGACATCACGCCATCACTGAGAGCGGTAACCAGATAATCCCCAATCTGACGCTTTGGAAAAGCAGGATAGTTCATAATTTCCTCTGATTAATTTCCGGCAGTATTTGGGGTGTCGCAGAGCCAGAACAATCAACACGCGCGGTGAATCCTGCGGCTCCTGAACGGCCTGTTGCCGTTTGTGCATAAAATCCTGTATCGCGTCTGGCGTGCGGAATGTTGTCATATGACAAAGGCGTTCGGCATAAATTGGATGTCTGCATCCGGGTACTATTTTGAAATAAATGATATCGACGCTTGCCGGCTTTGCGCCGGGAGTGCGGATACAGCGAGCACGGCAGACAGGCGTTATGTCGCTTAGGCCACCGCAACTGTCTACCTGCTCCAGCTAAATATACAAACTCAGGTCAGACATATTTTATGCACGTTCTTCGTTATCTGCTCCATGCGGCGGGGTCAGTTGCGACGTCAGCGGCGCATAACGGTA
>MIEI01000134.1 GCA_002095305.1 Pantoea brenneri
GTCTTTTTATGGCGGCAGCGTGCCGCGCCGTGCTGCTTCATCAGCGCCTGCGCGGCATAGCCGGACAGGCGCGGTGGCGATTACTTCAGCGCAATCCGCACGATTTCGTCCGTGCCTTTGGTAGACGAGTCCTTATTAAACTCGGCCTTCAGGGTGACGTACAGCGTGGCGTTATCCGGTCCAATCAGCAGGCTGTTAGGGTTTTTATCAAACGACCAGCTCTTTTTCACCGCGTAGGTGGTGGCGTCCAGTTGCAGCACTTTTTTCGATTCACGCTGACTGATGTAGAGTTCATTTCGCTGCGGGTTGAACTTAATGCCCAGCGCATCGCCTTCGATACGTTTGATCACCTTCCCGCTCCGTTCGTCGAACACCAGCGTGGTTTTGGCTTTGGAATCGTCAGTGACAAACAGACGGCCGGTAGCCGGATCTTCCGCCATATTAAGGAAAAGGTACTCTTTGCCATCACCCGCGGTCAGGCGTTTTTCGATTTTGTGACTGCGCGGATTGATGACCAGGATTTCGCCGGAACCGTTGGCGGCATAAATACGTTCGGTCAGCGGGGAATAGATGATGCCGGTGACCCATTTACCGGCATTTTTAATCTCGGTTTTCAGCTTAAAGGTTTTGGTATCCACCACCGAGATATAGCCAGGATCGGCGACCCGGCCGACGTATAACTCGTTGCCGTGCCACAGCACTTCACGCGCACCGGCAGGATAACCCTCTTTGCTGATCTTGCCGGGGAATACCAGCCGCTGCAGCACTTTGCCGCTCTGCGCATCCACTTTGGAGAGCGCGCCATCCAGCGAGTTGGTGGTATAGAACACGCTGCCCTGCTGATCGATGGCGGTACCGAAATTTTTCAGGTCGGTATGGGTTTCGCCTTTGGTATCCAGCGTGGCTGGATCGAGGCGATAGATCATGCCGCCATTCACATCCTTAAACGCCTGAGCACTGGCAACAAACAGCGCTTTGGACGCCGGCGAATAGGCCATCTCGTACAGACCCTCTCCCAGCGCGCGTTGCGTTATCGCCGTATCAACCGGTTTTGCTGCTTCAGCAGCAGGCGCGTCAACTTTTTTGGCCGGCGCTGACAGGCGGTCAGGCTAAAGGCCGCGGCAACGGCCAGGGCAACAGCGGCTTTGCGCGGACTAAACAACGATTTCATGCTGAACTCCATCAAGGGATGAATCGCGCCGGTCCAGTGTGGCCGCGCGGAAGAATGAGAATCATACGCATTAACAACCGGTAATCAACTTAACCGGCAGATTGCGGCCCGCATTTCCCGCTTGATTGATGTCCGATTCGGCTTTTGTTGCCGCTATTTAGCGTCAGCCGCCCCTTTTTACAGCCCGGAAAACCTGTAAACACCCGTTACTATCCGGATTAAAATGATGTTATCTGGTTGATTATCAATACCTTTACATCTTCTTACACTTGGCATTGAATCATTCCTAAAAAATATAAAGCAAATGATTATCATTGGCATTCGCAAATCATCATTCCCTGCTGATTTCACCAGGGTAAAGGCGCGCGAAGCTCACTGAAAAAGCGTAACGGCTTAAAAATAATAATCATTGCTTACGGAAACTATTATGTCTTTAAACGGCATGGAATCAGGCTTCAGGAAAACCTTTCGCGTTTCGTTGCTGGCAGTGGCGGTACCGGCGCTGTTCACTCCCCGGCTGGCACAGGCGGCTGAGGAGTCGCAGCAGGATCTGGTGGTGAAGGCCGCCCCCGGCGATGACAGCCGCAGTTCTGAGCAGGACTATGCTGTTCAGACCACCCGGGCTGGTACAAAACTGCTGTTAACGCCGCGAGACGTCCCGCAATCGGTCAGCGTAGTGACCCAGCAGCGGATGAAAGATCAGGATCTGCAATCGGTTAACGATGTTCTGACCAATGCCACCGGTATCTCGACTAATCTGATCGACAGTGAACGTTCTGAATACTATTCGCGCGGCTTTAAGGTGAGTAATTTCACCTACGACGGCATCCCCACTTCGGTCAACGATGCGTGGAACTACGGCGATGCGGCCTCTGATACGGCGATTTACGATCGCATCGAAATCGTCCGTGGCGCTACCGGCTGATGAGCGGAGCAGGCAGCCCTGCAGCCTCGATTAATATGGTACGTAAACATGCCGACAGTAAAACCTTCACCGGTACGCTGGATGCCAGCTACGGCAGCTGGAATAAGCAGCGTTATGTAGCGGATCTCTCAGCCCCGCTAAACAGTGATGGCAGCCTGCGCGGCCGGGTCGTCACCGGCTATACCGATCAGGACAGCTGGCTGGACCGCTATCATAAAACCAAAAAGTTTGTTTATGGCGTTATCGATGCCGACCTGAGCGAACGAACTACCCTGTCGCTGGGTTACGATTATGAAGATAACAACACCGGCAATCCCACCTGGGGCGGTCTGCCGATGTTTTACAGCAACAACGCCACCACCCACTATGATCGCAGCCTGAATTCAGCGGCCAACTGGGCGCGTTACAACACCAATGCCCGCAAAGTTTTCGCCGATATCGATCACAACTTTGATAACGGCTGGAACGTTCACTTTAACGGGACCCACGCCGAGAATACCTTCAGCGATAAGCTGCTCTACGTAATGGGCAGTGCCGATCAGGATAGCGGCGAAGGCACCACCGGTTTCGGCAGCATGGACCGCGGAAAGCGTAAGGTGGATTCCTTCGATGGTTTCGCCAGCGGTCCGTTTGCGCTGTTGGGCCGTCAGCACCTGTTGATGGCGGGCATCAGCTACAGCCGCCAGCATAACGCGACCTGGAGTCAGGATGGGGTCAGCAATGCCGGGGCAGGCGAAATCACCGCTGAAGATATGGGCATCTTCAACAACAGCTGGAGTGGCAATATTGCCGAACCTGAATGGCAGGGCTGGTATCTCAATGCGAACGACACCATCCGTCAGAAATCGGCTTATAGTGCAGCACGCTTCTCGCTGACCGATCCGCTGTCGTTGATTATTGGCGCGCGTTATACCCAATGGAGCACCGAGGGCAGCAGCGGAGATATGACCAAAAACAACACCACGCCTTATGCCGGCCTGGTGTACGACATCAACGATACCTGGTCCGCATATGGCAGCTATACCGCGATCTTCCTGCCGCAAACCTATCGCGATACCCGCGGGAAATATCTGGCGCCGGTCACCGGTAAAAGCTACGAGACCGGACTGAAATCGGCGTGGTACGACGGCCGGCTGACTGCAACCGTCGCGATCTTCCGCATTGAGCAGGACAACGTGGGTCAGGCGCTTGACGGGGTGTATCTCAGCGGCAGCGAGCAGGCTTATGCGCCGGCGAAAGGCGCAGTAAGTAAAGGTGCCGAGTTCGAACTGAACGGAGCGTTGACCGATAATCTGCAGCTGACCTTTGGCGCAACCCGCTATGTCGCACGGGACAAGAGTGGCCGCTTCAACAGCTATCAGCCGCAAACGTCCTTTAAATTCTTCACCCGCTACCAGTTGCCAATGCTGCCCGATCTGACGCTCGGCGGCGGCCTTAACTGGCAGAACCGGGTGTTCGAAGATTCCACCAACGCCAGCGGCGATAGCGTGCGCGTTTACCAGGGCAGCTATCCGCTGGCCTCGCTGTTTGCCCGTTATCAGATTAACCGGCAGGTTGCGCTGCAGGCTAACGTCGATAATCTGTTTGATCGCGAGTACTACAGCTATATGAACAGCTACGTTTACGGTGAGCCGCGCAACATCAACGTCAGCGTTTCCTGGCAGTTCTGATCCGCCGGGGTAGATACGCGCGTTGCCTGGTTTGCAGGTTTAAAAACGGCCGCAGCGCATCAGGCTGCGGCGGTTCTGGCGTCAGGGTTGCTGTTTACAGCGTCAAAAAGTTACAAAAGAGCACATTAAGGGGTAAAACCCGCTGCAATGCGCATCATTCCCGCGCGGGTCTCGCCCTGCCCCTGACTGCTGCAGGGAAGCATTATCTCTGCTGTGTTAACTGCGGAATATCACCCAGCGCGGCAATTGCCCGATCGCTATAACCGGCCTGCTGGAGCGGCTGCACAACTTCAGCAGCCAGATCCGGCACGTAGCCAATCAATACCTCGCCCGCAGGCTGCAGGGTCACTTCATCTAACGCGGCGGGTAACAACACTGACTCCGCCCGCCCGATTTCCACCGTGACGCCATTAGCCGTTACCGTTAGCGGCTCACCGAGGTTAGAGAGAATGCGCGCGCAATTGAAACTCAGGCGTTGTGGCTGGCTAAACTGCCAGCGTTCCAGCGCAAAATAGGGCCCGGCACAGCAAAACAGTCGGGTCAGATCCGCGCTATTCAACGCCAGACCGGGCTGAGGTTCACAGCGCAGTTCCGGCCGCAGCTCCTGTAACAGCGCATCAATATTCTTCTCCCACTCCGCCTGGCTCAGACGCGAGCCGTCTTCCATTTTCCACGGCATGGCGTGCTGCTGAATGTCGGAGGTCTGTTCGATTTCATAGATCAGCGTGTCGGGACCGAAGCTGTGCAGCATCCCGCCGGGAACGTAAAAAGTATCACCGGTTTTTACCGCCACCCGATGCATCACCGCATCGTAATCCTCTGCCAGCAGCGCCGCTTTGAGCCGATCATTATTCACACCCGCGCGCACCCCTAACAGACAGGTGGCATCCGGCGCCGCCGACAGAATATGCCAGGCTTCGGTTTTGCCATTCGGCTGCTGCTCCAGCCGCTGTGCCGCTTCATCATTGGCGTGCAGATGCACCGGCAGCATTCCGCTGCCATCAATAAATTTGCTCAGCAGCGGGAAGTGCGGACCGCGCCAGCCGGGTGCGACGATTTCATCGGGATAACGGGTGATCAACTCGCGCAGGCTGGTGCCCGCCAGCTCGCCGTTGGTTACTGAGGCGATCATGCCGTCGACATCGCTGATCTCCCAGGTTTCGGCCACCCGTGAGTCCGGCAGTCCAGCCTTAGCCAGTTGCTGCCTGATGCGCTGACCGCCAAAAATATGGCTGGCGATTGGCGTGGTCAGCTTCAATGGATACGCTTTCATCATTCCCCCTTAGCCTTAATCAGATCACTGCGACACCACCGGTAACCGCAATGGTCGCGCCGGAGATATAGCTCGCTTCGTCACTGGCCAGCATCACCCAGGATGAAGCCAGCTGCGCCGGCTGCCCCATACGCTGCAACGGCACTTCACCGCCAAAGCTTTCCACCTGCTCGGGTGGCATGGTGGCCGGAATTAACGGTGTCCAGATGGGGGCAGGCGCCACGGCGTTGGCGCGAAAGCCTCTATCCGCCAGCAGCGCAGCCAGGCTGCCTGAGAAGTTAACGATTGCCGCCTTCGTAGCCGAATAAGCGATCAGCTTCGGCTTAGGCTGAATCGTTACTGTTTATGACAGTAAGTCTAGCAGCCCTCACTAAAGCGCAAGGACGATGACCTGGTGTAACGGTTTGAGTGGTCAACTATTTTAGTGCTAAGCGTGACTGCGCCGGGCAAAATTGAACGGCTTGAGTGCCAAACTGATTACGCTTTCTGCAATCGCGCGCAAAGGGTTAAAAAGGCCATTGCACCTGCGGCAGAAATCAGTAAACTGCGCGCCATCAACCG
>MIEI01000135.1 GCA_002095305.1 Pantoea brenneri
CGCGTCCGCCTGCTCAGGCAACCTGAAACTCCCCACCGCCCGGCGGGCGAAACCCGCTCAGTGTCAGACCGCAGCAAACGCAACATTACTCAATGTCAGTCCGCACCAAGCGAAACCCGCTCAATATCAGACCGCAGCAAGCGTAACCTGCCCCATTAACTCACCAACATCAACTCACGCTCTTCGCTCATCGGCTTATTCAGCAGCGACAGCAGAATATTTTTTACTGCCTGCGCCGACGGCGACAACGGTAAACGGGCGGAGATATTCAGCGACAGCGGCAGGCTGAGTGACGGACTGTTGATCCGTGCCATCCAGGCATTGGTTGAGCCAACCAGCGAACGTGCGGCGGATTCCGGCAACACCGTGACGCCCATACCGCTGGAGATTGCCGCCGTCAACGTAGAGATCGATTCGATTTCGCCGATGATACGTGCACTCAGGCGACGCAGTGAAAACGCCTCATCGACACGTTTGCGCACTGCACTGTAGTCGCGCGGCAGGAACAGGCTCATCTGTGCCACATCAGCCAGATCGACACTGGCACCCGGACAGTCGGTGGCACCGACCAGATACAGCTCCTCTTTCATCAGCGGCATGCTGTTAATTCCGGCGGTCGGCGCACGATCGTACAACACCGCCATATCCAGCTGACCGTTCATCACTTTCTCATTCAGCGAGCTGCCGCTGTTTTCATGCAGATAAACCAGCACTTCCGGGAACTGATCGCGTACCGTCTGCAACAGCGGCATGGTCAGCGATGACGCCGCCGTACCCGGAGCCAGCCCAATCGAAACCTGACCGCTTAACACCTGGCCAGCATTGATCACCGCGGTTTGTGCCTGCTCACACTGGCGCAGGATGGTCCGTGCATGCGAGTAAAGAATCTTACCGGCTTCGGTCGGTGTGACGCCGCGCTTGGTGCGAATCAACAGTTGTTGATCCAGTTCGTTCTCCAGCGTCGCAACCTGCTGACTCAGCGCAGGCTGGGCGATGTGCAGCACTTCTGCCGCCTGAGTCAGACTGCCGATATCGACGATTTTAACAAAGTACTTCAGTCGTCTTAAATTCATCTTGCCTCCGTCACTAACCCCGAATAGCTAAATTGGTCTGAGCCAACCGCGTTGTTGCTAAGGAAATTGCAAGATGCAGGCCAGGTTTCATCCGGGCAGCCATCAGCCCAACCAGAATTTTCCTAACGCGCCGGAAAATAAGCGTTTCTGATTACCTCATAAGAGTTAATAAGCGGCGGCGATAGGCTGTCCGGCGACGAAACGGCCAGTCACGCACCGCGATAGTGCAGACGCTGCGAGTCAGGCGTGCATAAAAGTGATGACCTGCAGATCCGTTTTAGTGCAGCGGTAAGCGGATAAGGCACGCACAGCCTGGCTTCAGGCGCTGGCGTGGCGGCTCAGCGTGTAAACGTTATCAGTGGGATTTCTTATCGTTGGCGGGAATTCGCCGGGATCGGACTGAACATTGCCCTCTCTGCCAGGCAGCAGAGAGAGCAATGCATGCGCCAGGGTCCGGCGGCGCAGTACCGGTGGCAAATCAGCGTTTTTTACGGTTGCGATGCATATCAATCGAGACCGCAGCGACAATGATGATCCCTTTGATGATGTCCTGAATATAGGCATCGACACCGACAAAGGTGAATCCGCTTTTAATCAGGCCGAGGATCACTGCACCGATCAGCGTACCGGTGATGCGGCCGACGCCGCCCATCAGGCTGCTGCCACCGATTACGGCTGCGGCAATCGCATCCAGCTCATAGGACATCCCCATGCTCGACTGTCCGCTGCTGACACGGGCCGCCAGCACCACACCGGCCAGGCCAGAGAGCGCACCGGCAATGGTATAGACGATGATCAGGTACTTATTAACCTTGATACCCGAGACTTTGGCGGAGGTCATGTTACCGCCGATGGCGTAAACATATTTACCGTAGCGGGTATGCTTCAGGGCGATATGAAACAGCAGCGCCACCACCAGGAAAATCACCACCGGCATCGCGCCCTGGCCGATAGAGGTAAAGCCATCGGAGAGGAAGCTGATCGGGTTACCCTGAGTGTAATACTGTGCCAGACCGCGCGCCGACACCATCATGCCGAGAGTGGCAATAAACGGCGGGATACCGGTGCGGGTGATCAACACGCCATTCACCAGACCACACAGCAAGCCGACTCCGATACCGGCGGCGATCGGGATCACCGCCGGCATATTCACCAGCGACGGATACATCGGCGACAGGCTGTCCGAGGTTTGCGCCAGGCTGGCGGCGACGACGGCCGTCAGGGCGATAACCGACCCGGATGAAAGGTCGATACCGGTGGTAATGATCACCTGGGTCACGCCTACCGCGATAATCCCGATAATCGCCACCTGCAACACAATCAGGATCAGACGGTTGGTGTTGAGCAGGAAAGACTGGTCACGCACGTACCAGCCGAACATTTCAAAAATTAACGCTATCCCCACCATCACCACAAAAATGCCGGTATCTTTCGGCAATTTGTGACGCAGACTGGCGAAAAAGGAGGGTTGCTGCGGAGCTGCCGGGGTGGCAGTGGCTTTCATATTGCTCATAGTTGTCTCGCGCCTCACTCGGATGCCAACGACAGAATGGTTTCCTGATCGGCTTCTTCTTTATCGAGGATGCCGGTTATACGCCCGCCGTGCATCACCATTACCCGGTCGCTCATGCCGAGAATTTCCGGCAATTCAGACGACACCATAATGATGGCTACGCCACGGTTGGCGAGTTCACTGATTAAGCGGTAAATCTCCGCTTTTGCCCCGACGTCGATACCGCGCGTCGGTTCATCCAGAATCAGGATCTTGGGTTGCGCCAGCAGCCAGCGGGCAATCAATACCTTTTGCTGATTGCCGCCGCTGAGGTTGTTGATGATCTGATCCATGGTCGGGGTTTTGATGTTGAGTCGTCGGATTTGATCCATGCAGTCCTGCGCCATCTTCACATGGCTGACAAAACCACTTTTCCCGCTGTACTCCGGCATGTTGACGATGCTCATGTTCTCCATCACCGATAGCACCAGAAACAGCCCGGACTTTTTGCGATCCTCGGTGAGAAACGCCATCCCCTTCTCAATCGCGGTGGACGGCGAGTCGATATTGACCGGCACACCATCAATTAAAATTTCACCGCTATCGAAGCTTTCCATGCCGAACAGGCTTTCCATCACCTCGCTGCGGCCCGCGCCTACCAGACCGGCCACACCGAGGATCTCGCCACGGCGAACGCTGAAGTTGATATCGGTGAAGCGGTCTTTACAGCTCAGATTACGAACCGTCAGCACATCTTCGCCGATATCGTTGTTGAATTTCGGGAACAGCTGGGTCAGTTCACGCCCGACCATCTGGGTGATTAATGACTGGCGGGTGTATTTCGCCGTCTGGTCGCTGCCAATCCAGCTGCCGTCGCGGAAAATACTCACTTCGTCGGTGATGGCGAAAATCTCATCCATCTTGTGACTGATATAAATGATGGCTTTGCCCTGCTCACGCAGGTCACGGATGATGGTGAACAGATGCGCAACTTCCGTTTCAGTTAACGCGGAGGTGGGCTCATCCATAATGACGATGTCGGAATCCCACGAGACTGCTTTGGCAATTTCCACCATCTGCTGCGATGCGATACTCAGATCGCCGACCATACGATCGGCTTTCAGGCGGATGTTCAGTCGGTTCAGCAGCGTCTGCGTCATCTGATTCAGGCGGGCGTGATCGACAAAGCCAAACTTCATCGGTTCACGACCCAGCCAGATATTCTCGGCCACCGTCATGTACGGCACCAGATTCAGTTCCTGGTGGATCATCGAGACACCGGAACGCAAGGCATCCATAGTGTCCTGAAACTGCACCGGCTCCCCTTTAATGCGGATGGTACCCTTATCGGGACGATACATCCCGATAAGGCACTTCATTAAAGTGGATTTGCCCGCGCCATTTTCGCCCATCAAGGCATGTACCGTTCCCGGACGCACCCGCAACGAGACGTTGTCGAGTGCCTTCACCCCGGGGAAGAACTTGCTGATGCCTTCGGCTTCAAGCGCAAAAGCGGTCATACATCACCTCCGTACAGCTGGGTCGGGAACGATTATTTCAGATTACGCTGGGTAAACTGGTCCATATTTTCTTTGGTAATCAACTGGTAAGGGATATTGATAACTTTCTGTACTTTTTCGCCCTTCGCCAGTTTCACCGCAGCCTGAACCGCGCCTTCACCCTGGCCCTGCGCATCCTGGAACACGGTGGCGATCATCTTGCCCTGCTTCAGCATCTGTAACGCATCTGGCGTGCCGTCGACGCCAGCAATCAGGATTTTGTCGGGATTCTTACCCAGCGCCTGTAAGGCACCGATTGCCATTTCATCGTTGTTTGAGGCGATGGCGTTGATGTCGTTGCCAGCGGTCATCCAGTTGCTGACCACATCCACCGCGTCGTTACGCATGAATTTTGCGGTCTGCTTCTGCACGATTTTGATGCCGGGGAATTTTGCGGCGACTTCTTCTACCCCTTTGGTGCGGTCACGGGTCGATTCATTCGCCAGGTCGCCCATCAGAATGGCGACGTTGCCTTTGCCGTTCATCGCTTTGGCGAGTGCTTCCATTTGTAAACGTCCGGCCAGTTCGGAATCGGAACCGACGTAGGCCATTTTGTCGGTCAGCTCAGCCTGTGGACGACGGTTAACGAAGATCAGCGGGATACCGGCTTTACTGGCCTGATCCATAATCGGCTTCACCGCGTTGGTGTCGACCGGGTTGACGATGATGGCGTCAACGCCCTGACCGATGAAGGTCTGAACCTGTTGCAGCTGCTGTGAAACGTCACCTTTGGCATCTTCTACCTGACCTTTAACGCCATCTTTCTGCATCTCTTTCTGCATTGAGGTGCGCAGGATGGTGAGAAAGTTGTCGTCAAACAGTGCCATAGAGACACCAACCGAGAGATCTTTTGCCATGACGGCGGCAGGCAACATGCAGGCTAACAGTGAGGCGACAATCGTTTTTTTAATGTTCATAGGGACCCTTCTTATTTGTTAACTTGCTCAGTGGCTGACACTGCGAATGAAAAATATCTTTTACATTCATCCAACCGGGCTGGCGTCTGTTTCGGTAAATTTGAGGTAAGACTTCCGCTTCTGGCTATTTTTGTGACCGACCACTCCTTTTCACAATCACTTGATTCACAAACAGTTAATTTCAAAATGACGTTTTACTTTTTCAGAAAGGTTGCGTCCGTGATGATAAGCAGTTTATTTATTCCATATAATCACGTTTTGAAATTTTTATCATAAAAGCACTGAAATGATTGTTTTAACATCGCCAAATAACAAAACTTTGACACGCATCTAACATCTGTGGAGAAATGCCTTTAAATTGAGATCCTGTTGGCAGTTTGAAAAGTCACCGAAAACCCTAAAAAAACGCCGATCCGCTGCTTTTACGAGCATCTGAACGCAATTCATCAAAGAGAGCTTTGACAAGCTGAACCCACGCCGCTAATATTCGCCCCGTTCCAGC
>MIEI01000136.1 GCA_002095305.1 Pantoea brenneri
GTGAGCATGATCTGGCGCTTATCAGTGCTCACCGTAAACCCGCCAGCCGTTTTGGTTTTGCCGTCCTTCTTTGCTATCTGAAAAATGTTGGCTTTGCCCCGGATAAAAAAATCCCACCCTCTGATGCGTTGCTGAAGCATATCGCCAGCAGGCTAAAGCTTACCGGGGATCTCTGGCCTGCTTACCTTTCCGGCCGGGATACGACCCGGCGTGAGCATTTAACCGAACTGTACCGCTATCTTGGCGTAAAGGCGTTCACCGGCAAAATACAGCAGGACTGTATTACACACCTGTTGTCGATGGCGACGCGCACCGATAAAGGTATTCTCCTGGCCGAAGAGTTACTGGTCTGGCTCCGGCAGAACAACGTGATAATCCCCGCGATTGATGTCGTGGAACGTACCTGTGCTGAGGCCATGGCAGGCGGCGATAAAATCGTATTTCAGACCCTGAATGCCCCGTTAACTCCGGCGCACTGGGATGCCCTGGATCGTTTACTTGAGTCATCAGATAATCAGCCTTCCAGGCTGACATGGCTTCTGCAACCGCCGGGTAAAATCAATGGTAAGAACGTGCTGCAACATCTTGATCGGCTCAGTAGCATTGAATCGCTGGCATTACCTGAAGGTATAGATCGTGCCATTCACCAGAACCGGTTGCTGAAACTGGCGCGGGAAGGCCGAAAGATGAGTAGCCGGGATTTGACCCGATTTTCAGCAGCCCGCCGTCATGCGATCTTGGTCTGCGTGCTGGAAGAAGCCAGAGCCACACTGACAGACGAAGTGATTGAGCTGCATGAGCGAATGCTGAACAGCCTTTTCAGCAAAGCCAAAAGAACACAGGCTGAGCGCCTTCAGCAGACCGGAAAGCTGATCCAGTCCAAACTGAGGCAGTACATCGATGTCGGTCAGGCGCTATCTGATGCCCGTGATTCCGGTGGCGATCCCTGGCTCGCAATAGAAAACATACTCCCGTGGCCTGAATTTGTCGCCAGTCTGGAGGAAACACGCCATCTCGCCAGAAAAAATAATTTTGACCCGCTGCATATTATTACTGAGAAATACAGCACATTACGGAAATATGCCCCGCGCATGTTGTCCGCTTTACAGTTAGTCGCAACCCCGGCAGCGCAACCTTTGGCTGATGCACTGGTTGTGATCAAGGAGATGTACCGGAAGCAGTCACGTAAAGTTCCGGCGGCAGCGCCGCTTGATTTTGTCCCTGAAAGCTGGCGCAAGGTGGTGATTACACCTGCGGGTATTGACCGGCAGTACTATGAATTTTGTGCGCTCAGCGAGCTTAAGGGGGCGTTGCGCTCCGGGGATATCTGGGTTAAAGGCTCGCGGCGCTACAAAAATTTTGATGATTACCTCATACCCGAAAAGGACTTTGACAAACTCACACCGGCGCTGCCACTGCCCGTATCTGCTGATTATCATGAGTACATTACCAGCCGTATGACTCTGCTTCAGTCCAGACTTGAAGAGGTCAATGCCATGGCTGCCCTTGGTGAACTGCCCGATGTGGAAATATCCGACAGGGGCGTAAAAGTCTCTCCGCTGGATAACTGCGTTCCGGCGCAGGTTTCACCGCTGGCAGAGCTGGTTTATAGCATGCTACCGCGACCTAAAATCACGGAAATTCTCGATAAGGTAAACAGCTGGACGACGTTTACCCGACATTTTTCGCATATAAAAAATGACATTACCCGTCCCGATACCCGCCTGCTCCTCACCACCATTCTTGCGGATGGCATCAATCTTGGCCTGACCAAAATGGCAGAAGCCTGCCCCGGGAGCACCAAATCATCACTCGAAGATATTCAGGCATGGTACATCCGTGATGAAACCTATTCAGCCGCTCTTGCAGAGCTGGTAAATGCGCAGGGGAAAAGACCGTTGGCGGCATTCTGGGGTGACGGGACAACGTCATCATCAGACGGACAAAATTTTAGAACAGGCAGCTCAGGCCGCTACGCAGGGCAGGTTAACCCGAAATATGGGCAGGAGCCTGGACGTCAGTTTTATACCCATATTTCGGATCAATACAGCCCGTTTTACACCTGCATAATCAGTCGGATCAGGGATTCAACCCACGTTCTCGATGGCTTGCTGTATCATGAAAGCGACCTGGAAATCAGGGAGCATTACACCGATACCGCTGGTTTCACCGATCATGTCTTTGCCCTGATGCATCTGCTAGGATTTGCGTTCTGTC
The DNA here is from genome assembly GCA_002095305.1 of Pantoea brenneri. Taxonomy (GTDB): domain Bacteria; phylum Pseudomonadota; class Gammaproteobacteria; order Enterobacterales; family Enterobacteriaceae; genus Pantoea; species Pantoea brenneri. The sequence goes on from MIEI01000136.1 coordinate 2,218, forward strand.
CGCGAATCAGGGATCTCCATGACAAGAAGCTGTTTATCAAAGGGAAAGCTGACCAATACCCGGCGCTTCAGTCACTGATATCAACAACCAGCCTGAATCTGAAAGAGATCGAAATTCACTGGCGTGAAGTGCTGCGTCTGGCAACCTCGATAAAGCAGGGAACCGTGACGGCATCCCTGATGCTGAAAAAGCTTGCCAGCTACCCCAAGCAAAACGGACTTGCCAAAGCATTGAGGGAAATTGGCCGTATTGAACGAACGCTGTTTATGCTCGACTGGTTCCGCGATCCGACACTGCGTCGGCGGGTACAGGCGGGACTGAATAAAGGAGAAGCCCGTAACGCGCTGGCGCGTGCGGTATTCCTGCATCGGCTGGGTGAAATCAGGGACCGAAAACCGGAAAATCAGAGCTACCGCGCCAGTGGACTGACGCTGCTGACGGCGGCTATCTCGCTGTGGAATACCGTCTATATGGAAAGAGCGGTCGATGCCCTGAAGCGTAAAGGGGTGAAGATCAACGAGCAACTGTTGTCGCATTTGTCCCCGCTAGGCTGGGAACACATCAATCTGACAGGCGATTATATCTGGAAAAGCAACCGGATACCGGCTTCCGGTAAATTTCGTCGGCTGAGGCCAGCTAAAGTGGAAAGGTCAAAAAATAACCTTAACGTACAATAATTTTCGATATCCAAACTGACCCCTAAACATACAGTCAAACCGGCCAGCGAATGATATTCAGCCCAGATGCGGGCTGGATATCAGCTTTTCCGCCGGTCAGTTATCGCAATGACCTGGCACTGCTAACTTAACTTCAGATTTAGAAACGACGCGCATCCCTTCGTTTTCGGAAACCTGCTCAAGTCCGGCACCACCAACAAAAACGCCCATTTTGATGTACTGGCGAACAAAGTAGTTTTTCCCGGATGTTAAACTGAGTGTCAGATTATTAGGTGAAAACTCGGATTCAGTTCCCAGCGTATGTGGTTGGCTGGTTGATATTTGTTGATAGAAAAAGACTCTGTCGGCCGTTTCACCAAGGCAGCGTCCGTCAAGATACACATCCTTTTTTAACGCTTTCCCCACAAAGCTGTCCCTGTATACATAAAGACCGGCTTTGCCATTCTCCGGAACCGGGAATGACTTAGCCGCCGTTGTTTCAGCATTACTGGCCAAAGGAACCGACGCACAACCACCCAGAAGCATTGAGGAAAGAAGGACAGCTACGAATATTATTTTATTCATTGAATTCTCATGGAGTTAAGTAAAAAAAACCTAATGAGAATAATCTTATTTTACACATATGTCACTAAGGGAAGCATTGAATTCTGACGACATCAATGTTCATCTTGAAGCCGTCAAAGTCCGCTCCTCGCTCATAGCGGACATTGGCCTGTGCATAGTTCGCTTTGTGCCAAAGGCAGACGTTATAATTACCCGGCTGCGTTAATAAACAGTGTGCAGGCCATTTTTGTTCATACCAAAAAAACAGATGAGTGCTGCAATATATCGTGTTTATCCGTGATCATCGCACACGTTGGGATGGTTTACTCATATGTGCAACATCTTTAAGCGATGAGAGACTAAACGTATGCGCGTAATCGTTGGTAAACCTAAATTCTATATTGTCCTGCTCCCTCTGCAATAAACATGACAACCCGATGACATCTTTCTAACATTTCTGGTATAAAACAGTCGAATATTAAAGCCGCTCGCCGGGGAGCCGTTTTAAGTTCACACTCATACATTAGCGTGGCTTTATAAATCTCTCTTTTTTTCGCCAAAAATGTCTTTTTGTTACCCGTATTTCCCTGCTACTTAATGACCAAATTAGAAAATCACAACCAAGAGTGAAAAGGAGGGGCCATATTGTTAATTAAGAAAAGAGCTAATTGCATACACTATTTTTTGGATGTTATAATAATATGATAAACCAACCTCGGATGCTTATTCATAAACATGAACAACAGACTAACCGGGCTAGATCTTCTTCGCTCAATCATCATGATTTTCGGCCCCACATTTCATGCTTCAATGCTCTACGGTGGCGCATGGGGATTTGATTATTCATTAAATCAAAATGTATGGGTTGTGGATGCACTCAATTTAACACACCCATTCAGGATGGAGCTTTTTTTTATCATTTCTGGATTTTTTTCAGCACTTTTAATAAAGCGAAAGGGTGCTAGTCATTTTATTTCAAGTCGAAAAAAAAGATTAATACGACCCACATTGATGGCTGTAATGATAACCTTGCCTTTGATTGCAATGGAAATGTATTTCCTTTTCGATGACAAAGATTTGCGTGATTATCTCAGTTATAAGCACCTCTGGTTTCTTATTGTTCTTTCTCAGATAAGCATGCTCTTGATGCTTGCACCGGAAAAAATAAACAGGCTCGCCTCTTACATTGCAGAAAAGCTGAATAGGTTAACGTGGCCGTTCGTTTTTTCCTTGCTGTTTTTGGCCGTCTGTTTATCTGTTGCTGTAAGCAAAATAGTTAATATGCTGCTACCGAATTCTGTACTGAGTGTAAGCCAGATAATTCCAACCATACAATACATCCCTTTTTTCTTCACAGGAATGTTGCTGTTTTTTATCAAAAAGGATGTTAATAAAAAGGAGGCGATGTTTTTATCGGCGCTTTACCTTTTATGGTACTTTTTTAGCATTATTTTTAAAGGTGAGTTCAAAACTGCTATGAGCTTATGTCAGGTTTTTGCTGTAATCGCCCTGTGCCTGGCATTATTTTATACTTTCAAGAATTTAAATATAAAAGAAAATAAAACCATCACAGCTTTATCAAAGCTCGCCCTACCATTTTATTTAACTCACCTGCCTATTTTAATATTTCTGGGATGGGTATGGAGTAAATCGGAAATTTCAAGAGATCCTGTTTTATTCTTAACTTATGTTATTGTACTAAACATAATTTTTAGCTTTGCAGCGTCTATCCTCATCAGAAAAAGCCAAAAGATGTCAATTTTTCTGGGACTGGCATAACGTCATGAAATTTCGACAGGCCGCGGCTAAATCATGTTCAAAGCTTCTCCAGGCATACACAATAAAGACTAACTGTGAGCACTCAGTTACTCGTAAATGGAATGCTCTTTTTAGGGTTGCCGTCCGCTTGTCGTGTGAGTTCAACTGATCGATGCAACGCTATCGGC
>MIEI01000137.1 GCA_002095305.1 Pantoea brenneri
CTGCGCCTTTATCAGCAGCCCGGCGCGCTGCGGGCCGGGCTGGCTTACTACCGGGCGGTTGAGCAGTCGGCCGGCCAGAATCGCCAGCGCGCGCAGGCCGGAAAGCTGGCGCTGCCGCTGCTGGCGGTCAGTGCCGATCAGGGCTCGATACCGGATATGGCGACCCCGCTGCGCGCCGTGGCTGAGCAGGTCAGCGGTGCGGTTATCGGGGAATGCGGGCATTTTATTCCCGACGAACAGCCGGAAAAACTGGCGGAAATATTAACGGATTTTTTTACTCACTGATCCGCTAAGCGGGTAACCGTGGCAGTGTGTCTGCCGTATCGCCTCAGGCCGCCAGCGGCAGGCTGGCGGCGCTAAGCGGGGCTGCTGATATCCTGAGACAGGAAATAATCCAGCCAGCTGACAGCACAGCTGAACGGCGCTGGCCATTCATATACCTACGATTTTCCCGTTGACCTGCCCAAACGTATATATCATTAATTCAGAGACTCATTAGCAAGCCCGGAGGTTGCCTGTGTTGGTGTATAACGTTTTTGGGCGGCATATTGGCGTTCAACGTGAGAATGATCGGTGGCTGGTATTTCGTGCTGACCTGACGGAGAGAAAGTTTTCTCGGCTCTATGACGTCACTATTCCAGATGATATGACAGAAGGCGAAATTGCTGGCTGGCTGAGTGATATTTTTCATGAAGCCGCAACCGAGCGTCATCCAGATGTGGAACGCATCGAATAAGGATTTGATTAAAGCTTCACTCTGAGTCCGCTTCTGGCACAGAGCTGACATCAGCATTAGGCAAATTCCGCTCTGAACGAACAGCAAACATACTATCGTTAGGTAACTCGTTTTTCTGGCAAATCTATGATAACCAGTGTGCCAAAACTGCCTGTTTCCACAGTATGAGGAATCCCGGCTTTCGCTACGTAAAGCTGGCCAGAAGTAACAGAAATTTTTATTCCTTTCACGTTCAGCTCAAGACGTCCGTCAATGACCAGTAACCCCTCATCATACTCATGTACTTCTTCGTTTACAGAGTGTTCATCCATTCGTAAAACTTTGAGATTCGCTGTGCCAATGTGGCCTAATACATGAGAGTGCCAGGCCTCTGGTAATGCATGAGATTCGGTTCTAAGGTCATAAAGCGACATAACGTCACTCCCTTGGGTGTCCTTTTAATTCTCTTATGCCACATAAATTTCCTGCCGTCTTATAACAAATATGGGAAAAAAAGTTGAATAAGAGGCTGTGCCACTCCTCATTATGCACTGATTTCTGAAGTGCCAGATTCTGCAATCTGGTCTGGTCAGACCCCTGTTTATGCTCAGGCCGATAAGTGAATCGCATCCGCTTTGTGTTGTGAGTTCAACCGATGGATGCAACACACTTATTGAACCGCTCTGCGGGTGATTCATAGTCTGGCGTTTTTCTCGGTCTTTCGTTGAGCTGTCTGGCAACGCTGTTTAGTCTTTGCTGGCTGTGAACCGATAAGTCAGTTCCCTGTGGAAAATATTGTCTGAGCAACCTGTTCGTATTTTCATTTGAGCCACGTTGCCGGGGAGATTGAGGATCACAGAAGTAAATCTGGATGTCTGTTGCTACAGTAAACCGGGTGTGGCTGGTCATTTCAGCCCCCGATCCCGGGTTAATGTTTTATAAAGCTCAACAGGTAATTCCCTGGCTTGCCTGATGAGTGCAGATATAACGGTTATGGTCTTGTTGTCCCTGATTTTGGCCAGCATAACAAAGCGGGAATGGCGTTCTACGAGGGTGACGATATTGGCGTTTTTCGAGCCTGGATCAGGTCACCTTCCCAGTGACCTGGTATGGCTCTGTCTGCGGCTTCAGGTGGCCTTTCGCTTATCAGTATCGCATTCGGGATTGATCCTAACCCTTTCCCTTTAAGCGATGACGTTCTGGATCTGCGAACCGCTCTTCTGCTTCTGAGGCATTGCTGCAGCTCTTTTTTAATGCACCCCGGGTTTGTATAAAAAGCGTTTTATAAATCGTTTCGTGTGACACATGCATTTCCTGATTATCCGGATAACAGCATTTCAGCCAACCGGCGATCTGTGCCGGCGACCAGTCCTGATGCATCTTCTCTGCAATGATTTTACACAATGCGGGGCTTTCAATTAGCTTGCAAGGTTTTGGTCTCAGCACATTTTCCCACGCAGCTGCATCGGCTTTTGCTGCACAGTATTTTTTTGCACCAGCGTGCCTCTTGATCTCGCGGCTAATCGTTGAGGGTGCTCTTGATAATTTGGCAGCGATGTCCCTGATACTGAGCTTTGCTACCAGTCCTCTGGATATCTCCTCTCTTTCATCAAGCGAAAGCGCTAATCGGTGTCGCTTTCGCACGGGAGGACGGTAGCCACCAGTCTGGTGGATAGTGGGCATAATAGAAGAATGATATCTGTCGAACATTCTGGCGATATCATGCAGGGAATCACCTTGCTTATATCTGTCCCAGATAATCGCTTTCTGTTCTGGCGTGTAGTTAATCCGAGTTCTTCGTTTCATGGCAACGTCCCCCTTGATTAAGGATAGCGTTGCATCGACCCGTTGAACTCACAGCGAAAAACGGACATCGGGTTAGCCGGTATTATGGGTGTCTGCCGCCTGTCGTTTTCCCGGACAGTCGCCTGTAGTGTTTAATGGTCGCGCTGGAAAGGCTTGCCGCCGTATCCACGATGACAAAGCTGAAAGCATTTTCAGTTATCAGGGGACTAAGATCGGTACAGGCAATAAGAAGAGCCTCAACCTCAAGATTTGCCACTGCAGACATTAAATTCTTCCACTCTGCCTGTACATCGGGGTCATGAAAACCTTTGGTTTTAACCCGTCCAATCAACGATGTGGTCATGTCACGCAGCAGAGGTGAATCAATAATTTCTTTGCCAGAAGCTTCTATCCGCGCCTGATAGAAGCCTGCTTCCAGCGTAGGTTCTGTAGCCAGAATAGCTATTTTGGTTGCTTCTGCAGGCACAGACTCCAGAGCGCAGTCTGCGATATGAAGCAGTGGAATACCCGCGCTCACCGCTTTCATTTCCGCAAAATAGCAGTGTGCAAGGTTACAGGGAACAGCTATCAGACGGACTTTTGCCTGGACGAGTTCGGTAATACCCTGCTGCAGGGCTGTGATCATCGCATGATCATCAATTTTTTTGCCCGGCCAGAAAGGCGTTGGCAACGAGATGATATGCATTTTAGGAAAATCCATATCATATTTCGCTCCGTATCCGACGTGGCAATCTGTCACCAGCATATCAATGAACGGGGCTGTAGATCGGGGTCCCATACCGGCAAGTACCCCTATAGAAACAGTCATCGCCAGTGCCTCCTTTCGACATTCGCTTTACAGTTGAAAAATTATCGCTGAGTTGCCTGAATATTTACAAGTTTATGATTTTGCTGGTCATTTAAGAATACTGATTATAATTATCGTTTTGCTTCTTCTCAGTGAAAATGTCACGGGTAAGAACACATCTCTGTAACACGCATATCTCACTGTACCCTGCACAATCATTCAGAGGTGTATCCACCGTGTTCTGCTGATAAACCTTATGATGTCATCCTGGACAGGCTTCGGGCAGAACAGCAGTTATGCTATGAGATAAATTAATAAGGATTTAAATTAATGGAAATAAGCATCCGGACCCCTCTGATACACTCTCTTCCTTTAAGTCAGCACAGCGGATGCCATGTCTGGCTAAAGATGGAGTCCTCCCAGCCTACCGGCTCTTTCAAACTCCGCAGCGCGGGACATGCCTGTTGCCATTATGCCAGTAAGGGCGCTACAGCATTTGTCAGTTCATCGGGTGGAAATGCGGGAATTGCGGTGGCACATAGCGGTCGCAGGCTGGGGCTGCCGGTAACTGTAGTTGTGCCGGAAACCACGTCTGCCAGAGCAAGACAGCTTATTGAACAGGAAGGTGCCAGGCTCATTGTGCACGGGGAAGTATGGAGTGAAGCTAACGATTATGCCCTGTCACTGGCGATGGATGACATCATCTATATCCATCCGTTTGATAACCCGCTTTTGTGGGAAGGCATCAGCACAATCGTGGATGAAGTCATCAGCGAGGGGGTAAAACCTGATGCCGTTATTCTGTCCGTCGGCGGCGGAAGCATGCTGTCCGGCATAGCGCAGGGACTGGAAAAACATCAGCTTGTTCACATTCCGGTTTATGGCGTTGAAACCCACGGCACGGCCTCGCTTAACGCCTCGCTTAATGCCGGCAAGCTGGTGCGTCTTGATAAGGTCAGCGGCATAGCCACAACGCTGGCCGCAAGCCAGGTATGCGAAAATGCTTTTAAGGTGGCCAGCCGCCTGGATGTAAGAAGCATGCTGGTTTCTGATGCGGAAGCACTGCATGCCTGCCGGCGCTTTCTTGATGACCATCGCGTACTCACTGAGCCGGCATGTGGTGCGTCATTGTCACTTTTGTATGACAACAAAATCAGCTTTACTCCTGACGACAATGTTCTGGTCATTGTCTGCGGTGGGGCGTCGATCATGCTGGAAGGGCTGGCGGGCTGACAGAAGAATGGAATGATTATACCGGCGTGTATTCCTGAGAAGTGCTGGTGAGCTGCCCGCTTGATCGACGTAGCCTGATCTGAGGTCAGTCCGCTATGGCACGTAGCGAACTTACGCAGTTCTTCCAGAACGTCTGAGGCTCAGCAGAAACTGAGTCTAGCGGAGGAGGGGCGGCAGGATATTATGAGCAGAGTGCAAGGCCGTTAGGTTAATGCGATACCCATTACCCAATATGCGGTGCCTGAAAGGTTACGAGGAGAGTAAGGTGTCGCGGAGGCGGGGTTAAGCGGATTATGTAAGCGACAAATAAAAAATGATTTGTTATTAACCCTGACAGGCTGAATACATTATTAACCTGCCTGTCGGATTTTTAGGCAAACGGGGGCTTTGACGCCGCAGAACTATGTCAATCCTCTCTCTGACATTCATTTACGTCATAACGCAGACATACCGCCTCATGTATCGCAACACTATCTGCATTATATTTGCCTCACGACTGAAACCCTACAAAAGCGCCGTCAGCAAAGCATCTTAGTGGCATAACCTGAATTCATGCAGGTCAGGTATTTCTGAACGTGACAGGGCCATTTATTTCTGAGTTTTATAATAATCAGCCCTGAACAATAGCGACACGACATAGATGAGGAAATTCTCAAAAATTAAGATGCAGCCTGAGTGCGGTTGGTAAATTGAAACACTGTCGATTCGCTTATCAAAAAAACAACCCTTAAAAATCAATCAGATAAACACACGTCTGGTTAGTGTAAATTTCTCGTTATTTGACGGCCATCAAAGTTATCG
>MIEI01000138.1 GCA_002095305.1 Pantoea brenneri
TGCCGCCCCGACTGCTATCCGTAAAAACAGCCCGCTGAATAATGATGAGCTGATGCGCATTGTTCCGAGCGCATTTTCAGCCGAAAAGCATGATTCACGCTCTGAGCGTTATACCTATATTCCGACTATTACCCTGCTGGATAAACTGCGCGAAGAAGGGTTCGAACCTTTTTATGCCAGCCAGTCGCGCGTGCGCGATCCGGAGCGCCGTGAATTTACCAAGCACATGATCCGCCTGCGCCGGGTAAATAATAACGGCGGCGAAGAGGTGCCGGAAATTGTATTACTGAACAGCCATGACGGCTCCAGCAGTTATAAAATGATCCCCGGTATTTTCCGGCAGGTTTGCACCAATGGCCTGGTATGCTGGAAATCGTTTGGTGAAATCAGCGTGCCACACAAGGGAGATATTGTGTCGCAGGTTATCGAAGGCGCTTATGAGGTGCTGGGCGTGTTCGACAAGGTGGAAAATAATATCAGCATGATGAAATCCATTCAGGTTAACAGTGAAGAACGTCGCCTGTTGGGGCAGCTGGCGCTGGAGTATAAATATGACGGAAAAGAGCCGCCGGTGTCAGCTGAGCGTATTATTCAGCCGCGCGCCTGGTATGACAAAGGCACCGACCTGTGGACCGCGTTTAATATCGTGCAGGAAAACCTGATTAAGGGAGGCGTGCCCGGCAGAACGGCGAAGGGAAAAAGAACCACCACCCGGCCGGTAACAGGCATCGACGGCGATATAAAGCTGAATCAGGCGCTGTGGAAAATGGCGGAGGAGTTCGCAAAACTCAAGTCTTAAAAAATAACCCCGGCGCGCCGGAGTTATTTTTTCTCAGGCATCTCGTCCGCGGTGAGGAACGTTTCTGGCGCGGGCGTTTTTTTATTCTGCTGCACCATTGCGGTGTAAACTTCATCCCGTGCAATCAGCACGCGGTAAATACTTTTAATAATGGCCGCATATTCACGACGCTGTTTGATCAGCTTCGGGCTCGGGCCGGTGTTGTACATCCCGACACTGTCCCAGTTCCGGCCGTACTGCCTGAAGTTTCTCGCCTCGATCCACGCACCGGTATAAATGCAGATGCACGGATCTTTCAGCAGCCTTTCCCGTGTAATATCAAACTTTTTCAGCTTACTGAAGTGAGAGCTGTTTATCTGCATGTTACAGACGTCATGCGTGCCGCCGCTGCTTTTGGTGTTCAGCGCATTATTACGCATGCGTGATTCCTGTATTGAATGGGCCATCAGCAGGCGCGGATCAATACCGAAATCCTGACCGGCTTTCGTGAAGCACATTTCCGGCGCGGCCTGCGCGCTGAATACAGCGGCAAGCGCGAGAGCAGCAAATCCTTTCATTCTGATAATCTCACGTGCGTGCGCATAATGCGCCAGGCGGGTTCGTGAGAAAAATACTCGCTCGGATCATCCCTTGCAATATAATTCGTTACAGACGCGCACGTTGCGCTGGCTGGCAGATAACGAACTTCACCCGGGATATAAAGAATTCAGCAGGACAGGGTTATTTAACAAGCCGCTCCTCGGGGGTAAACTTTCATCACACCCCACGCAAGATGTAATCTTGCAGTTTAGTTGTTTAAAAACAGGTGCTTAATGTAAATTATTGGCTATTTTCTGGCTGCGTGAACAAAATTGTGTGTTAATTACCACACATTGCAGTGCCTGATTGTGTGGTAATGAAGTGCCTGATTGTGTGTTGTTGCAGTGCCGAATTGTGTGTTCATCAGGCACTGTAAACGGCACTGTTATGTGTGCTAATTGTGGCTAAATAACAAAATCAGGTGCTTATGTAGGATGTTTTCAAGCATGGTGCCGGATTGACACACATCAAAAATGCCAGTGGTGCCTGATTAACACACATTGAAAACAGCTGCAGTGCCGGATTGACACACATAAAATGCAGTCAGAATGCGCGATTTATGCGTGACAGGTGGTTGCAGCGCCGGGTTAAAACACATTAAAGGCAGGTATAGTGCCTGATTAGCACACCTCCCGGATTAAATGAACAGTGCCGGATTGACACACACTGAGTCGGAGGTAAATAATACCGGGATGGTGAGTTTATCCGAACGCGGCAGTCAGGCTGGCGCCGTAAAGACGGTTATTATAAATAAATCAAAAAGGCAGGTTTAAATAAACTCTGCCTCACAGGGAATACCAGAATGGCGCGCAGAAATATTTACTTCAAAGAAAAAACTGAAAGGGAAGTGCAGGGGTTGGTGCAGATAGAGCTGCAGAACGGCGCAAGCCACGGCGAAGTTAACTTTTCCTCTGTGGTGAATGAACTGGTAGGCATCGGTCTGATGGTCAAGAAACATCAGGGGGAAGGGAATAAGTTTGATGTGGAAGAATTCAACCGTGACTTAATACGTCGCGTTGCGGGAACACGGGAAGGAACAAGTATCATGATGGCTATGCTGACGGAAATGTATCTGCATATCCGCGGTGAGTCCGGGCCGCAGGTGCTTGAAGAGATGATTGACCAGAACCTGACAGAAATGAGCGCCGCAGAGGATAAAGCTGAAAGTAAACATTTTATTAAGGATGAATAAGGATATCTGACCTGATATAACCGTTAATTAATCAATGCTGAATGATTAATTAACGGCGGCTGGACATTTTCAGCCACTCACCTTCATCAGTCTCATCCCGTTTACATGCTGCTTTCCAGCTGTATTCAGTCTGCTGATTCTGCATGATGTGATTCTGCAAGAGTTAAATAACGAGCCATTACGCCGCCGTTATGGATGTGACGAGAAGCCCTCAGTTAGTTATACAGGAAATGATTAGAGCATGGGGTGATATATGAGTGAATGAGTCTGCGGGCTGGTCCGGTTAATTAAAGAAGCTCTTGCCAGACGTTAATAAGCTTCCTTTGCCGGATGGTTTGTTTTTCCCCTGATTATGTATATCTTATGTTTGTTATGGGCAGGCATGCCAGCGCTGTACGGGACGACTGACCCGTACAGCGGTAATAACAGACAAGCCTTTGCTCTGAAGTGTAAAAGAAGAAGCGTTACTTAATAAACTTTCTTTATAAAACACGCAATAAGTCAGAATATTTAATCACGGTTCCTGTTTTTTATCCGCCAGCGGGTTCTCTGCCACAATGACCTTTTCCAGAATAAACTCGTCAAACAATATCGCCAGCTCACGCAGCCGCCTGACCTCTTCGTTTTCGGGCAGCTGCTGCTCCGTTAAATAGTTCAGCGAATCCAGCAGGCGCTCCTGTATTTCCATGTTCATACTCCGGCGGTTAAACCGCGCGCTGATTTCCATATCCCGCCGCAGGTTTTCGGGAAAGCTGCTGCTGAACGCACGGTTCTTTCCGGGAACGAACGGTTTCTTTTCTGCCTGCATCGTTTCATCCGGCTGATATTCCTCCCGGATAACATCCAGCCGGGACTGAATAAATTCATCAAACATCCTTGCCAGCGCAACCAGCCGCTGACCATCATCCGTTTTAATAATATGCCTGCGGGGCGAGAAGTGCATCGACGCAATAAGCCGGCTGATAATCTCATCGTTCGTGGTATATCGCCTGACGCGTGCCGCCACGCGCAGTTCCATCAGAAGATTTTCCGGCAGCCACAGTTTCCGGTACTGCATTTCTCCTCTGGCATATTTCCGCGGACGGCCACGGCCGTCACCCATTTTCTCTTTTACTTTCATGTTTCAGTACCGCCCTACGAGGCTTACCCTGGTCAGGCTGCAAGCGTACGCCACGCTCTTTCAGGATTAATCCTAAAAAAATGCAAGTGAACCCTTAAAAGTGTGACATGCGTCACAGATTTTTTTTTTGAGAAAATGTACACTTACGGCGCGTTACGTCCGTTTACGCACACTGACATTTCTTTAACTCAAACCGAGGGTTTTACTCATGAAAGTTGTCACGTCACACCCTGTACTCGTGCAGGGGTCTGCGGAAGCCTGCCCGCTGCACAGCGAAGCGGCGCAAGGGGGGCTTATCGGCATCTTATGGCACGCCTTTAGTCTCCTTTACCGTCATCGCGCTAACGTGCTGCTTATCTGCCTTGCCGTCGCTGTTTTTGCCTTGCCGCATCTGGCAGGCGCAGAGGACCTGCTGGCCAGCCAGAAGGCTGACGCCAAGGATACGTTTGGCCACGGCAGCACCGTGGAGTGGGGGCTGTACATCGCTGAAATCATTCTTTCAGTGGGCGCTTACATCAAGGTGCGTAACCCGATGATTCTGGTCGGCGGCATCCCGTTCCTCATCGTCATCACCCGCGTGTTCTTCAGCCTCGCCGGCTGACCCCGTCATGGACAGGGAATCGCTTCAGTATCAGTTCCCGGAAACCCTCAATCAGCAGAAACGCCTGGCCGGACTCCCCACTGAGGAGGCCGTACTCATCATTGCGTGCGGCGTCATCGGTTTTTTCTGCGACATGTTCATTGTGATGCTGATTGTGGCCGGCGCGCTCTGGCTGTTAGTCCGCCACCTGAAGAAGGGGCAGGGCACCTGGTGCTCATGAACCTTCTTTACTGGTACCTGCCGACCGCGCTGCTCCGGCTGCAGTTCCGCCGGGTGCCCGATTCGGGCAACCGGCACTGGATGCAGTAACCCGCGCGCCATCTTCGGGTGGCGCTTATTAAAAGGATAACGCTATGAAGTATCAGGTCCGGGAGGGGCGCAACCGGGTAATCATTCTGGCCCTGTGCGCCCTTTCGCTGCTCGTGTTTATTCTCGCCGTCAGTACCGTCGTGACCGGCGGGCTGGCGTGGCATTTTGCAAAAACGCAGAGGACCCTGACCACCCCCATGATGTTTGACCGCCCGTTCCTCTCCGATTCCGCCTCCGGAGACGCGGCCTTAAACGGCATGCTGGTGCGCTCTTTCGTCAACCTCCGTCTTTCCGTCACGCCCGAAACCGTGGACAGCCAGCACGCCGCCCTGCTGCGCTTCGTTCCCGCTGAGTACCGTGACGACATGAAAAAGCAGCTCGCCGCCGAAGCTGAGTACATCAAAAAAAACGGCGTCTCTTCCGTGTTCCGCATTGATGATGAAATCACCGACTCCACCACCGGTGACATCACTGTGCAGGGCACGCTGAGCGCCAGCACCACTAACGGCACCCTGAACATTTCGCTTCCGGATGCCAGTAAAGCCTACCGGCTCAGCGTGCACTACGTGGACGGTCTTATCCGCCTGACGGCCTTCCCCGAGGTGCCCTGGACTCAACCTGAACGCCGCCCGCAACAGGACTGAACCGATGAAAATGACCCTTTCCGCCCTGGCCGTTGCCGGCGCGCTGGCGCTGCTGCCTGCCGCCGCGCA
>MIEI01000139.1 GCA_002095305.1 Pantoea brenneri
CAGAGCCAGAGCCAGAGCCAGAGCCAGAGCCAGAGCCAGAGCCAAAGCCAAAGCCGTGGATAAGCGTTATTACTGCACGCTTCTCTTCAGTCAGCCAACCGGGACAAAACAATAACAGCAATGCAATGAAAGAATTGCGGTGGCTGGTTCATTAGTAACCACTTAACTTTAAATTTACATTCGTTCAAACCGGCTCAGACCCGTGCAAACAGGCTGCTGTAAAGACCTCTGCCTGCTACAAATTAGTGCGCCAGAGTTATTTAGTATCTAAGTAGCTGTTTATTATAGGTAACCATCTAAAATTTCAGCCTGAAATCGCCACGATTTCACTCCTTCAGGGCGTAATTAACAGCCTTAAGGCGAAGCGATTGGCTGATAAAAGGTGCGTTTTGGCACGGCAGCGAAGCCGTGAAGCTACACTGAAAAAAGATACTCAGAAAATATCCCTCAGTTATCCACAGAAAAAGTGGATAACTTTTTTCAGACGGAAAAACTTCACTCTCTGCCTGCTATTCTCCCGATAAGCGATTCTGTCTTGCAGGCTGTTAACTGAGGCTGACGAAACGCGGTGTCGTCAGGATATGTCCGCAGACTCGCGTGACGAAACCAGCATGGTTCAGCAACATAACGTTCACTGCGATCGGTAACAGCGTTTTGTTTAGCACAGTTTGAGCCTCATCCCGTCATATACCCCCATCATCGCAGGCTGGAAATCGCTAACTGACCCATTTGCTGTTTACAGTGAATAGCGCTATCCGGGGAGTAAACCAGACTTTGCCATCTTATCCGGATAAGAACAAAGGCCGTCGCCCGCGGTTGTGCTGCCTTCAGATTTCGTTGTGTTGTCAGAAAGTCGCCGTCCACTGCAATCAGTAAAGCGTGATTGGGGATTCGGCGTTGCCTAAGGCTTTCCCGGCGGAACGGGGATTAAGAGATAGCAGGCTGAAGAGAACGACAGAAACCAGAAAGAGGAAAGCAGAAAAAAAACCGGGCCAGGCCCGGTTTCGATGCGGATTAGCCCGCCAGCCAGGCGGTGATTTGTTTGACCATCGCCTCGGTAGAGATGCCATAACGATCATGCAGCGTTGGCAATGCACCTGCCGCCAGAAACGCATCCGGCAGTGCGATTTGCTTAAAGCGCGGCGTGACATTGTTACGCATCAGTACCCCGGCAATCGCCTCGCCTAACCCGCCTACCACCGAGTGATTCTCAGCCGTGATCACCAGCCGATTCATGTCGACCGCTTCCCCCGCTTCGCGCAGGATGGTCGCTTCATCCAGCGGCTTGATGACCGGTGAATGCACCACCCCCACCTCAATGCCCTGTTTCTCCAGCGCCTCGGCGGCTTCCAGCGCCCGCATCGTCATTAACCCGCTGCTGATGATCACCGCATGCTTACCGCCACGCAGACGCTGAGCTTTACCGTGCTGATAGCGATAGTCATATTTATCCAGCACCAGCGGGACCTTACCACGCAGCAGCCGCAGATAAACCGGACCCTGATGTTCTGCGATGGCGGGCACCACCTGGCTAATCTCCAGCGCATCGCAGGGATCGATAATGGTGAGATTAGGCATCCCACGGAAGATAGCCAGATCCTCGGTGGCCTGATGACTGGGGCCGTAACCGGTGGTCAGGCCGGGCAGCGCACAGGCAATTTTGACGTTCAGATTTTCTTCGGCGATTGCCATACAGATAAAATCATAGGCCCGGCGTGAAGCAAACACGGCATAAGTGGTGACGAACGGGGTAAAGCCTTCACGCGCCATCCCGGCCGCCGCGCTCATCAGCAATTGTTCCGCCATGCCCATCTGATAGAAGCGTTCAGGAAACGCATCAGCGAACAGGTGCAGGTCGGTGTACTTGCTTAAATCAGCCGTCATGCCGACCACATCAGGCCGTTGCTGCGCCAGTGATACCAGCGCATGTCCAAACGGTGCTGAGACCGTGGGCTGACCCTCGGCGGCGATCGATGCAATCATTGCTGAGGTCGTCAGGCGTTTTTTCTGTGGTTGTGAACTCATCTCAGGCTCCTTGCTCCAGCGCGGTCAGGGCTTTATCCCACTCATCGGCATCGACCCGAATGAAGTGCGTTTTCTCACGACTCTCCAGAAAGGAGACGCCTTTACCCATTCGGGTATCGCAAATAATCACCCGGGGTTGCGGGTCCGGCCAGCTACAGGCGGCATCAAAGGCTGCCTGTAAGGCTGCAATGTCGTTGCCATCAACCCGCTGCGTATACCAGCCAAAAGCCTGCCAGCGATCCACGATCGGCTCGAAGGCAAGAATCTCGCTGCTGTGACCATCAGCCTGTTGATTGTTGACGTCGATAATGGCGATCAGATTATCCAGTTGCCAGTGCGAGGCAGACATCGCTGCTTCCCAGGTCGATCCTTCATTCAGCTCGCCATCAGAAAGTAGGTTGAAAACCCGCGCCGTCGATCCTTTCTGCTTCAGGCCGAGGCAGGCGCCAACCGCGATACCCAATCCATGACCGAGTGAGCCGCCGGTGATCTCCATTCCCGGCGTATAGGCTGCCATTCCCGACATCGGTAAACGGCTTTCATCGGTGCCGTATGTTTCACGTTCCTCTGGCGGTATCACGCCCGCTTCAAGCAGCGCGGCATACAGCGCGATAGCGTAATGCCCAATCGACAGATAGAAGCGATCGCGCTGTTCCCAGTCAGGCTGGTCGGCACGATAGTTCATGGCATGAAAATAGCTGACAGCCAGCAAATCGGCGGCACCCAGCGCCTGGCCGATGTAGCCCTGTCCCTGAACCTGACCCATTAATAAGGCATGGCGGCGAATATTGGTGGCGCGTTGTTGCAGCGAAAGACCGGAAGATGCGTGCAGATGGTCAGTCATGTTACCTCCTGTTTAACGATTAACGTCTGCTGCCCGGATGCGCAGCACGCACAGCGCGCCACCCAGCAGTACGGCAGCGATAAAATACATTCCCGATGCGGGCGAGCCGGTTGCCGTGGTGATGGCACCAATCAGCCACGGCGAGAAGAAACCCGCCAGGTTAGCAATACAGTTCACGGCGGCGATGCCTGCGGCAGCAGAGACTCCGCCCAGCAGATTGGTTGGCAGCATCCAGAACAGCGATGAAGCAGAGAGGATGCCGGCGGCAGCGATGCACAGCGAGAGCAGCGACAGAGAGACGCTGTGGCTCATTAAGGTCGCCATTGACAAGCCGATAAGTCCCACCAGCATCGGGATAACCAGATGCCAGCGCCGCTCACGATGACGATCGCCACTGCGACCGGCCAGCAGCATAAAAATGATGGCGCACAGGTAGGGCAGGCTGGTCAGCAGGCCAATATGCAGCGGCTGGCTGACGCCTGAGTTTCTCACCAGCGTCGGCAACCAGAAGGTCAGGGCGTACTGGCCCATTACCACACAGAAATAAATCAGCGCCAGCAGCCACAGACGCTTATCAGCGACAAACGCTTTGACCGTGCTGTGACAGGCTTTCTGCTGGTTGTCCTCATCAAGATCGGCGCGTACCCGGCGTTTTTCGTCTTCATCCAGCCAGTCCGCCTGCTCAACACGATCTTTCAGCACCAGCAGCACCACTAAACCCATTGCAACCGTAGGGATAGCTTCCAGCAGGAACATCCATTGCCAGCCTGCCCAGCCATGAAAGCCGGCAAAAGTAGCCATAATCCAGCCAGAGAGCGGGCCGCCGATCATTCCGGAGAGCGGGATGGCAATAAACCACAGCACCGTCATACGGGCGCGTCGGTAGGAGGGGAACCAATAGGTAAGATAGAGCAGCAAGCCCGGCGCGAGGCCGGCCTCGGCTACGCCAAGCAGGAAGCGCAGCAGATAGAACTGCCATGCGGTTTCGACCAGCGCGAACAGCGCCGAGATCATGCCCCATGTGATCATGATGCGGGCGATCCAGCGGCGAGCGCCGACCCGATGCAGAATCAGATTACTGGGGACTTCAAAAAAGAAGTAGCCGATGAAGAAGATCCCGGCACCCAGCCCGTAGACCGTTTCGCTCAGCGACAGGTCGTCCATCATCTGTAATTTAGCGAAGCCGACATTCACGCGGTCAAGGTAGGCACAGAGGTAGCACAGCATCAGCCAGGGCATTAAGCGCCAGGCGATTTTGCGATAGGTGAGATCGCGCGCAGCAGCGGCTGCGCTCAGGTTAAGCGTGGTCATGGTATTCACTCCCGGTATAAGCCCGCCGAGTGCGGGCAGGGCAGGGCGCTTGTTAGTGGATGAGCATGCCGCCGTTGACGTCGAGCGTGATGCCGGTCAGGTAACCGGAGAGATCGCTGGCGAGAAACAACGCTGCGTTGGCGACATCGCTGGCTGCGCCAAGGCGGCCAAGCGGAATACCGTCGATGATGGCGTGGCGGCGCTCATCCTGCAGCAGACCGCCGGTGATATCGGTCTGGATCAGACCGGGAGTAATTGCATTGATACGAATCTGATCGGGACCAAATTCGCGCGCCATCGCTTTGGTTAGCCCCAGCACGCCAGCTTTGGCTGCGCTGTAGTGCGGACCGCCAAAGATACCGCCGCCACGCTGTGCGGAGACGGATGAGAGACAGACAATACTGCCGCTTTTCTGCTGCTGCATGGTGGGGATCACCGCCTGTGACATCAGCAGCGTGCCGCGCAGGTTCACATCAAGGATGCGATTGTAATCTTCCACGCGGATATCCAGCGTTTTTACCGGCTGGGTGATACCGGCATTGTTGACCAGCACATCGATGCGACCGTAGTGCTCAAGCACCTGATCGACTGCGCGGCGCACCGTAAGCGGATCGGTCACGTCGGCGGCCAGCCCCAGATGGCCATCACCACACGCCAGTGCGCTGGCTCTGGCCGCCTGCAGATCTAAATCCAGCACCACGACGCGGGCACCGTGGTGAGCAAAACAGGCGGCTGTTGCACGGCCGATGCCGCGCTGCGAAGCCGCACCTGTGATAATCGCAACTTTATTTTCAAGTAACATGGTCCACTCCAGAAGAATAATTATTAGTGGTTCGGTATGCCTACCGGCAGGGTCACGATCAGAATTGATAAAGCCGTCGATATTGGCAATGCAAAAAAATTCATTTGATGCTGAATGAATTTGTTGGTTTGATGCAGTTAACATTTCTGCGGTTTAAAAACGGGCACACATCACAAATTTTCTGCACGGAGGGAGAGATGGAAAAGCAGACCGACCACTTACCGTCAATTAAATCGCTGCGGGTGTTTGAACAGGTTGCCCATTTTGGGG
>MIEI01000140.1 GCA_002095305.1 Pantoea brenneri
GAACAATTGGATGGTCATCGGCAATAATTACGTTTAAGTTATTCATCTTATTGGTTACCTTGCTGCAGCAGTTGATTGACGTAAGCGTCAATATCACTGGTGGTATTTGTAATGTTTGAATCGTCACACGCTTTAATGTGGTGTTCTAACTCTTCACAAAGCTGTTTGCCGGGAGTCAGATTAAGCATGGCAAACACGCCCTTAAGGCGATGCGCTGTCTGAGCAAGCGAGGCGTAGTCCTTTTCCGCCGACTCAGTATACAGTCTCTTTACATCAACCGGTACTGTCTCAGTAAACAGCTGGAAATAGCCGCCGCTCATCAATGGCGTGGCCGCTTCTTCTTCAGCGTCATCTTCCATCACATCGTGTGACAGTTGCTTCTCAATCAGCGCCAGCAATGCATCGAGCAGCGCATTACTGAGATTGAAATTAACCCGATACTGCTGGTCATTCAGCGCGTGATGACCGGGTTCATCCCCGGCCAGCAGCAGTGACCAGCCGCTCAGTTTGGTGGGATCATCGGTTATCAGCACATCGTGATCCTGACCGGAAATACGCTCGTCTGGTGTCAGACAACGCGCACCCCAGTTTTCCAGATGGCGGCAGACGATCTTGTGCACGTCTTCCACAGCGATCTCCACCAGTGCGGTGACGCCATCAAGAATTTTTTCCTCTTCCTCTTCAGTTTTCTGTTCCAGCACCAGCGGCAACTGCATGTTGTAGCGGGTGCCGATATCGGCTTTTGCCACGATATCCAGGCTGCCGCCCATCTGCTTGCACAGCTGTTTACACAGGAAGAACGCCATACCTGACGCCTGACCATAGCGATCCTGGCTGGTATCACCGAGGAATGGGAAGTCGACATTCGCCAGTTCATCGACCGTCAGGCCGGCACCGGTATCGACCAGTTCAATCATCAGCCGGTCGGCCTGCTTATCGGCCGCTTTGACCTCCAGCGTGATTTTGCCCCAGCGCGTGGTGGTCAGCGCATAGTGCATCAGGGTAATCAATACTTTACGCAGTGCCCGGCGATCGCCAAACCGCATCTCGTCGTTCGCCAGATGGTTATTCACCACCAGCGACAGCCCTTTACGGCGCATCAGTGGCAGGCTTTCCAGCGCAATCTCATCCAGCAGTTCCTGCAGGCTGAACACCGTCGCATCCGGTGACCAGTCGTGCGCCTCCAGTCGGTTAAGCAGCACAATATCGTCAACCAGTCGCGCCAGACCCTGGCTCTCATCCAGCACGTCCAGCACCGTTTCATCGCTGTCACGCTGGCTGAGCTGCACCAGCTGGGCCACGATTTTCTCCAGCGGCTGATTCAGGGCATGGCCAAGGTTATGCAGCAGCTGCTGACGCATCTGGTGATTACGATCCAGTACCTGCTGCGCTTTTTGCAGCTTCTTGTTGACCAGCAGCTCACGATCCTGGTCGCGCATCATAAACAGCTGAGTATGTGGCGACAACACGCTGCGGGCGTGGCGGATCTCATACACTTCGTTATTGATGGTCGCCTGCAGCACGCCCTGATGCTGGTCGGACATATTAATGATCTTCTGCAAATTAAGGTGTGGCAGAAGGTGTTCTGCGATCTTATTACTCAGCAGGGTACGGTTACTGGCAAAGTCGTAGACCAGCAGGCCGACCGGCAGGCTGGCCACAATCTCTTCATTCAGAACCCGCAACGAGTCCAGTTCAGCGCTCTGGTTCTCGCTGGGACGCAGTGACTGCTGGCGCAGCAGCACCATGCCGGCCAGCGACAGCAGGAAAAGCAGCAGATTGATCAGCAGTGGCCACAGCAGGTTATGCAGGGTATCGATAATCAGCCGGCTAATCGGTACCCGATAGACCAGCTGCAGCGAGGTGCTCGGCAGCGTCGCGGCGATTTCCACATTCGGATTCACCAGCGAAATCTGGGTATCTTCCGTCTCCTGCTGATCCGTGGTGGTGGTACTCACCGAGCTGTCCTGCAGCAGCTGGAAGTTTTCCAGTGGCATGTTTTGTGGGATCAGATCGTTGACCGGCAGATCAAAGGCCACCACCGTCGCCAGATGGCCGGGCTGATTAAAGGTGGTACGCAGGGTAAAGTAGTGATCGTTTTGAAAGGCGAGATGGCGCAGCGCCGAGAAACTTTCGCGTTCATCCAGCGCATTAGCCTGCTGCAGCATCTCCGCACGACGGGCATCCACCATGGAACTGATGGCGCTCTCTTTATAGCGGGTCGCCATATCTTTCAGCGGCAGGGTAGAGATCATGATCAGGCTGTTATCCTGACCATTCAGAAAGTACATCGACCAGGTCGGATTTTCGGCGCCCCACAGCGTGTCGAGATAGTTCGACATCCGCATGGTCATGTCCAGCGTGCTGCTGTCATGCGATCCAAAAATTAACGCCTCGGTTTTGCGGCGGGTTTTTTCCAGATAATAGACGTCAGGACGCAGTCGCGTCTCTTGCAGATTGGCGCTGGGTGCGGCACCCGCGGCGCTGGTTGAAAGGTTTTCATAAATCTGCCAGGTGGCAAAACGATAGGCGTCGATGCGTTTCTGCACGTCGCGCGCCAGATCGGTCATGGCGTAACGTTTGCTGGTCAGCCAGGCATTGACCGAGTTATGCACCATAAAGCCCAGCGCCAGCAGCAGCACCAGATTGAAAACCACAAAGAAGCGGGTGACATTGCCGGATGTCAGGGGAAACTTATAAGGCAACATAGCGTGTCTGATACCTGAATTATCGCGCAACTTTTCGCGCACTGGCGGCCACAGCTAACAGCAACAGCGCGATTAATAAAAATGCGCCGCTGAGGCTGATCCATTGTGATATGAATCCGATTAAGGCCGGACCTGAGAGAATACCCGCATATCCCAGCGTTGTCATGGCAGAAATCGCCAGGTTTGCCGGCATATCCTGTTGATTCCCCGCCGCATTGAATAACATCGGCACGGTATTCGATAAACCGAAACCGACCAGCAGAAAAGCCAGTAGCGCCATCTCCGGCCACGGCAGCCACACTGCCAGGCTCATGCCCGCAGCGGCCGTCAGCGCGCCAGTCAGCATCACCGGATAACGACCGAAGCGGTGAATGATTTTATCGCCGCCAAACCGGCCCAGCGTCATCGCCGTTGAGAACAGTGCATAGCCCAGACCGGCATGGGTCGGCGACATGGCCGGGTTCTGCAACAGCAGCAGCGCGCCCCAGTCCAGCACCGCTCCTTCCGCCAAAAACAGGATAAAGCAGAGCGCACCCAGAAAGGCGACCCAGCCACGTGGGATCACCAGCCAGGGCTGATCGGGCTGATGCAAACGCTGGTTCATTAAGCCGGGCAGACGCCACAGTAACAGCAGCAGCATCACCGCCATGATCACCATCACGGCGCTCAGCGGCGTAAAACTCAGGCTTAACAGCAGACTCACCGCGCCAGCGCCCAGAATGCCACCGAGGCTGAAAAAACCGTGAAAGCCAGACATCATCGGCTTGCCGGCCGCTTTTTCGACCTGAACTGCCTGGTAGTTCATTGCCACATCCAGCATGCCCAGACCGGCACCAAAACACATCAGAGCTGCGGCCATTACCAGATGGGAATCAGCCGTGGCCAGCAGCGGCATCATTGCCAGCACCAGCACTGTCGAAAGACACATCACCCGCCGGCAGCCAAATCGCGCAACTAATGTGCCGGTGATCGGCATCGCCGCCAGCGAACCAATGCCCAGACAGAGCAGTAACGCGCCCAGTGAGGCACCGTTAAGCTGCAGGCGGTCGCGCGCAAACGGCACCAGCGGTGCCCAGGCTGACATGCCTAAACCATTGATTAAAAACACCGTGCGGGTGCCCCAGTTCAGGCGGCTATCGGGTTTATTTTGCTGTGCAGCGTCCAGTGCAGTCATAGGTCAGATTCATCAGTGGCAAAGCGAAAAAGTGTAGCATTGCGGCCATGAAAACTGGCACCCGCCGCGCCATTTATTACCGGTGTGGTGCAGCGGCAGATGCGTAACAAAACCGCGAGTTTACCGACTTTTAGCGGTGCGCGGATTTTTTCCAGAACTTTCCTGGCTAATCTCGCAGCACGTAACGTGACTTAAGCCAAATTTGATCGCCATTTTTCAACCACTTGTCAGCGAAAATGGCGATCAGGGCCAGCGATAAATGATGGCTGAATCGCTTAATTAAGAAATTCTTTTTTCCGCTCTAAAGTTCAGGTGGAGGTTATTTTTTAACCTTTTTAACCCAATCATAGAAACTTCCTGCAACAAATTGACATGTAAAAACAACGATAAAGCAACTTTGCTGAAAGCCTTATTGCAAGTGTTGCTTATAGAAAGAATGTTAAAACATAATAAAATCTGCACATTAAAATTGATTTTTATCTCCCTTGCGTTAAAGATTAAGCAGGCGAAACCGCTGCGTTTTGCGTATAACTACACACAAATAATCCAATAAAAATAGCGCCACGCCGGGAATTTTCCCCGGTGTGTAGCGTCACCTGGCTTTACTGCCTTTAGATACACCAGGCTAAGACACTTTCTGTCTGACAGAAGGTGAAGGAATGTGTGAATACTATAAGCATGAAAATATTTTATGTTTTTAGATTCAGTATATTAGCCAATCTGGTGGAGTAGAGGTTACAAATGGCAGAACTCACGCAGGGCCGGGTCGATATCATTTCGCGCGAAAATGGCACGCTTATCTCGCAGAGTACAGGCGGTTCATCACAAACCATTAACCTCACCGAACCCAGCGTGGTCCGCATTAGCGGCACGCGCGCAATGGTGGCGCAGTACGAACGCCAGGGAAACGATCTTGTTCTGCATATGCGTGATGGCAGTACTGTCCACTATCAGAAATTTTTCTTTGATGATGCCGAAGGCGAACACAGCGAACTGGTTTTTGATGATGGGGTTAATCCACCGGAACACGCCCTGTTTCCGCAAACGGCAGAAGGGGCCGAACTGGCCTCTAACGCGGTGACACCGACCTATGAATCGCTCGACAGCGTAGAGCCGCTGTTGCTGGCGGATAACACCAACTCGTCAATGGGTGTGATTACTGCCGGCGGTCTCGGCGTGCTGGGCCTGGCCGGTCTGGCGATTGGCGCAGGGGGTGGCGGTGGTG
>MIEI01000141.1 GCA_002095305.1 Pantoea brenneri
CGCATTTTCAGCGATGTTATTATCGGCTTCGGCCCAGCCGTTTTCTGCATAGTACGTCAGGGCCGGCCACTGGTTCAGGGTGTACGTGAACGCCTTTGCCAGCTCCGAGTGTCGCGACAGCGTTTTCATTTTTTCACGCAACCAGCTTTCCAGGGTACTAAGCAGCGGTTTCGTTTTCCGCTGACGTTCAGCAAGCCGTTGTTCCGCCAGCATTCCTCTTATTTCCGCCTCCACGGCATACAGTTCGCCGATACGCTTCAGGGCTTCCTCCGTCAGGGCTGACGGCGTGCGAACGTGCACATCGTGGATTTTACGGCGGGCGTGAGACCAGCAGGCGGCTTCCGTTATCCGGCCATCGCGGTACAGCTCGTTGAACCCGGCGTACGCATCCGCCTGTAGCACACCGCTGAACCCCGCAAGATGGGTCTGCGGATGGATGCCTTTTCTGTCGGGGCTGTAGGCGAACCACACCGCCGGTGCCAGCGCTGACCCGGCGTTGCGGTCATCACGAACATACGTCCACAACCGCCCGGTCTTCGTCTTCTTATTGCCCGGCAACAGCACCTGGACCGGGGTATCATCGGCATGGAGTTTACCGTCAGTCAGGACATAGTCCTGAAGCGCCTCCTCCAGCGGGGACAGCAGCCGGCAGCATGCATCCACCCAGCCCGACAGCAGTGAACGGCTCAGTTCCACGCCCTGGCGACCGTATATTTCAGACTGACGATACAGCGGTGTGTGCTCTGCATACTTTGAGGTCAGCACGCGGGCCATCAGCCCCGGTCCGGCGATACCCCGCTCAATGGGGCGCGAAGGCGCGGGGGCCTGCACGATGGCATCACATTTTGTGCAGGCATGTTTTTCCCGTACGGCCCGGATCACCCGGAAGGCGCTGCGCATCAGCTCCAGCTGTTCAGCGGCATCCTCACCCAGGTAACTCAGCGCACCACCACACTCCGGGCAGCAGGAACCCGCTGGCCGCAGGCGTTTTTCATCGCGGGGGAGTGATTCGGGGAACGGTTTGCGGGTGCGGGTCTGACGCAGAGTGCGCTGTACTGCCGGGTCATCCACCCGACCGGTCAGCGTATCGCTCTCTTTTTGAAGCCGGTTCAGATCGGCTTCCATTTGTGCGATACGGCGGGAGACTTTTTCGGAACGGCTGCCGAAGTTCATCCGGCGAAGTTTATCCAGCTGCGCCTGCAGATGGTCTATTTCGCGCTCCCGGTCTGCCAGCTTTTCCAGCAGGGCACGGTTCAGCGCTTCCTGTTCGGCAAGGCGCTGTTTCAGCAGAAGGATGTCGTCAGAAGAGATGCCATTCATAAGCCAGCATTTTACCAGGCTTATTCTGCGACAACCAGGATAAAGAAGCCTACAGCATGGTCAGGGAGGTCAGCAACCGCTTCGGCTGTCGCCAGTCGATGCCTTCCAGCAGCATTGCCAGCTGCGCCGGGGTCAGGAACACTTTGCCATCGCGAGCTGACGGCCAGGCGAAGCGCCCGCGCTCCAGCCGTTTGGTCAGCAGGCACAGCCCGTCGCCGGTGGACCACAGAAGTTTAACCTGACTGCCGCTGCGGCCCCGGAAGATGAAGACATGGCCGGACATCGGTTCGTCTTTCAGCGCCGTCTGCACTTTTGCAGCCAGCCCGTTGAAGCCGTTTCTCATATCGGTAATACCGGCAACCAGCCAGATTTTGGTGCCTGTTGGTAGCGGGATCATCGCTTCAGTTCCTGTATCAGCAGAGTCAGAAGCTTTTCGCTGACAGTGCCGTTGAGGCGGAGTGTCCCGTGCCGGAACGTTACCTCACAGCTGATGCTGAGCTCTGAGTCCTCAGCGGGCGGTTCTGGTTGTACGGCGGTGGCATCGAGAGTCACAGGAAGTAACTGAGGACTCTCAGAGGAAGGTAATAGCATCTTTCCCTCGCGCCACTGCTGGCGCCATTT
The DNA here is from genome assembly GCA_002095305.1 of Pantoea brenneri. Taxonomy (GTDB): domain Bacteria; phylum Pseudomonadota; class Gammaproteobacteria; order Enterobacterales; family Enterobacteriaceae; genus Pantoea; species Pantoea brenneri. The sequence goes on from MIEI01000141.1 coordinate 1,942, forward strand.
AAAGAGCAGATTGGCATTAATGCCATTTTCAAGCGCCAGTTTTGAGATGGATATCCCGGGTTCGCAGGAGGCAGCAACGAGTTGCTGTTTAAACTCAGGAGAATAATTAGGGCAGCCTTTACGCCTGCCGGGAGTCATATTTTTCTGCATATCTGACACTTTGGTTCCCACTACTTATTTGGTGGACACCACTTTGTCGGATGCTTCAGATTATGACCAGACGGTTCACGCTGTACGCTTACCTGTAAACAAAACGACCTCAATTATCAGCTGTTTTCCGCCTGAACCCTAGTCTACTTAAACTTACGAGACCAGTTTTAAATCAACTTTTGTACTGTGAAGAGTAACTGATTTGCCTCCATGTACCATGCCCACCACCGTTAAACATTGAGCCGAAGCATTCTGACGCGCTGTTCATCTTTCATGTCTGATGGGAAATCGGCATCGCTGACCTTTCCCGCCTGGCTGAGTTTACTGAAGAGATTAACCAAACGCTGTAATGTTATTAGCTACCTCGAAGGACTGCCGCCGCATGCTGACAGCATCAGCACTGGAAGTGCAGCGAATGCGACTCGGAGTTGCACCTGCTTTTACCACGTCGCGGGTAATGTTCCGCCAGGCATCTTTCTCCCTGACGCTTGCAGTCGCTGCCTTCTTTCTGTGAGAGCAAGGCAGGCTTCGGTCCCCTGAGCGGTTACCGCATCCAGCATTTTGCCGTTCATGTTGATGATATTAAAAAAGCTGCCAGCCTGTTTGAGTCCGCCGGCGGGAAAGCGTTTTACCTCATCACGACTGCTGATGTTTCCGACCTGAGCTGGAGTCAATAACTTTTCTACTATAGGCGCGACATGGAGCGGTGTTACTGAAGTAATATCACTGGCATAAAAGCGGCTTATTGCATATCAGTAAGGCTTTGAGCATGTGTAAGGTGGTTTAAGAAAATTATCTGACGAAAGGTGCAATAAGGCTACCTTCCATTTATTCAACAAGGCCTGCCAATCCGCTTTACATTTCCAGGAAGGCATAACCCCTGTTCTGTAAGGTTGTTATTGTGGTCAGAGCGGAAGGCGTATGTATAACCGAGCCAGCGATCCAGTTCTTTTTATAATGATGCCAGGCGATAGCCTGATCGCATATGCTCACTTTGACTCCCTGGCTCTGAAGGGCCGAAATGAGCTTAAGGTTTGGGTTGTCAGTGCCATATATTTTTTGATAATGCACGTTATCAAGCATCGCCGGCGTTGCGCCACCGTTCACCGCAACGACAAATCTGAGTTTGTTGGTGGGAACCCCGGCTGCAACATAGAGATTAACCACCTGCGCGACTTTTTCCAGGGCCGGATTCGGCAATGATGTGTTGTCTCCGGCCTGCCCCACCTTGAAAACGATTTTATTGCTCAGGTCTGGGGTGGGCTGGAAGGCAGCACTGCGTTCATAGTGGATTTCGCCATAACCCTTCACGGCCGGTGTAATCCAGAAGCCAGCGGACTGATCGTTTGAAACACTGGCAGGATGATCAGTCAGGCTTTTGAAAAAAGCATGATTATTACAAAGCGCAGCTCCCATAAGCCCGCTCGTGATTGCAATTAGTGCTCCAGTTATAACAGAACGCATGTTTCCCTCCGGGCGCCTTGAGCATGAGCGCCCTGTTTATATTAGTGAAGAAAGACATTAACAAAAACATTTTGGCATCAGCTAGCAAGCCGTACATTTACTTTATACTTTCTTACCAGGTTGTTAATTTTACAGATTATTCTTAAGCAGCGGGATCAAATCGCGCTCCAGGATAGCCAGTTTGGGCTGCTCCCTATAATTGACTATAGCAAGATGTTAACAACGCCCGCTTCTGCACATAGCGGACTGTCGCAGTTGCAGAATCCGGTATGAGCGGGTAGCAGACGTTTCACTCATGATGACTGAAAATGTCCACTACGTTGAATATAGCATCCCGGCCACGCACCGGACGTGCGCAGTCGCATAGCTATCAGAGCTGAGCGCTCTGGTGGAGATCCCAGCGGTTGCCATAAATGTCATAAAACACAGCGCCCCCCATACTCCCCCTCACACGGCTTCTGACAGCGGTGAACGCCCTTTGTTTTCATAGCGGTGTAGCCACGCCGGAAGTCTCGGTCTGCAGGAACAGGAATACCCGCCCACCACACTGATTGCCAATAAAATCTTCCTGCCTCTCGTTTGAAGTGTGGGTCAGGAGAAGATTACAGTGGCTCTCCAAGTTAGGTGTAACGACAACCCGGCGTTTACCTGGCTGCGGTGTGTCCTCAACCAGGGAAAAACCCATCTTGTCGGCGTAATACTCAATCTCGCGGTCATAGTCATCGACCACATAGCCACATATCCCATGGATCGCTTTTGCGTTCTCATTTCTGCGCCGTCAGGTTTCAGGTACAACTGCCTGAACACTCTCTTTTAACATAACAGTGCGGTCAAGAACTGCCGCGAAGAAGGTAACCCAAAAGATGTTTCCGGTAAGTCCATGACAAAAACATGCAGAGAGCTTTTTACGCCTTAGTGCCGAATAGTTGTGGTGGATTCGCTTCATACCTTCAGGCTACGCATCCGTTTTCAGGACAAAAAAAACCCGCTCAGGGCGGGGAAAATTCGTTACAGAGGAATATCTCTGTAACTGATTCGACAGATGAAAAATATTTAAGTTCTATAATGGATTAAGCTTTTTAAATAAAATGGCTTGTATCTGCCTAACAGAAGGCATCAAAGAGAAAACCATAGTCGCAGACGCAGCATTGTGCAGATCAAGGCATTTTTCTGGCCAGCATCCGTATGGCCTTCTGGCAGTGTCGGCGGATAACAGGATCGTCAGTACGCATGCTCA
>MIEI01000142.1 GCA_002095305.1 Pantoea brenneri
ATCAAAATGTCCTTAGGACATTTTGATACCCATAGTGATAGATGTTTTCATTTTTTTGATATCCTACGCTGACTTCTGCCCTGTGACCCTGCTGTTTTCATATAAACTCTGCTGCAAATGACATCGGTATGTTCCTCTGCCCTGTACCGGTCATCCGAGCGCAGGGAAGAAGAGGGCGGATAGCAGCTGTTGAACGACTAAGCTACTTTGTAAAATTTCATATCTTTCAGCCGAATGTGTACGTTTTCATCCGGTCACGCTTATCCATCCCGGGTCCGTAGACCAGAGGGAAGATAAGATGAAATGGCAGCATTATTAACTAGGCGGCGCGCTGGGTATTTTCAAAGCGACCGGCTTTGTTGCGGAGATGAAAAATCCGCTGAGTGTGCACGTGCTGAATCTGCAGATCGGTGTGCCGATCGCCGGTATTTAGGCGTAACTGGACAAAAACAGGAGGAAGAATGGCTCGGCTGGCTGTGGGAACCACTGACTGGCAGGGCAGGATTGCCGCGCTCAATCCTGAGGATGAGAAGGTACAGCCATGCGTATACCGCGTGATTTTCAAAAACGGCGGCTATTACAAAAAACACGCTCAGCCGGCCTTTTTCCCGCAAATCCCGGTGGTTTTCAATCTGGCCAGTACCGATCAACACTATCACATCCCGCTGCAGCTCTGTCAGTACGGGTACTCAAGTTATCGCAGCAACTGGGCGCAGACCGCTGTCAGTCACACAGAGTCTAATCAGAGATAGGACGCCTTACCGGGAGTCGTAACGTGTGGCCGGAGAGGAGAGAATCGCGACCTGCCCTGCGCAGTGGATCTCTTCCATAAAAAAAAGGCGCATCGCCGGTTTTTATCCGGGACAGCCATTATCTACCATTTGTACTGAGTAGAGTCTTCTCAGTCTTTAAGCTCTTTTTCCACCTGTTCCTTGCCGTAACCGTAGCTTTCCTAGATACGGCCAACCAGTTGGTCGCGCTTCCCTTCCGCTACGTCCATGTCGTCATCGGTGAGCTTGTCCCACTGTTCCTTTACTTTACTTTTGAACTGTTTCCAGTTTCCGCTGATGCGATCTTCGTTCATGCCGGCATAGTTGGTTAACTGATGGTCTGCCGCTGTGCCGCCTGTACACAGAACTTTATGCTAAACAGTATGGCCCATTCGGCTAAATTTTCCTGAAAAATGTCCCACTTAAGGATTTTTACTGAAGTGAGGCCGACCGAAACGGCAGGGTGGTCATACGGAAGTACTGCCGTTACGGCTGCAGGGCTTTCCAGCAACCGGCTTCATCCTGCTATACCCGTCGCAGCGCGCGGAGGAAGCGTGCTCTGCGCGCTTTATGTCTGTTATATTACTTTTCTTTCAGGTAATTAAGGTGTTCTTCCCCATGCTCAGCCATCCCGGATGGATCCCCGAAAAAATCAGGAATCATCCCGTAGCAGCCTGGTTTATCAGCAGTAGCACACTGATTTTCCTATCGGTCGGTGTCACGTGGATGGTGCTGAACGCCACCACTCTAGGGGAGCTGAAAGGGCGTAATGAGGGCTTGACCTGGCAGAACCAGCGGCTGACGGAAGATCTCAGATCGGCGCAGAGCAGGTACGATGCAGCGCAGGCCGGCCGGGACGAGTTTATTAGTAAAAAGGCCAGCGAACTATCCGCCGGATACCGGGAGGGCATGGCAGAGCTTAATGCGCGGTACGATAAGATCCTTAAGGAAAATGTGGACCTGAAAAACACGCTAAACGCCCTCAGCAGCGGGGAGCGCCAGCAGGCAGCCAGGCGGAAAGAGTCCCGACTTCAGGAGCTCAGCGTTGCTCAGGACGAAAACAGTAAACAGATTGCAGAGGCGCACCGGCTGCTTTCCGAAATCAGCGGCAGGGCCGGTTATGAAAGGGCTGCATGTGAAAAAGAAGACGAGAATACTTTCTCAAACGTCTGCGAGCAGGCCTCGCTGGCCGAATCCCGAGCCCGCTCGCACCGGGAAAAAATCAACTCGCTGGAAAAATACGGCGAGAGCCTGAACAGTCAGCTGATAGCCCTTGAATGTAGAGAGTGACAGGGCCCGCCTGAGGCCGGGAGTCTGCGCTGCACTCCTGGTATGGGAAAGATTAGTAAGAACGGATACCTGCGCTGTTTGTAAGAAGTATGCGCTGACGCATCACTAGGGTTGTACTTACAGACAACATATTCAAGTATAATTTCGCTGAAAAGCCGTTCACCTGATGAGCACTGAAACGCAAAATAATGGATTGATATGAAACTTACCAGACTGTCTATCAAAGGAATCGGAGGAATAAAAAACCTCGATTTAGAATTCAAGCCTGATATGAATATAATTTGTGGCCCCAATGGAATAGGGAAGTCCACGATTCTTCTTGCAGCGTCTTTTCCCTTTATCTGGGGAACATCGGTAAAGGTGAAAAAAAATATCGGTGCGGAACGTGGTTTTATTGAATTAGAATTAGAAGATGGAGGTCAGATGTATAATCATTGCTCAGAGGTAAGAAGTTATTTGCCGCAGGAGCATGAAAACCATCATCCCTCTGTAGGATTCAAAAGGAGAAAATTAATAAAATTTGAGACAAACAGAAACTTTGATTATCAAGGCCTTGGTTCAATCAGTGCCGACAGGAGTATTGATGATGGTGAGGTTTCTCAACAGCTAAACACTGGCGTTAACCTGTACAATATAAAGGAATGGTTTGCGAAAAGAATTTTATTTGAAAAGGTTGAGCCTGGATATTCACCTAATATATTAAGAAACCTTGAGCTTGCAAAAAGATGCATTTCAATACTTGACAAAAATTTTTCCTTTAGTCGTGTCGATCCCAGAAGCTATGATATCTATGTGAATACTCCTTCGGGAGAAATATGGTATGAATATCTTTCATCTGGCTTTAAGTCATGTATGAGTCTTTTATTAGGCATCATAAAAGAAATTGAGCTTAGATTTCCGCATGAGGAAATATATGCTCCTGACTTTGATGGCGTTGTGCTTATTGATGAGCTGGAACTACATCTCCATCCTGAGTGGCAGGCCAGAATAACTGATGCTCTGACTACAACGTTCCCGTCAGCTCAGTTTATCGTTACCACTCATAGCCCTCATGTCGTACAGAACGCAAAATCACATCAAATCATGGCGTTAGTTTCCGCTGGTAACGGTGAAGTTTGCCTGAGAAAGTTACCTGATAATGGTTTTGGGTACTCAGCTTGGACAGTTGAAGAAGTTCTGCTGGATATCATGGGTATGGAAAGCACTCTTAGCAGAAAATTACAGCTGCAGCTTGATGATTTTGACAGGTTTGTGGATGCAGAAAATTTCGGTGAAGCAAAAAAAATCTATGATTATCTTGATGCTGCCTTACATCAAAATAGCGTACTTCGAAAATCTCTGAAAATAAGCCTTATGTCCATCAAGAGCAGAGAAGAATAATGATAAAACTCGAAAGAAATTTTATCCCTGAATTTTTTAGTCGAGAAAACATTTCTGAGTTAACTAATAAATTCAAAAAGGATGGTACGCCTGTATGGCACCACCCTGAAGTTAAAGAAGCCTGTCTTGCTCTTGGGAACGGTAAATGTGCTTTCTGTGAAGTTATACTTGAAGAGGCAAGTACCTATAATGAAGTTGAGCATTTTAAGGATAAAAACTCTTACCCAGATGATGTGATTCAATGGGAAAATATTTTGCCGTCATGCCGTCACTGCAATGGCTCTAAACAAAGTCATGACGTTGTTTTAGATCCCATTATAAATCCGTGCCATGATGTACCTTCTGTAAACCTCTATATGAGAGGATATCGTATAAAAGGGCAAACACCTTTAGGTGAGATGACAATAACTACGCTGAATTTTAATCACAGAGAACATAAGTTTATTCCACGCTGTAAGGCTGGAGAAGTTATTGAAAGTAGCCTCGAAGATGCTCTTGAGAAGCTTGAATGGTACCTTCTTTCACCTACTACCAGACGCAAAAATATCCTTCAGAATATGGTTGAAGCTATATTAGGGGAGTGCCAGAAAACTGCCCAATTTTCTGCTGTTTCAGCGACCATGCTGCACGATTCAGAGGATTATGATCGATTAAGGACTAATATGCAGCGTCATGATTTGTGGACAGACTACATGCAAGGGCTTCACATCGACTCGCAAGATCTGCGGCTCCCAGCCCATAGATGATTAGGATACTGGCTAGGTACTTTAGGCTGTGTGTCTAGTCAGACCGTCATATAGACATGGTCATGCCTGTGAGTACATCCGGGGGCCGGTCGATGAGAGAAGGTGCAAAGCGTCACATAATATCGATGGCAAACGCAAGTATCTTTAAAATAGTTAAGAAAGAAATGGAATTCATCATTAATCTGTTGAAAATAAGCGCGAGGCTCATTAAGGAATAAATAATTATTGTAATTTAAAACTGTAATAAAGTCTTTAACTATATAATGTGAATGTTCAAATAACAACACAACTTTATGTACGCCTTTATATTTAACCTCTTAAAAAAACACTGCTACCGTCCCTATCGACAACACCTATACCAAAAATTAACGGCATCTTCG
>MIEI01000143.1 GCA_002095305.1 Pantoea brenneri
TCGCTGATCGGCGGCCCTTTTTTCGATCAGGCAACCTGCACCGGCACCGCTTTCGCCAGCCGCTTCATCTGGTTGTCGCCCTCAAAGTAGGCCACTTTAGGCTGCCACTGGCGCGCTTCCGCATCCTCGACCTGCACGTAGGAACAGATGATCAGAATGTCGCCTTCACAGGCGCAGCGCGCCGCCGCCCCGTTGACCGAAATGATTTTGGAGCCACGTTCAGCGGCGATGGCGTAGGTCGAAAAGCGCTGGCCGTTGGTGACGTTGTAAATATCAATCGCTTCATATTGCAGAATGCCGGACGCATCAAGGAAGTCCTGATCGATAGCACAGGAGCCTTCATAGTTGAGGTCCGCCTGCGTAACTTTCACGCGGTGCAACTTGCCTTGTAATACAGTGCGAATCATAGCCAGAAACCTTGTCAGACGAGAAATAAAATGACCTTCAGCGGATGCAGCTTACTGCGTCAGGTCGACAGTTTGATTATCGATTAAACGGGCATTACCCAGCCAGGCCGCCATCAGTACCACGGCGCGCTGGCTGTCAACCGTCAGCGGTTGCAGGGTTTCCGCATCGCAGATGGCCAGGCCATCCGGGCGTAATCCCCGCTCCAGCAGCGTCTGATTGGCCGCTTCGATGATCTCTTCAATGTGGCGCTCGCCGTTAGCCAGCCGCGCCGCCATCTGATTCATTACCTGACTCAGCGCAGGCGCCAGCTTACGCTCGTCAGCGGTTAAGTAGCCATTACGCGAACTCAGCGCCAGGCCATCTTTGGCGCGCACCGTAGGCACGCCGACAATCTCAATGTCAAAGCCCATGTCAGCCACCATCTTGCGAATGATAGCCAACTGCTGGAAATCCTTTTCACCGAAACAGGCAATGTCCGGCTGAACCAGGTTAAACAGCTTGCTGACAATGGTTGCCACGCCGCGAAAATGACCGGGGCGGGTTTCCCCTTCCAGCAGCGAAGAGAGCACCGGCACTTCAACAAAGGTCTGATTCTTCAGGCCGTGCGGATAGACTTCAGCCGGTGACGGGGCGAACACCACATCAACCTGATGGCGGTTCAGTTTCTCGCAATCCTGCTGCAGGGTACGCGGATAGCGCGCCAGATCGTCAGCGCGATCAAACTGCATCGGGTTGACGAAGACGGAGACGATTACGATGTCGCCGCGCGAACGTGCTTCATCGACCAGCGTTAAATGTCCTTCGTGCAGATTGCCCATGGTGGGCACCAGCGCGATGCGCTTACCTTGTTGCCGCCAGCGACGCACTTCACGGCGCAGCATCGGCAGCGTTTCAATGATCAACACGGTTACTCTCCTGAATTACTGGAAGCTGTGCTCTGCCGCCGGGTAGGTTCCGGCTTCGACTTCGGCGATATAGTGGCGAATCGCGGCGCGGATATCGCCGGTCGCGGCGAGGAAGTTTTTAGCAAATTTGGGGATATGCCCGCCGGTCACGCCCAGCGCATCGTGCATTACCAGAATCTGCCCATCGGTTACGTTGCCGGCCCCAATGCCGATCACCGGAATGGAGAGGGCAGCGGTTACGCGCTGAGCCAGCGCAACCGGTACACACTCCAGCACCATCAGCTGTGCACCCGCCGCTTCCAGCGCCAGCGCATCGGTCATCAGCTGCTCTGCGCCTGCCTCATCCCGGCCCTGAACCTTGTAGCCGCCAAAGATATTGACCGACTGTGGCGTCAGACCAAGGTGCCGCAGACCGGTACCGCACGCTCGGTCAGCATCCGTACCGTCTCTGCCAGCCAGCTTCCGCCTTCCAGCTTCACCATGTTGGCACCGGCACGCATCAGCTGTGCGGCATTGTCGAGGTTTGTTGTGGTGTGGCATAACTCATGAATGGCAGATCGGCCAGCAGCAGCGCCTGTGGCGCGCCGCGCCGGACGGCGGCAGTATGGTAGGCGATATCGCTGACCGTGACCGGCAGGGTGGAATCGTGGCCCTGCACCGTCATGCCGAGGGAATCACCAACCAGCATCACCTGAATGCCTTCGTTGGCAAACAGGCGGGCAAAACTGAAATCATAGGCGGTCAGCGTGGCGAATTTTTTGCCGTCGGCTTTCCACTGACGCAGATGGGACATTGTGGTGGGTTTCATGGCGCTCTCAACTCAGAAATTCTGATGGGCGCAGTTTACTGGATAGCGTTAAAGAGCGGAATCGAAGATGTGTGATTGTGTGCTCAGGCGTGCCAGAGACGGATAGCGCTGCTATCCAGCGTGGCAAGCACGGCGCTGAGCGCCCGGCCATCCGGCAGCGTGGCGTCGGGTGCGATTGCCAGCAGCGGCACCAGCATAAAGGCGCGGTTCAGCAGGTCATAGTGCGGCACAATCAGGCGATCGCTGTTAATCACCGCGTCGCTAAACAGCATCACGTCGATATCCAGCGTGCGTGGACCCCAGCGCTCTGCCTTGCGCACCCGGCCATGCTCCCGCTCAATCCGCTGGGTATGATCCAGCAACGCCTCCGCGCTCAGCCCGGTCTCCAGCGCCACGGCGGCGTTAAGAAAGTCAGGCTGATCGGGTGGGCCGTAGGGCGGCGTACGATAGAACGGCGAGGTGGCGATGCGTTGCGTCTCTGGCAACGCATCCAGTGCGCTCAGCGCTGCATCAACCTGATGCAGCGGATCGGCCAGATTACTGCCTAACGCGAGGTAAACCCGGGTCATGAGGCGTTTTGATTATCGCGACGCGGTGCCGAAGGACGACGGCGTGGACGGCGTGATTTATGCCGCGGTGCCGGATCGTCGCCAAGGTTGTTGAGCATGGTTTTCTGGTGTGGCGGTGCCGCCACCTGGAATTCACCCCACCACTGGCTCAGGCGCAGCAGTTCCGGGTTATTCTCCACTTCAGCGCGCAACGCCAGCAGGTCATACGCGGCGCGGAACTTAGGATGCTCCATCAGTTTCCAGGCACGTTTACCGTGGCGACGCGACATGCGTAACTGAAGCTGCCAGATATCCCGGATCAGCGACGTGATACGTTTCGGGATCGCCAGCGCACGACAGGCTTCATCCAGCGTATCGTTCATCGCCATCGCAAAGGCTTCAAAATAGGTCAGGCCGCTTTCCTGCGCAATGCGTTCGGCCGCTTCAAGCTGCGGATACCAGAACATCGCCGCAAACAGGAAGGCCGGATTGACGCGCATGTCGTTGTGGATGCGGTTATCGGTGTTTTTCAGCACCTGAGCCAGCATCTTCTCCATCAGGCTGTCGCTCTGCTCGGTGAAGTTGCGCGCCAGCGTCGGGAACAACGGCTGGAACAGCTGGTATTCACACAGCTTGAGATAGGTGCTGTAACCGTAGCCAGCCTGCAGCAGCTTAAGCGACTCTTCGAACAGGCGCGCGGGCGGAATATCACGCAGCAGCGAGGCCAGACGCGGGATCGGCTCAGCCGTTTCCGGCGCAATGCTCATGTTGAGTTTGGCGGCAAAGCGCGCAACGCGCAGCATCCGCACCGGATCTTCGCGATAGCGGGTTTCCGGATCGCCAATCAGACGAATGATGCCCTGTTGCAGATCCTGCAGACCGCCAACATAGTCACGGACGCTGAAATCGGCGACGCTGTAGTAGAGGCTGTTGATGGTGAGATCGCGGCGCTGGGCATCATCTTCGATGGTGCCGAAAATGTTGTCGCGCAGCAGCATGCCGCTCTGGGCGCGCTGCGAGCTGTTGCGATCGTCTTCGCTCTCTTCCACCTGGTGGTGACCACGGAAGGTAGCAACTTCAATCACTTCCGGACCAAACATCACGTGCGCCAGACGAAAACGGCGGCCAACCAGGCGACAGTTGCGGAACAGCTTGCGCATCTGCTCTGGCGTGGCGTTGGTGGTGACATCGAAATCCTTGGGTTTTTGCCCCAGCAGCAAATCGCGCACGCCACCGCCTACCAGATAGGCTTCATAACCGGCTTTATTCAGGCGATAGAGCACTTTGAGGGCATTTTCGCTGATGTCTTTGCGTGAGATGGTGTGGCTTTCACGAGGAATGATGGTCATATGACTCTCTGGTTCAACCTCTGCAGGGGCTTCCTCTTCATCACGCTTCAGGACTTTCCGGCAAAAATTAGCTACTCGGGTAAAAATGGGACACCTCGACAGTGGCGTAAAAGGGTGTAGGTAAAATCAGCGGCTAATCATAGCCTGTTGAGAACCATTTGAGAATGCTGTTGTCTCTGCATCCGGTTTCAGGGCGTTGTCCTGGGGCATCAAAGCGATATTCCACTGCGACACCGCGTCAGACAGCAGTTTGTCCTGCGTTAAGTCCTGCCAGCCGCTGGAAACCGGCTGTCCGAGGAA
>MIEI01000144.1 GCA_002095305.1 Pantoea brenneri
TCGTGCAGGCTGTCTGCGGTCACGTCCTGTCCCTTAACCGGACGCGGGGCAGACGTTGCCATGCTTACCGGGCGGTAAGGGCTGACGGCGGGCTTCGCGTTGCCGGGCGTCGCCAGCGCCTCAGCGGCAGGCTTTGGGCCGGCCTCCTTTTCTGCCGTCAGGTCGTCCAGGCTCTGATGCTTCGATGCCAGTTTGCTGGCGTCGGACATCGACAGGCACTGGTCGGTCGCGGTTTTGTTGCAGTCAAAATCAGAGTTCATGCCGGCGCAGCCGGTCAGCGCAGCGCACAGCAGTGCGCACGCAAAAAGTTTCTGCATGGTGGAGTCCTCAGTGGCGGCTGTGCCGCGATGGGTCAGGGAGATAAAAAGGTGCAGGTTAATCGGGTGGTGCGGGTTGCCCTGGTGAAGGCACGGAAAATCGGTGGTTCAGTTAGCACGCTGAATGCCCGGCGAGACCTGACAAATGACGTCAGTGATATACATTGCCAGCTGATCAATCGTGGTGTTCGTCAGTGTTAATACGTGCCCGGAATTCTCTGCCAGTCGCTGTATCGCCGCATCCGGAACCGGGCGGCCGTTAAGCCTTTCAAGCCGGAACAGCATATTGCCGGCAGGGTGGGAGATGCGGATGAGTAATGCATCCGGCTCCGGCGACGTTTTTTCCTGAATCATTAAGAACCTCAGTTAAGCTGAAAAGTGTGTTACGCCGGCAGGTAAAAACTTAGCGGCGCACGGCACCAGGCTGAGAGCCGTCAGAGGCCAGGCGCTGACGGAGCATCTCGATCTCAGTCAGCATGGCGGCCAGCTGGCAGCTGCCCGCCTGTGTCTGCCAGGCTCGCCGGTAACGAAGCCGCAGCGCACAGAGCCGGATATGCACTTCACGCTGGTTGTGTTTATTCATCTTCACTTATACCTTCTTCAGGCTGGCGTTCAGTAAAGGCAAAATCACGCCGGGCGGGTTTAAAGACGGCCTCTGTCTCTTTCTTAAGCCAGAATTCGAGCATTGATGCCTCAATAAATCCTGCCTCTTTAACCACCCGCTGCAAATCGCGATACGCAGGAAGGTCATGAGGTGTGTATGCCTCAAGCTTACTGGCCAGCAGGTCCTGCCAGTTCAGCGGCTCCCGCAGGCGGCTGATAACAGCTGCTACAGCAATGAACACGGGTATAACCAGTGCCCGGCCTGCCCACGCAGAGTGTGCAGCGTACTCACGCCAGAGCACCGCGAATGCCAGACCGGCAAGCACACAGGTCGCCAGCGTGCCGCCATACGGCAGATGGCGGCGCTTCCAGCAGGCCACAAGGTATCGTATCTGTGCCAGTTTACGGCGGCGCTTCTTCTGGATTGTTAAACTCATGCTGCTGACTCCTTTCGAAAAATGAGCGGTTAACTCCAGCGTTTCATCAGTGCTTTCATGCCGCCTCCTGCCCGCGTGTGGTGATATGAAAGCGCATGTGGCTCTCAACCGGTACGCGTACCTGCCGGTTCATCAGCGTCAGCAGCAGGATGGCCCGCTTCATGCCGTCAGGTTCGCACCACACCGCCTCAAGCCCTTCAAACACCCCGTCTTCAATCATCACCCTGTCTCCGTTCAGCGGCGCGTCCGTTGTCAGCGGAGCACCCTCCCAGCCCGCCTCCAGTCGCGCAATGACGCTGTCGGGCACGACCGAGGGCAGGCTGCCGAAACTGATGAGCGTGGAAATCCCGCGCGTGCCCTTGATGGCGGTGGTGTGCACTACCTCCGGATCGAAGCGCACAAAAAGGTAGCCCGGGAAGAGCGGCTGCGGTGTAACGGCTCTGACCGTGCCGTTGCGCAGCCGCACCTGCGAAAACACCGGCAGCAGACAGGTGACGCCCTGCTGCTGCAGCTGCTGCTGCGCGCGCTTTTCCTGTGCAAACCTCGTCTGTGCCACGTACCAGTTTTCCATCACTCACTCCTCTCAGTTTATGGTATCGCCGAGGCGCAGCTGGCTGGCCTGACGCAGAACTTCGTCGGGGTTTAACACCGGTGCACTGCCGGTGCCACTGCCTGCCGGTGCGACCGCCGCGGTCTGCTGCACGGCGGCCTGTGGTACCTCCTGCTTCGCTTTTTCTGCTTCGGCGTCCTCAATCGTTTCCAGGCGGAAGCCCTGCTGGAACACCACGGTCACGGCGTTGCCGGCACCGATATCAATGACCGGGTGATACTGCTCGGCGCGCTTAATCCAGTACTGGCTCAGCGTGTCCGCTGCCTTGCTGGCACCGCCACCGAGGCCCTGTTTGAAGATGTCGCCGGCGCCCACAGAGGCGCTGCCACCGAGTCCGACCGTTGGCGTGGCGGCGGACTTAATGCCTTCACCGAAGCCGGACAGCAGGCCGGCCGCCCCGGCGTTGGCGATGATGGCGCCGTTACGCATCACCGGCTTGCCGCGGATGCCCACCTTGCCCTGGAAGGAGACGTGCCCGTCGAACGGCATGTCGATGTGTTTGCCGTTTTTCAGGATGCAGCTGATGTTTTTGGTGCGGACCTCGCCGCGCTCGCTGGAGATATCACCGTACATCTCACCGGTCACGCGGCACTGGTCCATGTTCCAGGTTTTACCGTTGGGCATGGAGACATCGCCAAGCAGGGTGATGACCACCGGCGAGGTATTCTGCTGACCGGTCACGCTGGCGTTGGCATCAGCCCCCTCAATCATGACCGCCTCGGAGAACGACCCGGAAGGTATCCAGGGAAGTTTTGTCTTTTTCTCGGTAAGCGCAGCGTAGGTGAAGGTATCGCGGCTCAGGCCGCCCGGCCGCACCGTGCCGGTGCCAGGATAAAAGCCCTGCCCCGGCGACGGATAAAACTGGCCGCTCTGCCCGGCGGCGGGCCCGCTGCCCGGGTTAGTGATGCTCCACTGCGCCGGACCGCTCGGGCCGCTGGAAACCGGCGCATTAACAGGTGGCGTGCCTGCCGCCGGTGTGGTGGCTGCAGGACCATTTTGCGTTCTGCCACCCTGTGCCTGCTGCGTCTGCAGCTGGCTGATGGCATTGGCCATGCCGGTGAGTTGTTTCTTCAGCTCCTCATTCTGGTTTTTCAGCGAGCTGGTCAGCGTACCGAGGTCCCGCTCAAGGCCCGCGGTCTTGTCCTGCTGCTGCTGCAACGCGGAGGTGGCCACGCCCTCGGTAAAGGAGGTGTTCACCAGGCTGCCGGTCAGGTCCGGGGTCTTTTTCGGGGCAGGCCGGTTCAGCTCTGCCTGATGGTGCGAGTACGCCCATATACCCCCGCCAACGGCCAGCATGACCGCGGCGGCGACGCCGGCAATCACCCACTGGCGCCGGCGCGTGGCGGTATTGATGTTGCTCATGCCCCGCCCTCCGTGTCAGCCGAGAAAATCACCCACACGAAGCCTTCACCGTTAGCGTAGAGCGTGCGGGTTGAGAGCATCACCGCGCGCACACCCTTCTGCCAGAACTGCTTTTCGCTCAGCGGCCGCGTCACGTAGCCGGTGTTTTTCATGCGGTAGCGCATAACCCGCAGGTGGGAGCCGGTAAGCTGACGCTCCGGGGTGAGCAGCACGCCCGCAGGCGGGTTATACGCCGGACCGCGCGAGGCCTTTACCTCGGTGTAGCTCTCCGGCACGTCGCCGTTCACCACGTTGCGGGCCACGCTGACCAGCGTTTTCTGGAAGGGCTGACTCTCCTCCCACACCTTCGCATCCGGGTTGGGCTTAAGCGGCACGTCTGCCGGTATCAGGTGCAGCGTGCGGCCGTTGCCGGGCTTCGGCGACACGTCGATCGAGACACCCACGCCGCCAGCCGTTTCCAGGAAGATGGTGAAGTCCTGCCCGGTCAGCGGCGTAATCAGCAGCGCGCCGTCAGCGGTGTTGGCTTTGAGATAGGCATTGTCCGGACCGGTGATGCCGGTAATCAGCTCGCCGTCGATGATGATTTTGTTAGGACTGGTGTTACTCATCTGCGCCTTCAGGTGCGCATTATTTTCAAACGGGGTCCCGGCCGGGCCGGGTACGGCGGCCTGCGCGGCGGC
>MIEI01000145.1 GCA_002095305.1 Pantoea brenneri
ACGTCTGCAGATCGCTGAAATTTTCGCTGAGAACCTGAAATTCCCCCTGCAACACCCGTCTGATACGGTAAACTACGGCCAGATTAATCAGTTAAGGCCGTCAAATGTCCAGCCAACACCCCTCATTAAAAGCCGACAATACGCTTGGGCTTGCCATTCATACCCAACAACGCATTGTGGCGGAAACTCCAGCCGCTATCCTGGCTGCCTGGCAAGCAAGCCAGCATCAACAAACGCCGTTTATGGTGTTAGGTGAGGGCAGCAACGTGCTGTTCCTGGAGGATTTCGCCGGCACGGTGGTACTGAACCGTATCAAAGGAATCGGGATCCGGGATGAGTTCGAGTACTGGAAACTGCACGTTGGGGCAGGTGAGAACTGGCATCAATTGGTGAAAAGTACGCTGGAAAAGGGCATTACCGGCCTGGAAAATCTGGCGTTAATCCCTGGCATGGTCGGTTCTGCGCCGATCCAGAATATCGGCGCCTATGGCGTTGAATTAAAAGACGTATGCGAATATGTCGATGTGCTCAATTTGCACACCGGTCAGACGGAGCGGCTCGATCGCGACGCCTGCGAGTTCGGCTACCGCGACAGTATATTTAAACACCGCTACCAGTCTGGCTACGTGATTGTGGCCGTAGGGATGATTCTGCCAAAACAATGGCGACCGATCCTGACCTACGGCGATCTAAAAACGCTTAATCCCGTCACCGCAAATGCCTGGGATGTTTATCAAGCAGTTTGTGAGATGCGTCAGAGCAAGTTACCCGACCCCAAAATCACCGGTAATGTGGGCAGCTTTTTCAAAAACCCGGTGATCAGCCAGGCGCAGGCCAGCCTGCTGCTGGCTCGCTTTCCGTCGATGCCAAATTATCCACTGGCGAGCGGCGAAACCAAACTGGCTGCAGGGTGGCTTATTGACCAATGCGCGTTAAAGGGCTTTCGTATGGGTGGCGCAGCTGTGCATCAGCAGCAGGCCCTGGTGTTGATCAATGCTGATGATGCGACCCCTGACGACATTGTGGCGCTGGCCCGAACCGTACGTACCCGGGTGGGTGAAAAATTTGATGTCTGGCTTGAGCCTGAAGTCCGGTTCATTCAGGCACAGGGTGAATGCAATGCTGTTGAGGTGATCGCATGAAGGACCATAATGTCCCGCTGAAACTGGTCGATATTTTGTCTGATGGCGAGTTTCATTCTGGCGAGCAGTTAGGTGAAACCCTCGGTATGAGCCGGGCAGCCATCAATAAGCATATTCAGACGCTAAAAAGCTGGGGCCTCGACGTTTATACCGTAACCGGGAAAGGCTACAGCCTGTCCGCGCCCATCCAGTTGCTGGATGAACAGGCGATTCTGTCACGGGTTAAGCAGGGCAATGTTTCAGTCATTCCGGTTATTGATTCGACCAATCAGTATTTGCTGGAGCGGATGCATGAGCTGCAATCGGGGGCTGCCTGTATTGCTGAATATCAGCAGGCGGGTCGCGGACGCCGTGGTCGGCAATGGTTCTCACCGTTTGGTGCCAATCTCTATATGTCGATGTACTGGCGTCTGGATCAGGGGCCTGCAGCCGCTATGGGGCTTAGCCTGGTGATTGGTATTATCATGGCTGAAACATTGCACGCGCTAGGGGCCACGGATGTACGGGTAAAATGGCCCAACGATATATACCTCAACGATCGCAAACTGGCGGGTATTCTGGTCGAACTTACCGGTAAAACCGGCGATGCTGCGCATATTGTGATGGGGGCCGGGATTAACCTGGCGATGCGTTCAGCGGATGCGTCCCAGATCAATCAGGGCTGGATCAACCTGCAGGAAGCAGGCGTAACGGTTAACCGTAATGAACTGGCCGCCAGCCTGATTAACAGCCTGCGTGACGCACTGCCGATGTTTGAGCAGGAAGGACTAGCGCCGTTTGTTACGCGCTGGGCAGCACTCGATAATTTTATTAATCGACCGGTTAAGCTGCTTATTGGCGAACGTGAGGTGCATGGCATTGCCCGGGGAGTGGATAGCCAGGGCGGGCTGTTATTAGAGCAGGATGGCGAAATAAAATCGTGGGTTGGCGGAGAAATATCACTTCGGCCAGTCTGAATATAAAAAGGCCTGCACGAACGCAGGCCTTTTTCATTGAACCGTTTATTTACGCAGTCGGACCTTGTCGACCGCATGATTACCACTCTTAGTCATAATCAGGCTGGCTCTTTCGCGCGTTGGCAGAATGTTTTCCTGCAAATTCAGCCAGTTAATCTCTTTCCACAAGTTGCCTGCTATTTCAATCGCTTCCGCTTCAGAGAGCTGGGCATAATGATGGAAATAAGAATCAGGATTGGTAAACGCACCCTGACGGAATTTCAGGAAGCGATTGATATACCATCTCTGCAACAGATCTTCTGCCGCATCGACATAAATAGAGAAATCGACAAAATCGGAAACGAAGACATGATGGGGATCGTGTGGATAATCCATCCCACTCTGTAATACGTTAAGCCCTTCCAGAATCACAATATCAGGTTGCTGAATAACCTTGTCGCCATCCGGGATGACATCGTA
Organism: Pantoea brenneri; assembly: GCA_002095305.1. GTDB lineage: Bacteria > Pseudomonadota > Gammaproteobacteria > Enterobacterales > Enterobacteriaceae > Pantoea > Pantoea brenneri. The sequence continues at coordinate 2,558 of MIEI01000145.1, forward strand.
AATCAGATGCGAATAAACCGGTGCGGTCACCTGACTGGCACCGGACTTGAGATCGGAGACAAACTTCACCAGTCGGTGCATATCATAAGACTGCGGGAAGCCTTTTTTCTTCATCAGGCCCCGTTCTTTCAGCACGGCATTGGGATGAAGAAAACCATCCGTAGTGATCAGCTCAACTTTACGATGCTCAGGCCAGCGGCTCAGCAGCGCCTGTAACACGCGTGCAGTGGTGCTTTTTCCCACCGCGACGCTGCCGGCGATGCTGATAATGTAGGGGATCTTTTGCCCGTTAGTCCCGAGGAACTGCTCCAGCACCGCCTGACGACGTACATTCGAGCTGATATAAAAATTGAGCAGACGTGAAAGCGGCAGATAAATCTCTGCGACTTCTTCCAGCGAGAGGTCTTCATTGATCCCCTCCAGCTGGGCGATCTCCTCTTCTGACAGCGTCATAGGGACAGAATCGCGTAATGCAGCCCACTGTTCACGAGTGAACTGCAAATAAGGCGTCGTCAAGGGTGTCGTTTTATCCATAAGCATGCATCTGACCGCAAATTCGTTACATTCAGGAGATTGTCACCCGGATAGGGTAAGACAACATGGTAAATATGAATCGCGGATCACGAGTTTATCATTGAGAACAATGGGCTGGAGGGTATCACCAGTAAGGCTTTTAACAGAAGTAAAAAGATAAATGTGCACTCGCTTTCGTCGGCAGGCCCACAAACTTACGTCGGGCAGCCCATAAAATAGTGCAATCCTGTTAAAGGCTGACCCGCATTACGTCATAACTTTGCGCTGTGCTATTGCTACTCACGCTGAGTATAGCGTGACAATGCTGATTCGCCCGATGAGGCCTGTAACCGCATCTGTCGCCACGCTGACGCAACAGCCTGGCACTGAGTGCAAGGTGGCGCAGATGAATCATCAGGCGGTGATACGCCAGAACAGGACAGCATACCGCCTATGAGCGCGTAGAGGAGGCAATCAGGTTGGCAGGGTGGGTCTGACCCGCAGTCAGTCAGGTGCGCCCGATTTAGCCGCCGGATAAGTAAAGGCGCAGGGGCAGGCTAAAAAAGCAGCACTTAATCTCCTGGCCGCAAAATAAATTTATTGCTGCAGCGCGCTGACCGGCAAAAAAGGGGGAGCGATCAGCCAGTCACAGGCGTCCGCAGACTGGCTGCCATCCAGTAAAACGCCAGTGAATTGCACAATAATTCTGCATAAAAACGCTAAATTGCGATGATTTGCACAAATAGTAAGCGATAGCGCAATTTAAGCGATTTTTTTGTTGCATCCTGAAGCCGACCTTCCTAGAATGCGCGTCACTTGATGCCGGCTTAGCTCAGTTGGTAGAGCAACTGACTTGTAATCAGTAGGTCACCAGTTCGATTCCGGTAGCCGGCACCATCAAGTA
>MIEI01000146.1 GCA_002095305.1 Pantoea brenneri
TTGCCTTTGGTGGTGTTCTGGCCAGTAACTGCACTATTGAGATTAAGATTATTGCCAGCTGCCAGCGTGGTATCGCCTTTGCCTTCCAGCGTACTGGCTGTTACGCCGAGATCATGGCCAGCTTTTAGCGTTAAGTTGCCACCAGCTGCGATCTGACTGCCGATGTTGCTGATTTTCTGGTCGCTGGTATTTTCAGTTCTTAGCCAAATCCCTTTTTCGCCTTTCTGCGATTTGCCTTCCACCTGCTGATTAGCGTTAATCGCAATATCATTCCAGGCATCCAGCAACACGTTGCCACCCGCGTTGAGCGTGGCTGCTATCAGCGTAATGTTATTGCCCGCTTTCAGGCTAAGTGTGTCGTCCGCGCTGATCGCAGCAGTATTGCCATTGAACGTATCACTAAAGGATTTAGTACCTGCATCCAGCGTCCACTGTTTAGAAATGGTGATGCTGTTAATGTTGCCGTCCACGCTCTCCAGCGCCACCTTTTTGCCGCTGATGGTTGAACTGACATTATTGATATTGCTGATTGCGCTGAGCTGCAGATCGCCGCCCGCGCTTATTAATCCGGCATTGAGATTATCAATGCGGTTCTGGCTATTGGCTGACAGCGCATTTTGAGCCGTCAGAGTACTCCCATCGTTAATAATATTGCCGCCAGATAAGGTGACATTATTTCCGGCAATCACACTGCCGTCGTGCATATCCACATCTTTAGGGGACAAATAAACTTTCGGCACCATAACCGTCTGGCCATTAACAGTAGCGGCTTCCCACCAGATAAGGCTTTTATCCAGTGACGCAACCTGCTCAGCCGTCAGCGAGACGCCGAATTGTAAGCCGAGGGATTGCTGTGCCGCTGCAGCGTTGTCCATCAGATAACGCATCTGATCAAGATCAGACCCAATGCCATTCAGGTAACGACTGCCAGTCTGATTGAGTACGGTGTTACTGACATAGCGTGTATCAAATGCGGCATCGCCGAGGAAGCGATAATCGTAGTCAGGTTTCAGGCTGAGGCGATCAAGCAAATAAGATGAGCCAAGGAAGGTATTGACGTCGGTATATTGCTGGCGGGTTTCTTGCGGGGCACTGCCCGGTTGTTTGCCCAACAGCGCATTGAGATCGCCAAACAGACTGCTATCAAGCTGACCGAGACCGTTCAGTTCAGGTTGATAGTGATCAGGTAAGGGCTTTGGCTATTGCCGGTAACGAAGTAACCATTGTCGCTGGTTGGCAGCGGATAGGCACTGGTGTCAACGTTTGACAGCTGGTAATCATGTAGTGAGGCTGGGTGAATATCCTCGCCTGCAAGACTCTCTGCTTTGCCAAAGCCGGTCAGGTCTTTACTGGAGCCAGAGGGTGCAGACAAGGATATTTCCGCTGATTTGGTGTTATCCAGCACAACGCCACCGTTAATCTGCTGCAATGCATTGCGCAACTGGTCTCGCCATTCAGGTGAATTGACAGCGACTGCGTTACTGCCGGTTAATGTCTGACGCTGTGCCGCTGAAGCCTGACCCAGTGCCGTTAAACCTTTAACGCTCGGTACCGACAATGTATTTCCTGTCCAGCCAGCATTTGCCGTATTTGACGTATTGCTGATATCACCGTTAAAGCTGGCACTGACGTTGCCTCCCGCCTGAATGACCGCGCGATAAAGCTGACCTGGCGTAAAGCTGGATTCATTACCCGTTAATGTGTAAATGATATTATTGCTTTCAGTATTTACATTAAGCCTTCCACCGGAAGACGATTTACCTGAAGTCGGTAAACCATTAGTCGGTTTAGTCCCCTTATATTGATAAATGGCATAATCGTTTTGTGTACCGGCTTGCCAGGACTGATTATTGAGTTGGTCACCACTCAGGCTGATATTTTGGTTCGCTAATATGTCACTAGCCTGATTTTCCAGGCTCAGTGCATGTACAGACATATCTCTGCCAGAAGAGATGCGCCCGGCAGCGCCATTACTGACAACATCGATAGTTGAACTACTTAGGGCGAACTTTTGAGTAGTGGCTGCTGCAAAAGGTGCGTAATAGTTTTTGATTGTGGTGTGTACAGAGCAGCCGCCATCAGCGCCGGAGCAACCACCACCACTCTCTGTATAGGTTTTAGTCGTGTAGTAGCCATAAGAACCGTCAGGAAGCTCACTGACATTAACTCTTATCGTGGCATTACCTACCCCCTCATGCGTGGGTAATACCTGACTGGTCTGAGTAACGTTCAGCCCCTCCCGCGTATTCAGCAAATGTCCGGTATTGATTGTAATATCGCCGTTTTGGGTCTCAATCGTTCCGGAGTTATTAACCACCTCGCCATTAGCATTGCCCGTTGCATCGCGCTGCATCCATAGGCTGTTGCCAGCTAAGATATCGGCTTGCTGATTACGAATGCTGTTAGCGAACAGATACAGATTCTGTCCGGCGTACAGCAGTGCGGTGTTGACGATATTGCCGGGGGAAGTGATGGTGAGATTGCCGCGCGTGCCGGTAAAGCCATTAAGATCGACATCGCTGCGGCTGGTAAGGGTTACGTTCCCGCCACCCTGAAGCGTACCTGCGCCGTTCATCATAATACGACTGCCGCTAAGGCTACTGTCGCCGGTGCCGGTGGTGATTTGACCGTTATTGGTCAGATCGCCGCCGGCACTTAGCGTCACCGCCTGACCCTGCAGGGTTGCCTGATTATCAATCGCACCGTTACTGACGATGGAGAGGTGATTTCCTGCTGCCAGAATATTACGGCTGGTAAAACCGTTAACTAACTGCAGGGCGGCATCGCCCAGCGCCACAACCTGACCAAGCTGGTCAAACCCGTGGCTTTCAAGCAGCAAATTGCCGCCGCTGAACAATTTACCGCTCGCTTGCTGCGTCACCTGTGAGGCTTTAACGTTGAGCTGGTTGACGCCCAGCAGCGTGCCACCGTTAGTCAGCTGCGCATAATTTACCGTCAGATTGCCGCCTTGCGCGGTGCCCTGATTCTGTAATTGTGTGCCGGTCAGCTTACCCTGTTGATCCGCCAGCAGCGTACCGCTGTTGCTGGCATTATCGGCATTAAGTATCAGTTGAGCGGCCTGTAACCAGCCGCTATTGGTTAACTGCGGCGTGGTCAGCGTGATGTCGGCAGAAGAAAGTAGTTTGCCGCTATTGTTGGCCAGTCCGTATGCGGTGATGCGGCTGGTGGCGCCCTGAATCAGCCCATAGTTATAAAGTTCAGGTGTGGTGAGGGTCAGTCCGTTCTGACTGAGCAGAATGCCGTTGGCATTGTTGGTTAACCGACCGCTGGCCGTCAGCAGCAGGCTGCTGTCGCCCTGTAAGCGACCGTTGTTATCAACCGCACCGCTGGTCAGTATCAGCTCTTTACCCTGTATCTGTCCGCCGTTGTTAACCGCCGCTGCCTGCAACGCCAGCTTGCCGCCGGTTAATAGTGAGCTGTTCTGCTGCTGGGTTAATGCGCCGCTGAGGGTGACGCCGAGTGCATTAACGCCTGAAATAGCACCGCTATTATTAAGCGTTACGCCCTGCAACGACAGGTTTTGGGCTATCCACTGTCCCTGATTAGCGAAGCTGAGCGCATTGAGCGCTGCGGTGCCATTAGCGGTAATTTTGCTGCCTGCAGTGGAGGTAAGGGTATCTCTGAGAGTGAGTTGCAGGCCGTCAGCGCTTTGGATCGCGCCGCCATGAGTCAGGCTGGTGGCATCCAGCAGAATTTGCTGGCCCTGCCATGTTCCGTTATTAGTGACCGCGTCACCCTTGAGCTGCAGCGTTCCCTGGGTTAGCAGTTTGCCGCCCGCATTATTGGTTATCACGCGCGCTGGCTGAGCCTGTGCGACTAGCATCCGCAAGTTACGGGTCTGGGCTGGGGCAAGCGTCAGCGATTGCAGTCCAATCAGACTGCCCTGATTAGCGACGTTCGCCGGGGTAATGGTTAGCGTATCGCCCTGCAC
>MIEI01000147.1 GCA_002095305.1 Pantoea brenneri
GTAGTTCTGGCGGTCAGCATCACTCATGTTCTTAAGTTTGCCGAAAAAATCGAGCTCATAGCTGAGCTCCAGTCTCGCGTCGTACTCCTGTGTGGTCGGCTTGTCACCTTTCAGACCACCGCTGTATGTTATCCCGGATGAGGCATTCAGCTGGGGATAACGATCTGCATCCGTGACGTTGAACTGGGCTCGGGCCTCTTCAACCTTCAGGGCAGCCATTCTCAAATCACGGTTATTAGTCAGAGCTTCACCGATCAACCGGGTAACCTGGGGATCGACAAAAAAGTTACGCCAGCCCGTATCCTGATAGCCATTTACCGCTGGCGTCAGGCTGTTATGGGACAGTGAAAACTGCTGGGGTACCGGTGCTGCGGGCCGCTGATATTCAGGCGCAAGCGACACGCAGCCTGCCAGGATGAATATCGTGCTAATGCTGAGTAATTTTAATTTGAACATAACGCTTCTCGTCCAGGCAGACCTGGTAAATGGTTCAAATGAAGTCCAGAGTATTGATAGGGGTACTTTACCTAACGCTCTCTGTTTGCCGAGTGACAGGATAATGACAATGTTGTCATTTTTGCTGTAATCCGTTGATAACGATCGTGGGCGCAATAGAATGACATTAGCAGCCAGCCGGGGAGCAAGATGAAAATATTGATCGTCGAAGACGAAATTAAAACAGGTGAATATCTCAGCAAAGGGCTTACAGAGGCAGGGTTCGTAGTGGATCACGCTGATAATGGTCTTACCGGATATCATCTCGCCATGACAGCCGAGTATGATTTAGTCATTCTGGATATCATGCTACCTGATGTGAACGGCTGGGATATCATCCGCATGCTGCGCACTGCCGGAAAGGGTATGCCGGTCTTACTGCTGACAGCCCTCGGCACGATCGAACATAGGGTCAAAGGACTGGAACTGGGTGCGGACGATTATCTGGTTAAACCCTTTGCGTTTGCCGAACTGCTCGCCCGGGTGAGAACCCTTCTGAGGCGGGGAAACACGATGATCACGGAAAGCCAGTTTAAGGTGGCTGACCTCTCGATTGATCTCGTATCCAGAAAAGTCAGTCGCGCCGGAAACCGCATTGTGCTCACCAGTAAAGAGTTCAGCCTGCTGGAATTCTTCATTCGCCATCAGGGAGAGGTTCTTCCCCGCTCCCTGATTGCCTCTCAGGTCTGGGACATGAATTTTGACAGCGACACTAATGCGATCGATGTCGCAGTAAAGCGACTCCGCGCTAAAATAGACAACGATTACGAGACAAAGCTGATCCAGACAGTCCGGGGCGTGGGCTACATGCTGGAGGTCCCGGATGCATAGCAAACCTTCCAGACGCCCTTTCTCACTCGCTCTGCGGCTGACCTTTTTTATCAGCCTGTCCACGATACTGGCTTTTATCGCCTTCACCTGGTTTATGCTGCATTCTGTTGAAAATCATTTTGCCGAGCAGGATGTCAGCGATCTTCAACAAATCAGCACCACACTGAACCGTATACTGCAGTCCCCGGTGGATCCGGATGATAAAAAAATAAGCAAAATAAAGGAATCAATTGCCAGCTACCGCAACGTTGCCCTTTTGCTCCTCAATCCCAGGGGTGAAGTGCTCTTTAGCTCAGCTCAGGGGGCGGCACTACGCCCGGCAGTGAATTCAGCAGATTTTAGCGAGCACAGCCGCGCACGGGATGTCTTTCTCTGGACGGTGGAGGATCCTGCGGGACCGATGGATACCGGGTCCGAAATGAAGATGGAAACATACAGGATTATCGCCTCCTCTGGTCAGGCGATATTTCAGGGCAAACAGCAGAACTATGTCATGCTGACTGGCCTATCCATTAATTTCCATCTCCATTACCTCGATGCGCTGAAAAAGAACCTGATTGCGATTGCCGTCGTGATAAGCCTGTTGATTGTTCTGATCATTCGAATCGCTGTCCGTCAGGGGCACCTGCCCCTTCGTAATGTCAGCAATGCCATTAAAAACATCACCTCCGAGAATCTTGATGCGCGACTGGAACCGACACGCGTTCCCATTGAGCTGGAGCAACTGGTTATCTCGTTCAATCATATGATTGGAAAGATTGAGGATGTCTTTACCCGCCAGGCCAATTTCTCTGCCGATATCGCGCATGAGATCAGAACGCCCATCACCAATCTGGTGACGCAGACTGAAATCGCACTGAGTCAGGATCGAACACAGAGGGAACTTGAGGATGTCCTCTATTCCAGTCTTGAAGAGTATAACCGGATGACCAAAATGGTCAGCGATATGCTGTTCCTGGCACAGGCAGATAATAATCAGCTGATACCTGACAGGGTCATGTTTGACCTCAGAGCGGAAGTCATGAAAGTCTTCGAGTTTTTCGAAGCCTGGGCCGAAGAACGCAATATCACGCTCAAATTTAACGGGATGCCCTGTCTGGTCGAGGGAGATCCACAAATGTTCAGAAGAGCGATCAATAATCTGTTATCCAATGCCCTGCGTTATACCCCTGAGGGACAGGCAATCACCGTCTCAATAAGAAAACAGGGGAGCTTTTTTGACCTTGTGATTGAAAATCCGGGGAAACCAATCCCTGAAGAGCATTTATCAAGGCTGTTTGACCGTTTTTATCGGGTGGATCCGTCCAGACAACGAAAAGGAGAAGGCAGCGGCATCGGCCTTGCGATTGTGAAGTCAATCGTGGAAGCACATCACGGAAGAGTGCAGGTGGAATCAGACGTACGCTCCACGCGTTTTATCTTATCCGTGCCCAGACTGGAGAAAATGATCCCGGAAACCCAATGCTGAAAATAAAGATGTAAATGACAAAGATGTCATTAGCCTGTCATGCAGCAAACAGAAGCCATTCGATATAATTAGTGCAACTTATCAGGAAGGCTGGATTGCTTCATCAATACCCGGCGTCAGAGTACGCCAGGAAATGAATATCCAGCCCTCTTCCGGAGAAATAAACGCTGCCGAACTTGTTTCAGTTATGGAACTGAAAACACCGGTTGTACTTCCCCGGACATCACTAATTCAGAAATGGAGAGTTATCATGAAAAATATCGTATTAGCATCTTTGCTGGGCTTTGGTTTAATTTCATCGGCCTGGGCCACTGAAACCGTGAATATCCATGATCGCGTCAACAATGCACAGGCTCCTGCTCACCAGATGCAGTCTGCTGCGGCTCCTGTCGGGATCCAGGGGACTGCTCCTCGTATGACCGGTATGGACCAGCATGAACAGGCCATTATTGCTCATGAAACCATGACGAACGGCTCGGCGGATGCGCACCAGAAAATGGTGGAAAGTCATCAGAAGATGATGGGAAATAACACGGTATCCACGACCGTCCCGTCAACGTCTTACGCGGCGATGAATGAGCATGAAAGAGCAGCGGTTGCCCATGAATTCATGAATAACGGGCAATCCGGCCCACATCAGGCCATGGCCGAAGCGCACCGCCGCATGATCAATGCAGGCTGAATGCGACGGTAGTATCCGTGCTGTTACCTTTTCCCTGATAGATTTTCCTGAAACAACGTTGCTACATTTTTGCCCCCCGTCAGGGGGCTTTTTTGTCTGACTCAGCTACACTTAACCGGTACCTGTCTGAAAGGAATTATTATATGAAAATCAAAAACACCCTTTTTGTAATATTAATGTTATCCCTGCCAGCCATTTCTGCTGAACATTCTGAAATGAACATGTCAGATATGACCTCATCAGCATCGTCACAGGAATACATGGCGGGGATGAAAGATATGCATGACAAAATGATGGCCGCCGTTAATGAGCCAGATCCCGACAAGGCCTTTGCAAAAGGCATGGTTGCACACCATGAATCGCCACGGATAATCTAGACACTTCCTAGCCGTTGATAATACTGGTTTTCATATTCTGTCGGTGACATCTGATCGCTGG
>MIEI01000148.1 GCA_002095305.1 Pantoea brenneri
AACACCGCCAACACCAACCAGCAAGGTCGTATTGATGCCCTTTGGCCAGCAAAGCCGTTTGAAGCGGGTGACTATCGGGTGATTTTTAAAACCGGTCACTATTTTACGGCACATCAACAGCAGAGCTTCTTCCCGGAAATCCCGGTGGAATTCCATATCACCAATACCACGACCACCTATCACATTCCGTTACTGCTCAGCCAGTACGGTTATTCCACCTATCGCGGGAGCTGAAATAAATGAAACGTTTACTGCTGGCAGTGATGCTGACAACCGGACCTGCCGTGGCGCTCGCTGCTGAGCCCGCCACCGTTTATGACATGACCCAGGCGCTGAGCAATCAGCTGGCAACCGAGGCCTTGTCTGCCTGCCATAGCATGAATCGTCAGGGCGTAGTGGCGGTGGTGGATCGGGGCGGAAATCTGGTGACGCTGATGCGGGATGATAACGTGGGACCTCACAATACCCAGGCGGCCTGGCGTAAAGCGTTCACAGCGCTCTCCACCAAAACCCCCACCAGACAACTGACCATCAAGGCGCAATCATCACCGGAAAGCGCCAACCTGAACACGGTAAATGAGCTATTACTGCTGGGCGGCGGCGTACCGGTGCAATATCACGGCCAGTGGATCGGGGCTATCGGCATGGCGGGCACTGGCGGCGCAGAGTCCGACGATCAATGTGGCACCGAAGCAATTAACAAAGTGCTGGGCAACAGCAAACAACAGTAATAATCCTGCAGCGCGGCGGGTGTTATTGCTGTCAAACGCGGGGAAGAAACGCTTCCCCGCGCTGTATAAAACAGCCGCCGTCAGAATGTCTGATTTGTGCCAGAAGCGGACATAATCACTATTGCTGAACAATAATTGCTAACGGAGAAGGTGTCTAATGAACTACCGGGTGATTAACTTTTTAATGAAATAAAATTAACGGGAACTGCTTCGGTTAACCAAACCCCGTTTTCAGCCTGGAAAAATTTAAATCCATGCTGGTACATTCGCAGGGATTCAATCTCCAGCACTACTGGTTTACCGTAGCGCTGTCCGACAGCAATAGCCGTCCGGGTTTCCTGCGATAGATGCACATGGTGGCGTGAGCCTGCAATCAATCCTTGCTGAAAAATAGATTCAATGAAGCGTGTTGCAGTGCCATGGTAGAGGAGTTCTGGCGGTTCTTTTTCTCTATGCTGGAGATTTACGTCTGGTGCTGAGTGTCCCTGGGCGGCACGTATACGCTGGCCATCGTCGGACAGGGTAAACCGTTTCTTATCACTGCTATTCACTATTGTCTGAAGCAGTGCCAGGTCAAGTATGCGGCCTTCTTTCGCTGCGCCGGTAATCAAAGAGTTAATGTCTGCCCAGCCTTCTGCGTCGAGTTGCAATCCGATAGTGTGAGGCTCATGTCGCAAGATATAACTCAGGAACTTGCTTGTTTCGTTAAGTTGCTTGTTATTCATCATTAGCCTGCATGATTTTTAAGATTTAATTATAGCCTTTTTACTAGCCGGGAGCGGCTGTGCAAGTCTAAGTGAACGGAGCACGACTAACATTCGTTTTCACCAGAGCTGCCCCTGTTACCCCCTTTCTGCACTCACTTTACCTCACTTTTGCACCCATCGTGATGACTTACGGTCTACCTGCTCAGTACGTAATAACGCACCTCATACGAGATCGTATTGTGCTATTTCACTCGTATCAATTACTTTTCCAAATTGTATGGCGAATGCTTTAGCCGACAGCTTTTATTGTCTGGGGTAATGTCTGCTTTTCGCTCTTAGCGGACATTGGTTTTTACATTCTCTGCTTCGAGCGCTCGGTCGCGCTGCTGGTCTTTAATTGCTATTGCTGTCGCAATGCCATTGATGCCACTCTCCACGGCGGCTCTTTTGCAAAGCTCCCCGATAAAAGTGAGTAAATTCAGGCGCGCTGCCGCATGGCGGTTTTTTTTATGCCTGTCTCCGGGCATCAGGTATAACGTCCATTCTGCCAGACGTTCAAAGGCAGATGCTGCGTACATTTGATATTGCACTATTAAAAGGCAACATTTATTGAACGCTACAATCAACTCCGTATCCGGTTAACTTTCTGGCGCAGTGCAAGGGGATACGGTGAGCAACTTATGCGCCTTTCCGTAGTCCTTTAAGCAGTGCCTGTGTCGCACCCGAAGACTTTCCGGATGGCGAACAAACCAGCCCGAACTCACGGTGTATCGGCGGTGTCAGCGGTACTACGCACAGGTTGCGCAATTCGCCAGGCAGGGCTGATTCAGGTACAAGAGCGACCCCCATGCCCTCCGCGACCAGCTTACAGGCGCTGATCCAGTCGCGTACCGTCACGCGGATGTCAGATAGCTGCAAACCCGCCTTTTCCATCAGGCTTTTTCCATTAACTGCACATCCGCCTGTGGCCAGAATAAAAGGCTGGTCTGCCAGCGCCGCAAGCGTTATGCCATCAGTCCTGGCATGACGAGCCAGCAGGTTACTGGCCTGCATTACCGCTACCCAGGCATCCTGCCCTAATACACTATCTGCACGCCCCCGGTCAGGGTTCATTACCACCCCCAGCTCCACCATGTCTGCTGCAAGCCACGCCTCAACTTCCTCGTCCGAGCCTTCCAGAACGATCACGTCAATACCGGGATGCTGGCGCTTAAAGTCACGCAGCAGTCCGGGCAACAAGGTGGAAGTCACTGATGGAAAACTGGCCAGGCGAATGCGCCCGCCAGTTAACCCGCGGCTCTGGTCAGCCAGCACGCGGATGGCATTCAGCCCCGACAGCATGTTTCTCGCCTGTTCGATAACCTGCTCACCCAGCGCGGTGACACCGATATTTCGGCGTTCACGCGTAAAGACCGGAAAACCAAGTGAAGCCTCCAGCTGGGTGATAGCCTGGCTGGCACCGGACTGCGTCATCCCTGTCTCCTCTGCGGCACGCGAGATGTTGCGGGCATCCGCCACGGCAACCAGTAAGCGCCAGTGTAGTAGATTCATCATGATTATCAGTAGCCCAGCTAATAGTTGATTATTGAAGCATTAATTTTACAGCGCAGACAGCGTCAAATACAGTGAGTTCAGCACCGCGCAGGATGTTGCGCGACGGTTTTCAATTTAAGCGGAGATACAATGAAACTCTATTACGCCCCGAATACCTGTTCGTTATCACCGCACATCGTGCTGCGCGAACTGGAGCTTGAGTTTGAACTGGTTAAAGTAGACAACAAAAATAAGCTCACCGCTGACGGTCGTGACTTCCGCACCATTAACCCTAAAGGTTATGTCGCTGCACTTGAACTGGATGATGGGCAGATACTCACTGAAGGTCCGGCCATTGTGCAGTACCTCGCTGACAGTAAACCGGAAAAGGGTCTGGCTCCGCCAGCGAACAGTTGGGCTCGGGTGCGCCTGCAGGAATGGCTTAACTTTATCACCAGTGAGATACATGCTGGATCGGCACCGTTGTTCAATTCCACGCTGCCCGAAAACGTCAGAGCGATTTTTCGTGAGAAGCTATTCCGGCAGTTCGATTTCCTGCAGGTGACTCTCAACGAAAAAACTTATCTGACCGGGCCAACTTTCAGCGTTGCTGATGCCTATCTTTTCACGGTGCTGGGCTGGAGTAAGTTTTTCTCGATCGAGCTGCATCGCTGGCCTGCGTTGTCGGCATACAGGGATATGATCAGCGCCCGGCCGGCAGTACAGGCCGCATTACTTGCTGAATCGCCACAGTAAGGTTATCAATCGCTTATTACCGGACACGACTTCTGATGGCTGCAAAGCGTTTTGATTAAATCGACAGTGCTCTCATGCCCGTTTGCTATGTGCCAGAAGCGGACGTTATTCCGATAACAAAGAGCCGAACAACGACGAATATAATTAGCTAAACATCAGATTCTT
>MIEI01000149.1 GCA_002095305.1 Pantoea brenneri
ACTGAAAAGACAGGTTTTTTTTCGTCTGTCGGTTAGCGAAAGACCGGCCGCGTCGCTATTCTGCGACAGTTAACCTGTTGATTTTATAAGGATGTTCGACAGTTTCTCGTGGCTGTCTCCAGAGAGAGACAGCGAAGCGGACCGGTGTCGCTGAATACCGACACTCGCGGCAGGCTGTTTACGTCACCTTATTCCGTATTTTTATTAAATAACTGATTTAAAAAGGCTTTGAAAATAAAATCTAAGCTGGCATGAATTATGCAATAATAAACCTGTAGATGCTCATTCCACCTCTTATGTTTGCTGATGCAACATAAACCTGGGAATGATGCAGAGCCAATTTTTAGGTACCTGTTGTCTGCCTGCCTGTATCGCGAAAGTCTTACAGGGTTAACAGACACCACGTTGAGTCAGGTACCTCCCGGTTGTCTTACCGACCTGATCTTGCACCTGCCTATGGCAGGTGTTTTTTTATCTGCGGTTTACTGCCGGCTGGCGGTAAATGTCGGGCACAAAAAAGCCGGGCAAGCCCGGCTTTTATCTTTCTCTCCGGCCAATCAGGCGCCGGGATTGTTCTTCAGCGTCAGCAATAAGCCTTCACGACGCATCTTTGCCGCTTCTTCCGGGCGACGCAGGCGATCGTATACATCCGCCAGCCAGGCATAGTCGAACGCATCAGGACGCTGTGCCAGCGCCTGCTGCAGCGCTTCGGCCGCCTGTTGCCATTCACCATGACGCATCAATAGCTGACCCAGCGTACTGTGCAGCAGCGGCGTAGCACCATGCTGTTTAATCTGCTGGCGTAACGCTTTCTCCAGCGCTTCCGGATTCCCGCTCTTGATGCGTGGCATCAGCAGCACCAGCCGATCGTCATAGTGGCGTTTCAGCCCCTCCAGGACGATTGACTGCGCGGTATCGTGATCGTCACACTCAATCAGGTGGTCAGCCATCGCGACCTGCAGCGTGGTTTCCTGACGGGTTTTGCGGCTCAGATTGCCCCACCAGCGCTTCAGTCCGTCGCTACCCTGATCGGCCATCGCCTGACTCATCAGGCCCAGCCAGGCCTGTTGCTGCAGGGCAGCGCGGTGATCGTCATCGCCAACCTGTGCTTTCTGCATCGCCGGTAGAATATCCAGCAGGGCGCTCCAGGCGCCGGTACGGATATAAGCCTGCTCGGCCAGGCGCAGCACTTCAGGATGGCGCGGCGCAACTTCCAGTAAACGATCGATGCTGTGACGCGCGGCGTGATCTTCATTACGCGCCAGCTGAATACGCGCACGGGCAATTTCCACCGGAATGGTGTTGCTGTCTGACAGTTCAGCCGCCCGCTCCAGATGCTGATTGGCGCGGACTTCATCGCCACGCTGTTGAGCTGCTTCCGCCGCCAGCAGGTAGTTGGCGACCGGCACATCGGCATGATCGGCATCTTTAGACAGCAGTTTTTCAACCTGACGATGGTCGCCTTCCGCCAGCTTCATCAGCGCGGACTGGGTATGACGCTGGGCGCGACGACGTTTACGACCGGTAAACCAGCCGCGGGTACGGGCACCGGTATGCAGCACGCGACGCAGCAGCCATTCCACGGCCAGAATCACCAGCAGGCTGATGATCAGGATAATCACCAGCCCGGTCACACTGGTCTCGATATTCCAGTTATCGGTCTGAATCAGCACGTAGCCCTGATGACCAGCGATCATCGGTCCCAGCACCACGCCAGCAATCAGCAGGATAAAGAGGATAAATACCTTAAGCATGCTTAGCCTCCCTGCTGATTAGCAGCGGCAGAGGGTTGCGCTAACAGGTTCCGCACGCGGGTTTGCATCAGCTGCTCAAGTAACGGCTGGCTTTCGAGGTTGTCCGGCAGATCCATATTGATGCTCTGCTGGCTCAGCTCATCCAGCTGGGCGAGAAACGCTTTGGTGGCGGCATCATTGGTATCGTACCAGGCGCGAACCCAGGCGGAGACGGTGTCGATCGACTGTTTGTAGATCTCATCCTGATGACGCGGAACCGCCTGAGCGGCAATCAGCAGACGGGAACGAATGTTCTCACGCAGATAAACATCCTGATTAGGTGCCAGCAGCGGTTGTGCGGTGTTATCACGGCGACGGATGGTAATAAAGTCATCCATAAAGTTGTGCCAGCTTTTCACCAGATTCTGTCGCCATTCGCGCACTGAACCTGACAGCTCACCACCGTCGCTGTCCATCGGCGCATCATCGCTGTCGTTATCGGCCAGACGCAGATTGTCGACATTGTTCGACAGCTGATTCAGCTTCAGGATCACGCCATCATAGTCGACCTGGCTGACCGATGAGAGGGTGCTGATATCCTGGGTTAACGCGCGACGGACATTCATCACGCTCGGGTCGTTCATGTCAGCCAGGCTGGCATCGGCGCTTTTCAGCAACGCGGCGGCGGTGGTGACATCCTGATCGCTCCACAGTTTGCGACCCGCCAGTTTCACCAGGTAATCCGCCTGCGCCAGCAACCAGCTGCGCACGTCGTTGCCTGAAATCACAGCCACTTTCTCACGCAGCGTTTCCAGCTCTTTGGCAGAGGCGCCTGTTGGGCTTCCGCCTTCTGCAGCGCGGTTTCGGTGCTACTCAGCTGCTGCGTTAGCTGCTGTTTGTCGTTGCTGGCCTGCTGCTGAAGCGCGCTAAGCTGTTCGCTCAGACGCTGGTTGGTTTGTGCCTGTAAATCAGCCTGATGTTTCCCATTAAGGTATAAACCTGCACCAATCGCCAGCGCAATGACGATCGCAACCGCACCCAGCACCATGCCACCGTTTTTTGCTTTACGGGGTGGTGTGGCGTTGCTGGCAGCAGAGCGGTCGACCGCTGGGGTGGTTTCTTCAACCATGGCGGAGGAGTCTTTTTGTTCCGTCATATGTGGCACATCCCATTGTTAAAGTTCAGCGTAACGCGCGCAATAGCGCATCGTTATCGGCACCATCGGCTACCTGAATATCCTGCCAACCCAATCCTGCGGCCAGGGTAGCCAAACGTTCACTGACGACAATCAGTCGGCAGTTGAGCAGCCATTCCTCGCGATCGATCGCGGGGAACAGCGAAAAAAGCTGTTGTAACATTTCTCCACTGGTCACCACCAGCACCGAGACGCCGCGATCGCGCCATCGCCGGCCTTCTGTCGCACCGTTATAGTGTTTCTGACAGCGCTGGTAGCAGGCGGCAAACGACACCTCTGCGCCGCGTTGCGTTAAGGTCTCCGCCAGTAGCTCCCGGCCGGGGTTACCGCGCAAAATCAGCGCACGCTTATGGGCAACCAGCTGCAGCGTATTTAACTGAATTAACTCTTCACTGGTTTCATGTGCATGCGGCCAGGTCACCTGCTGACCACTGACGGTATGGAACGCCAGCGCAGTGGATCGACCAATTGCATAATAGTCCAGCCCGGGGGGCCACGCTGTGACGGCGTGTTGAGCGTAGTGGATAACCTGCTGCGACAGGATAAAAACCAGATCGCCAGGTTGCAGATCGGCTAACTTTTGCGGCAGATGAGGCAGGTCGACGCCCGGCGCGAATTCAATCAGCGGCAGGCTCCATGCCTGCTTACCCAGGGCATGCAGGCGTGATACCAGCTCTGCTGCTGCGGGTTCCGGACGCGTCACCAGAATGGTCATGCCGGCGGCTGCCCTGGTAAACTTCACGCAGGATTTCACGCGCGCCGCCGTTAAGCAGCTCATCGGCAAGTGAAATGCCCATCTGTTCTGCCTGATCGCGCGGCCCGCGGCGCTCGCCGCTGACCATCACGCTGCCATCCGG
>MIEI01000150.1 GCA_002095305.1 Pantoea brenneri
AGCGCTTCGAGCTGAGCCAGCAGCGGGTCCTGCTCGATCAGATCGGCCCAGCGCCGTAATACCCGACCGCGCTCACGCGGCGCACAGCCGGACCAGCCGCTGGTTTTCAGCGCCTGATGAGCCACGGTCACGGCATGGTCGACATCCTGTGGCGTGGCGTCATGCAGCGTGGCGTATACCTTGCCGTCGGAGGGACGCTTCACCGCAAAGGGCGCGCCCTGGCTCTGAAGATGCTGGCCGCCAATATAATGACCAACCGGAAGGGAAACTTTTTCAGGGTCGAAACTTAACATGGAAGAATCCTTATTTGTTACACCCGTCATTCGCTGGCTTATTAGCGTTTTAAACGTCACTTAGTTATCGCGTTAATAAGCTAATGCAGAAAGTATGCCAGCCGGGCAAAAAATAAAAATGCGTTTAAAACAGCGCAAAAAAATTTTCTGCCGTATTGGCGGAGGAATTTTTGCGGAATTGCCGAACAATTAAACAGATGATTTACTTCACAAAATTTATGCACTCTGCGGGTGCAACGCGCACGGAAATTGCACCATTACGGGTATCGCTGAGTCAGCGTTGCACCCGACGACAGAATTTCGCCTTCAATTTATCGACACAGTTCACATCATTGATAAATTTCCAGCTTTTTCAGAGTGCAGATAAATCAGAGCGCAGATAAATAAGTCAGCCGGTGAGAAAAGATTCAGCAAAAAAAACGCCAGCCCGAAATGCAGGCTGACGCATTTTTATTCACTGCTTATTCAGAGGCTGCCGATATGAAATGTTTTTTGTTCCAGGTACTCATCAATTCCATATCGCGAACCTTCCCGGCCAATGCCGGATAATTTCACCCCGCCAAACGGTGCCACTTCTAATGAAATTGCCCCGGTATTGAAGCCGACCATGCCGAACTCCAGCGCTTCCGCCACCCGCCACGCCCGGCGGATATTTTCAGTGAAGAAGTAGGCTCCCAGCCCATACGGCGTGTCATTAGCCATCGCAATTGCCTGCTCTTCATCATCAAAAATAAACAGCGGCGCGACCGGGCCGAAGGTTTCTTCATGGGCGATACGCATGCTACTGGTCACGTTACCCAGCACCGTCGGTTCAACAAAGGTACCGTTGTTGCGGCTGATCCCGCCGGTCAGCAGCGTGGCACCCTGACTCAGAGCATCGTCGATGTGTCCGTTCACTTTCTCTACTGCCCGGTTGTTAATCAGCGGGCCAATGGTGGTGCCCGGCGTAAAGCCATCGCCGACTTTCAGGGTGGCGACCGCCTCCAGCAGTCTGGCGCTAAAGCGTGGATAGATGTCGCGCTGCACCAGAATCCGGTTGGCGCAGACGCAGGTCTGGCCGGCATTGCGGAACTTGCTGACCATCACCCCGGCCACCGCTATCTCAATATCGGCATCGTCAAATACGATCAACGGGGCATTGCCGCCCAGCTCAAGGCTCAGGCGTTTGATGCTGTCAGCGCTTTGCTGCATCAGCAGTTGTCCGACCCGGGTAGAGCCGGTAAAGGAGATTTTGCGCACCGTGCGGCTGGCAGTCAGCGCTTCACCGATTTCGGTCGGCAGACCGGTAAGCACCTGCAGCACGCCAGACGGGAAGCCGGCACGCTCCGCCAGTACCGCCAGCGCCAGCGCTGAGAGCGGCGTCAGTTCAGACGGTTTGACTATGATCGGGCAGCCAGCGGCCAGCGCGGGGGCGACTTTGCGGGTGATCATCGCAATCGGGAAATTCCACGGCGTAATGGCGGCTGCCACGCCGACCGGCTGTTTCAGCACCAGAATACGGCGGTCATCGCTGGGGGCCGGAATGGTGTCGCCATAGATGCGGCGCGCCTCTTCAGCGAACCATTTAACAAAGCTGGCACCGTACAGCACCTCACCTTTGGCTTCTGCCAGCGGTTTGCCCTGCTCGGCGGTCATGATAATCGCCAGATCGTCGGCATGATCAATAATCAGCTGGTGCCATTTTTCCAGCAGCGCCGCACGCGTGGCATTGGGCGTCTTTCCCCAGGCAACGCGGACCGATTCGGCATGCGCAATCGCCTGCTCAGTCTCGGTTTTTCCCAGCGCTGGAATAGTGGCGATGGTTTCGCCAGTGGCAGGATCGGTAACCGGCAGTGTGACGCCCTGCTGTGCGCCCTGCCAGCGTCCGGCGAACAACGCCTGCTGGCGCAGTAGATCGCTATCTTTCAGTTGTAGTCGCGACATAACATCCCCTTGTGATCGGCTGATTCCACTTTATCGCGGCGGGTCAGCGCAGGATGTTGTTGTCAGAGAGGAGAAAGTGCCGGAAAGGAATTTTTCGCCGCGAAAAGAAATTTTATGCCGTGCGGCGAAATGCGCACCCCAGCGGATGCGCATCAGCGTTAAATCTGGAAGTCGATTACCGGTTCATCTTCATTACCGTAGGAGAGTGCCTGACGTTTGATCTCTTCCAGTGACAGGTTAGCGTTGCACAATTCAAGGAATTGCCAGACATAGTTACGCTGTAGCTGCCCGCGCTTGAGGCCGAGCCAGACGGTGCTGGCATCGAACAGGTGCGTCGCCTCGACCCGGACCAGGTCATCGTTCTCTTCGGTTTCGCATGCCTGATCGGCCAGTATCCCGACGCCTAAACCGAGTTTAACGTAGGTTTTCACCACGTCGGAGTCCTGTGCGCTGAGCACAATATCGGGTTTCAGTCCGGCCGACTGGAAAGCCCGATCGACGCGTGACCGTCCGGTGATCCCCTGACGATAGGTGATCAGCGGATAGCGGCTGAGGGTGCTGAGCGATACCGGCTGATTCTGCACCAGCTCATGCTCTTTCGGCACCAGTAAAGCGTGGTGCCAGCTGAACCACGGGAACGCCGCCAGGCTGCTGTTATTGACCAGCATTTCACTGGCAATGCCGATATCCGCCTCACCCGCCAGCAGCATGCTGACAATTTCCTGCGGCGAACCCTGATTCAGTTCCAGCCGGACGTTGGGATAGAGCTGACGGAACGCCTTAATGATTTTCGGCAGGCTGTAGCGCGCCTGGGTGTGGGTGGTAGCGATAGTCAGTATGCCGCTGGTTTCATTGGTAAAAACATCGGCCAGCCGACGCACTTTGCCGGCCTCATCGAGAATGCGCTCGGCGATGGTCAGTAATGCTTTTCCTGGCTCCGTCATGCCCAGCAGGCGTTTGCCACGCCGGATAAAAATTTCGACGCCCAGTTCATCTTCAAGGTCACGAATATGCCTGCTCACACCCGACTGGGACGTAAATAGCGTATTGGCGACTTCCGTTAAATTAAATTCACAGCGTGCCGCCTCGCGGATGATTTTAAGCTGTTGGAAATTCACGGTATTTACCTCCCTTTACGTAATCTGATTTGTTGATGGTAAGAACTATTATTGATAACAGGAAATACTAAAAAAGTTACTTATATGACAATAGGGAATAAAGGGGTGGGATTGAGGGGGGCGTGTTCGCTGCGCGAACGGGGCTGCAGAGGGTTTCGTTTGCCGGCTGGCAGCGGGTATGCACTGAGCGGGTTTCGCCCGCCTGGCCCTGGGTTCGCTGCGCGAACGGGCTATGAGCAGGTTTCGTTCGCCGGCTGGCTGCGGCAGTTTCAGTTTCGCCGCTGCCGGCGACCGACAAGGGGGCGCCAG
>MIEI01000151.1 GCA_002095305.1 Pantoea brenneri
GAAAATCTGAAGTTTAGCTATTTATATTCTTCGTTGTTCCGCTCTTTGTTATCGGAATAACGTCCGCTTATGGCACAAAGCGGACATACGCAGAAAAGCAACTCATGAACGAGCATCAGCGTCTTCCATTATCGCTTTCACTCTTAAAATGGTCTGCCGTGTGGTGTCAAATTCGCGGGCGATCGCGCTGATACTCTTCCCTTCACTAAGACGCAAGAACACCGCTTTCTTTTGTTCGTCATCCAGAGCCGGCGGGCGGCCGAAACGCTTTCCGGATGCCTTAGCCCGCGCAATACCAGCATGTGTACGTTCAAGTAGCAGATCGCGCTCAAATTCAGCAACCGCCGAGATTACCTGCATTGTCATCTTTCCGGCCGGACTGGTGAGGTCTACCCCTCCCAGCGCCAGGCAGTGTACCCGTATTTCTGACGCAGAAAGTAGCTCAACGGTTTTTCTGATATCCATGGCGTTTCGCCCGAGGCGATCCAGCTTCGTTACGATTAAAACGTCCCCGTTTTCCATTCGATCAAGGAGACGCATAAATCCAGGGCGTTCAGCAGCCGCGACTGAACCACTTATGTACTCTTCAATCAGTCGCTGGGGTCTGATGGCAAAGCCGGCCGCTTCGATTTCACGACGCTGGTTTTCAGTGTTCTGTTCGAGGGTCGATACCCTGCAGTAGGCAAAGACTCGTGACATGTAGTTATTTTGTGTACGAAATAGGTGTACTTATTATAGCGCATGTCCGAAATTAAAAACACTAACTTTCGGACAGGCTATATTCTACATGTACGAAACCGACCGTTTTAGTACATAACATGAGTAATTATCAGAGCCGTTATCTTTGAACTAGAGCTTCCATAAAATGAGTCTTTTTGAGTTCTTTTTGATTTCATTTTAAGAAAATGTTTATTCCCATCATCACTTGTGATTAGCTTGACTCACTAGGCGTCATTTTCATGATGCTAACCAGCTAAAATGAGTTGAGAGGACCTATGGCCAAGATCCAGGTTAGGAATTTTCCTGACGACATTTTCATGCGTGTCGAAGCAGCTGCTGCGCGAGCTGAACGTTCTATCGAAGCAGAGTGCCGTCTGGCGCTTACAGAGAAATACAAACCAGCTCAGGAAGAATCGCTTACTCATCGGCAAAGATGGCGTAAGGATGTCGCAGCAAGGCTTGCGTTTGTGTTTGAAAGATTACGCAATGACGGGTTCTTTGCATGGAGTGAACCTTCAGATGTGGCGCATATCGCGCGGCGTGCTGGAGAGGCCTCTCCATCTCTTTTGTTTGACTGCCTCGATGGTCTGGATGACCTGCCTTTTGATTTAGCGGACCGCTTGTCACTTAGCTTTGGTTTTAGTCAGAGCTGGCTATTAAGCGGAGAGAACTCTCCCTTCCCGGCACTTAATATTGGTTCTTCGTACCATGACTTTTTCAGCCAGCCTGAAGAAGGTAAATTTTCATGGGAACTGTATCGAGTTACTGGTGGTCGTCATGATGGTGAATTAATCTGCCTTAAAATTGACAATAATAACGGTGATAAAATACTTGGCTACGTTAATGAACACTTTGTTTTAGCTGATGGAATGGGCGGCGGCGGTCGCGGTAATCTGGAAGACTTTATCAGGTTCCTTAAAGAAAACTGGCCTACATTTTCGCCATATATAACGACGTGGGTATATGAGTCTGGAGATAAAGGGCCGGATTTAGGTCAACATCATCCTGTTTTTTATCAGCGCTTAATGTCGCGTTCTTCTGGTAAATGGCTAATTGATATTTTTGAAGGTCGGCGCCCGGGAGAATGGTTGAAAGAATTTGATTATGAGTTGAAAAAAATTAAAGTCATACCTTATGGCAAGGATAGTGCTTAGCCTAAACTCATAGAGTTTAGAAGGCCATTTACTTGAATGGCCTTTTTGAAAAAACTTTTAAAATCATAGCTCCCTATAAAATGATTGGGCACCAATTAAGCATAAAACACTTATTAAGTAATAGGTTATAATCATATTTTCTTTAAAAAATGGTATAGGTAATAGTGAGAAAAACGTAAGGGAAACAGCCATAATATCAGCAATTAATATCAGAACCTTGACACTTCTCGCCGCATTTTCAGGTGAAAATGCTCGTATGAAGAGGGAGAATATTAGAGTTATGAATGCATACACAGGAGATAAATCATTTCCTTTGAAATATATAGTGCAAGCATAAGAATATAAAAGGAGCCCAATAAATACCCCAAATACAATCCTGTTATCCCTTTTAGTTTTTTCCTCTTCAGCTTCATTTTTCTCGATTACATCTGGGTGATTTGGCCCTTTTATTTCCAAATCATCTAAAAATGCTCCGCCATTATATTTAAGATCAACATAAGGCTTCTTATTTACTAGTCTGGCAAAATTTAAAGTTTCATCTGAAGTCTTGTTATTCTGAGATTTATTATTTATGACTTCAACTAATGTCCCTATTGGATTGGTGGTGTTCCATTTTTCTATGAAGATTTCTTCTTTACTTTTCTTCAGAACTTTATTTTTGCTTGTATGTACCACGATAGCTCCTTGCAGATGAAAGTTTGCAGTTGAAGAGATTATATAAGTATGACAACAGAATATATGATAATTGTTTTTTAGAAAAGTCCCTAGTAATTATGTTAAGGGATTCAATGCTACATTTATTTTCTTAATATGCAGCTCAAGCGCTAAACGATTGGAACATTTTGCCGATTATCCATGTACAACACCTAACATAGGGTTATAGAGGCTCTTTATGCAAGGAGGCGTATGTGTTTTCTAAATTACAACTTATAGGCATCGCAGAAGAATGCCTTAATCTTTATATGGATTGGTTACTTCAGTAAATCAGCCGCTGCGAATCACAAGCTGATATCTGTTCTCCTGAGGTCATGAATGAGGTTTTCCACAGGATAAAAAAACGCATGCTGCATCAAGAACTGAAGCGGCACCGCAGGGAGCTGCGGCGCGTGCTTGATGAAAAGAAGAGACGACTTCACTGGTGGTGCCACTGAAGTCAGGCTGCTCTTGCGTGCAAATGTTCACTGATGGCTCTAATATCAGCGCCTGTATAGCTGGAAGATAGTTCTATAAAGGCAATCCCTGCATTGCTACATGCCTCACGCTTGACCGCGTCACGTACGATGGCATCGTTCTTAAAATGGCCACTGCCATGATACTCAACGACGGCTATCGGCTGCCCAGACCAGTCTATGATCACGAAATCTGCCCGCTTGCTGTTAATCGCCAGGTAAGCCTGCTTGTCATCTGAGCCAAGAATCTCACCGAGTGATACCTGGGAGAACACGCGATAGCCACGGTGTGACGCTGAAAGCAGCTTTTCAAGTCTGCAGAAAACGCCGTACTCACTTTTATTCATCAGCGGGCGTTTATAAAATTTGTTGCCTCTGACTGTAACCAGCTGGCGTTCTGCTACAGACTGCTCC
>MIEI01000152.1 GCA_002095305.1 Pantoea brenneri
CCATATGTGAACTATAAGTAAATCGATTCAGAAATGCACTTCAGATTATACGCTTCGCTGGATGCTGTCAGGGACCGTTGCTGTCACCGCCCGCGCGTCGATCACCGTAACCGATATGCTGGATCGTCGCGTTACGCTGGCAGGTCCGGCAACGCGCATCATACTGGGTGAAAGCCGTCACCTTATTACGCTGGCGCTTCTGGAGAAAGATCCCATTGCCCACGTTGTTGGCTGGGGCGACGATCTGCAGCGTTATTCACCTGCCACCTGGCAAGGTGTGCTTCAGCGTTACCCCGCCGTCCGCGCGATTCCGGTGTTTGGCACCATGAACAGCGGCACTTTTTCTCTGGAGGCCACTATCGCCGCCAGACCCGACCTGGTGATTTTTACGCTTTACGGACCGATTCCGCCCGGGCTGGAAGCGCTGGACGCCGCGCATATTCCCTATATCTTTGTCGACTTCTTCCGTAAGCCACGGGTCAATACTGTGCCTGGTCGGCAATTGTTGGGTAAGGTTTTGGGTCAGGAGGCACGCGCACAGCAGGTCATCGCCTTCTGGCAGCAGCATATGAATGAGGTCAAAAAGCGTCTGGCAGGCGTCTCTTCCCGTCCATCGGTATTCTTCCATCTCAACCCTGGCAAAGGCGACTGCTGTTTTACCTCCGGTCCTGGAAATATGAGCGATTTTATTGCAGCGGCAGGCGGACACAGCATCGGGGAAGACAAGCTGAGCGCGCCAGTCGGCAAGCTCAACCCGGAGTATATTCTTTCGCGTAATCCCGATTTTTATCTGATGGGAGGCGGTTCAGCGGTGAGCCGTGAACGGCACCGGCGCCACGCCACAGCAGGTGGCGCAGAGCAGTCAGCATCTGCTCCACGCAGCGGAAATTGCCAGCCTGCCCGCGGTCAAAGCTGGCAGAAGCGGCGGCGTCTGGCTGTTCTTCTTCGATAGTCCTCTCTACTTTATCGGGGTGGCGGCGATGGCAAAAATGTTTCATCCAGCGCTGTTTGCCGGCCTGCTCACCAGCGTCACGCTGGGATGGATTGACGTTCTGTCTGGAGGAATATTGCTGGCCTTTCTGCTGGCCTGCCCGCTGGCTGATTACCTTTTCATGACCCGTCGACGACAGCATATCGTGGGGGTATTTGCCGCGATGCAACGGATGGCCGATGGCCTGCTTGATGCGTTGCAGGGCATGCTGACGCTTAAGGCGTTTAACGCGGTTCCGCGCTTTCGTGCCCGTCTGGCAGCGCATGCCGCCGCGCTGCGCACGGAATCAATGTCCGCTTTGCGCGCAACCATGATGCGCAGCGGCATAACCCGCGGCCTTGCCCTTTCCGGCACGGCCTGCCTGCTGACAGTAAATACTTTTCGGGTCACGCAGGGGGATCTTGACCCAGCCGTTCTGCTACTGACGCTATTGATCCTCTGGCAGGCGTTTCGTCCTCTGTTCGAGCTGGAAAACGTACTGCACACGCTGTGGGCGGCGCAGGAGATAAAACCCGCGATGCAAGCGCTCAGCCAGGCAGAAAAAGCGATCGGCGAACCCCATCATCCCGCCCCGCTTCCGGCCCGTAACGATTTACGGTTTGAACGCGTGAGCTATCGTTGGCCGGGGCAGGCTGAATATTTGTTTAATGAGCTGTCGCTTTGTATTGAGGAGAACCGGCATACCGCGTTGATCGGGCCGTCGGGTTCAGGCAAAAGCACGCTGGCGCAGCTGATTACGCGCTTCGCTGTGCCAGATTCCGGCACTATTCTGCTGGGCGGGCAGCCCATCGACTCTTTCGCGCTTTCCGCCCTGCGCAGCCGCATCAGTTGGGTATCGCAGCAGGTATTTCTGTTCGACGGCACGCTGGCGGAAAATCTCCGACTCAGCGCCGCTGATGCGACTGACGAAGCGCTATGGCACGCGCTGCAGCAGGCGCAGCTCGCAGACTGGGTACGCACGCTGCCGCAACAGTTGAATACGCCGCTGAGCGAAGGCGGCAGCCTGCTCTCAGGCGGACAGCGGCAGCGGGTGGCGATTGCACGTGCGCTGCTAAAGGAATCCCCGCTGTTAATCCTTGATGAGATCACCGCCAGTCTTGATGTCGCCAGCGAAGTGGCGCTGCAGCAGGTTATCGCTACGCTCAGCCGTCGCTGTACGCTGATCAGCATTGCGCACCGTATGAACGCTGTCGCGCAGGCGGACCATATCGTGGTGCTGCAGGCGGGTCGTATTGTTGAACAGGGCGCGCCTGCGCAGCTGCGTAAGCAGTCTGGCTATTTCGCCTCGCTGGAGAGCGCATCATGAAACGCCCTCTTTTTTCTGGCGCAGCCTGTTTTCGCCTGTCGCCGCGCATAAATTCCGTTTGGCAATGACGCTACTCGCTGGCGTCAGCGCGCAGTGCGGCGCCTTTGCCTGCATCGTGCTGGGCGGCGGCATGGTGATGCAGGCCCTGAGCGACGCACCCTTTACGGACGTGGCCGGTTATCTGATGCTGGCTGCGCTCGCGACCGCGCTGGCATGGTACTCACACGATCTGGCCTTTGCGCTGATTGAAACGCTGCAGCTGGGTATCTTTGATGGCCTGGCGCGCGCCGCGCCAGCGCATATCGGCGAGCAGCGTCTGGGCGACATCGCCGCCACGGCGACCCGTGATGCCGAAATGATGGAACGATTCTACGCGCATATGCTGGTGGATTACCTGACAGCTTTCCTGATGCCCGGCCTCGCGCTGCTGATACTGCTGTTTATTGCTCCGCCGCTGGCACTGATATTTTTGCCCTGTGTCGTACTGAATATGCTGATCCCGCGATGCTTTTTTCGACGCGCCATACTAAACGGAGCGCGTGTTGCTGAGCACAAAAGCACACTGAACAGCCTGCTGATTGAGGTGATATTGGGCTGGAGGGAGTTGCAGATGTCTGACGCCACTGGACGTTACGCCAGTAAGCTGCAGCAGGTCGGCGCTCTGCGCGCCGCCGCCAAAGCGCCGGCTTCGCCGGCCAGCCAGTTCGCGCGTCAACTTTGAACAGGTGAGCTTTACCTATCCGCAGACGCAAGCCTGCGTGCTGCGTAACCTGACGTTTGTGATTGAACCGGTAAGCCGCGTCGCCATTGCCGGACAGTCAGGAAGTGGCAAACCACCCTCGCTTATTTGCTGCTGGGTTTTTATGCGCCGACCTCTGGCACGATTCAGCTGGGTGACGTTTCGCTGGACGATATGGATGAGGCTTTGCTCCGCAGACATATTGCATAGGCGTCGCAGGAGAGCTGGCTGTTTGACGATACGCTGGAGAACACTATTCGCCTGGGTCGGCCGGACGCGACTCTGGAGCAGGTGATTCAGGCTGCGCAGCAGGCGCAGGCCGATGAGTTCATACGCGCGTTGGC
>MIEI01000153.1 GCA_002095305.1 Pantoea brenneri
TCTGGCTCTGGCTCTGGCTCTGGCTCTGGCTCTGGCTCTGGCTTTGGCTTTGGCTTTGGCAGGGAAGTCCGCCATTTTGCTGGCGAGGTGAAATACAAGCTGGCGATTTCACGCTGAATTTCATGCGCTGAAAAAGCATTTATTCATTAAATATCAAACAGATATGTTTTATAACTTAACTGAAACGCTGGCGATTTCAGCCTGAAATTCGCCTTCAGAGCAGGTGAGGTGGGTATGGCGCATTGGCTGGCTGATGAGATAAAAAAAGCCAGCGATGAGCGCTGGCTTGATTGTCTGACCAAAGATTAACGAGAAAGATATTTTTTCAGTGTCTCAGCAATGACTTTATCCAGCTCTTCCTGCAACTCTTTCGACTGGCGATTAAACTCATAGCTAAACATCCGACCGCGAACCTTCTTACGGGCAAAACGATCTTTGTCAGCAAATGACCAAAGCGTGGTTGCCTGCGTTTTATCTTTTTCCGGCTCCTTCATTAATGTCTGGCTGCCCTGACGAATCAGACGTAGGATATGGTTTTTAAGCTCATCCTCTGCCAGACCATCGCGTGCACAAACCACATCAATTTCCATTGAGATGGAATCGATCAACGCCTCAACAGTTTGACCGGACTCACTGATTTTTTCAGCCGCCTGCAACAATGCTTTGTAGTCCGGATAGGTCAGTTCAGAATGATTGGGGAATAGCGAAATCAATTCAGCCGGTACGCTGGCGGCCTGCAAAGCTCGCGTCACTTTAGCCTGAGATAACCCCTGATTCTCCGCAATCTCTTTCTGCGACAGGCCGCCATCTTTCAGTGCTAACAGGCGCATACCCACTTCACGCAGGTTATGTTCACGCGCAGTCTGAATATCCTGCGCCAGCCGACGTGCCTCATCAGCGCTGATTTCTGCATCGCTGATCAGAACATCAAGACCGGTTTTGCAATAAATTGCCGCAGCACGACGACGTGAACCATCGAGGATTTCTATCCGGTCGTTTCGCATAATCCCGATAGCCGGGAAGAACTGTTGCAGCTTAATAGTGCGAATAATGTCACGCAGTGAATCTGGCGTCAGCCCGGCCTGGTCGCGGCCGTTCGTTTCCATCGTGACAAAGGTTTTAGTTTCAACTTCATTTGCGGCGATGCGCTCAAAGCGAAACAGTGCGCGCTTGCCGGTTGCCAGTACGAAGGTCTGGCTGTGCTGGTCACCCTTGTTGTCATTATCCAGCGGAGTCTGGCTGAAGGTTCTGCCAATCGTAATTCTTTTTGCGCTCATACAAACCTCAGTTCAGGCGAATAAATTCGATACGGTCAAAAACCGCTTTAGCGAAATCCTCAGCAGCCGAACGCGCATTTTTTAATGCTTCGCTACTACCGACATAAGTCGAAGGATTTGCTGAGATCACGGTGTCGAATGATTCACCGCACCGTTCGAAGCCGTCAAGACGGGGAAGGGCTGCGTCCAGCATGTCTCCACCAAAGATTTCTTTGGCGAGGCTATGACACAGTTTGTGATCCGCCTTGTTTGAGAGTTTCGACATAAAGCCGATGTTGCCTTGCAGCCGACAGGTTGCTCCCGAGTCTTCGATGATGCCAATCAGCTCTGGCAAACGGGTCAGGTACTTCAGGGTTGAATGGAAATCAACCTGAGCAGGCGGTACCGGCGTCATCAGCAGGTCTGACGCGGCAATAGCGTTCTTCAGGAAAGCGTCCAGATGGGGGCCGCTATCAATAAAGATGAAGTCATAATCCTTCTTCAGTTTAGCGATGACGTTGTCATACAGCACTGAATGGACGTTTTGACCGGGCAGATGCTCAGCGCATAATTCATCCCAGCGTGAGGCAATAAAGGCGTCGTCGATAGATGCCGGCAGCACATCAACGCCCGGGATGATCGATGAGACAATAAATTCATTCACCAGCTCATCGCGGCTGACATTTTGCAGCATGGCCTGTGCCGCAGTTGCTTCCACCAGGCCAACTGAACGCTCGTGATTTAAAAACATGGTGGCCGATGATTGTGGATCGAGATCAATCACCAGTATGCGCAAATCTTCAAACAAAAGATGGGGATGGGCGCGCAGCGCGTGTGCCAGCGAAACGGTGGAAACCGTCTTAGAGACGCCACCTTTCAGGTTACCCACGAACAGGGTATACGCATCGGCGTGGCGGTCACGATACTTAGGCACGCCACGGTGGTGATAAATGTCGATGATGTTCTGGATCGACATCGCATACTTAACCGATGAACCAGCAGCGCGTTTATCAAACTGATAGCCACTTTCTTCCATCTCATTAACCGCGTAATCCACACTGGCACGGGTCAATTTAGGCAACTTGCTAACGCCGCTTTGGCATAGACCTGATAATAAGTGTTTTCGTGTAACTCTTGTTTTTGCGCCTGAATTTGCTCGGTTAGGCTTAGCAGCATGCGTTCTGAACGCTGCGCCACCTTCATTACCTGCTTATCATCGTTAGCCATAGTTGCTCCAGACATGTAGGATTTATGACTTTATACAGAAATCATGCACATGAGGCAATAATTTATCTTCTCAACGTAAAGCTCGTATTTGTGTAGTCAGGCTGGTTATGGTGAGCTTCATCACATTATCGTCGCTATGCTGATTTACTTAAAGCCTCTCCAGTGAGCTGAACGTTCACTGTAAACAGTAGATCGGCTTCAGAACATTCACTGTAATCAGTAACCGGTAGGGTCTGGCTAAGGTAATGAGGATTGAGTTTGCCGGTTAAGGAGAGAACAGGGCATAAAAGGAAGAGGGGAGCGGGACTGGCAGGGAGAGCAGGGAGAGCAGGGAGAGCAGGGAGAATAATAGTCCGGAACGGGTTCAAACATTCACTGTAATCAGTAGCACCTGTCAGCATGGTAGTAGCGATATGAGCAGAAGCCCCCGGCAGTGACCGCTGAACGGTGCCTTTACTGGCTTTTCTGGGGGAACCATACGTAGCTAAGCACGGTGATGAATTGATGTCACCCAGCACTCAGCACTCAGCACTCAGCACTCAGCACTCAGCACTCAGCACTCAGCACTC
>MIEI01000154.1 GCA_002095305.1 Pantoea brenneri
AGCGCGCCATCTCCAGCGAGTCGGAGACACAGCCGCCGGTCTCTTCCGCCAGCGCCTGAATTTCCGGGTCGGTGTAGTAGTGCGCCACCATCACGGCATTGCGTGCTTTCAGTAACGCTTTGATTTTCTCACGATAGGCCGCCTTTTCATCATCAGTCAGTCGGGCAGGCTTGGGCGGGAAAGGGTAAACGGCGCTCTCGGGATCGAACATCACACTCATGACACAGCTCTCGTTTTATCTAATTAACGAAAATGGCCTGTTAAGGCGACATATGGCGTTGTTCCCGCCATCGTGTTTTATATGCTAAACACGATAGCGGAAATGTGTCGGTGTGTCGTGGAGTTTTTGTCTGCAACCGCACGCTATTGCGCTTCAGCCCGGCTGCTTTTCCTCTGCCAGCGTCAGCGCGGCCTGAGGTGCTTCCAGCGCCAGCAAAAAGGCTTTAATCTCCAGCCCTCCCGCGAAGCCGGTCAGTTTACCGTTGGCACCGATTACCCGATGGCACGGTGCGATAATCGAAAGCGGATTACGGCCATTGGCAGCCCCAACTGCACGCACCGCCAGCGGATGACCGATCTCGCGAGCAATCTGGCTGTAGCTGCGGGTTTCGCCAAACGGAATCGTCACCAGCGCCTGCCAGACTTTTTTCTGAAAATCGGTACCGACAAAGTCGAGCGGCAATTCGAAAAAGCGCCGTTCGCCGGCAAAATATTCCATCAACTGTCTGGCCGTTTCCTGTAACACCGGGTGTTCATCGTGACGGGTTTGCGGCAAAAACCGGGTACGTTTCGGATCGTCGTTTTCCCACAAAATACCGACCAGACCGCGATCGCTGGCGACCAGCTTGAGTTCACCGACAACGGTGACGATAGGTTTGAAGTAATACATGCTGATTCTCCGCTCACATATTCAGCAGCGATTATCGCACTTTTTATCGGCCGCGCTGGCTGTTTTCGGTCATGGCGATAAACTGTTGTGCTGTCCGAAAACAGCCAGTCTGCAGGTTCATTCCGGCGTAGGCTGCGCATTATTTGCCGGAGAAACGCCATGCTCGATCCCGAAATTGCCTACCAGGCGCTGACCTCACGTGATACCCGTTTTGATGGGGTGTTCTTCGTCGGCGTGACCTCAACCGGTATCTATTGCCGCCCGATCTGCCCGGTGAAAGCGCCGATGCAGAAAAACTGTCTGTTCTTCGGCAGCGCCGAAGCCGCTGAAAAAGCCCGATTCCGGCCCTGCCTGCGCTGCCGCCCGGAGCTGGCACCCGGAAATGCGCCGGTTGATCATGCCCATCGCATCGCCGATCGGCTGGTGCAGCGCATTGAGGAAGGTGTGCTGGAGCAGCATGAAGGGCTGGATGAGATTGCGGCAGAGTTCGGTATCAGCGCACGTCAGCTGCGGCGGATTGTGCAGCAGGAGCTGGGCGTCTCGCCGCTCGAGCTGAAGCAGACGCGTCGGATGTTGCTGGCAAAGCAGCTGCTGACCGAGACCCGGCTGCCGATTATTGACGTGGCCTATGCCAGCGGCTTTGGCAGTCTGCGGCGCTTTAATGATGTATTCCAGGCCCGTTACCGCATGACGCCCGGTGCCTTGCGTAAGGAGACGCTGCCGGCGGCGCAGCTGCAGCCTGGCGATACCATGCGGCTGCGGCTCAGTTATCGTCCCCCTTATGACTGGCAGGCGATGCTCAGCTTTTTGCAGCTCCGCCTGATGAAAGAGATTGAGGCGGTTGAAGATGGCTGCTACCGGCGCACCGTGGCGCTGGGCGACTACCGCGGCTGGGTCAGCGTGTCGCATCTGCCGGCAAAACAGGCGTTGCAGGTTGAGTTCACCAGCAGCTTAACGCCGGTGTTGCCGGCCCTGCTGCGTCGGCTGCGCGATCTGTTCGATCTCAATGCGCAGCCACAGCGAATTGCGGCGCATCTGCAGCAGGACCCGCTGCTGGCGCAGAGTCTGGCTGATTATCCCGGCCTGCGGGTACCCGGTGCCTTTAACGGGTTTGAGATGGGCGTGCGGGCGATACTCGGTCAGCAGATTACGGTGAAAGCCGCGACCACGCTGAGCAGCCGTTTTGCCCAGGCGTTTGGTGAAGCCTGCGTGACACCGTTCGCCGATCTGTCACGCTACTCAGCCCGCCCGGCGACGATCGCGCAGACCTCACTGGATGAGATTGCCCGCCTCGGGATAGTCAGCGCCCGCGCCAGGGCGATTCAGGCCTTTGCCAGCGCCTGTGCTGCGGGTGAGCTACGGTTCAATGCCACCCTGTCGCCTGAGGCGATGATGGCGCGGCTGATGAGCTTACCGGGCATCGGACCGTGGACCGCTCACTATATTGCGATGCGCGCCCTGCGCTGGCCGGATGCCTTTCCTAAAGAAGACATTGCGGTACGCAATAATCTGGGTGGCCTGACGGCCGCCGAAGCGGAGGCGCGCTCGCAGTCGTGGCGGCCGTGGCGCAGCTACGCGGTAATGCATATCTGGAAGAGTCTGTCGGTGGCGAAAGCGCAGAAAAAACCGTGACGGACAGGATGGGGGATAAATCTGCTCGCAACCAATTAGTTCAACGCGCAGGGAATACGGTCAGAAGAGGATGGCGCGGGCAGTCCGGATAAAAACGCGAAGCGTTGGCCCGGCAACGCACGCCCGCCCTGCGGCTGATGCTGCGGCAGGTTCTCATCCGGCAGGTTTAACTCTGTGCCGCAGAAACGAAAAAAGCGCCTTAAAGGCGCTTTCTTCTTAATTGGTGGGTCGTGCAGGATAAGCCGTGCCCCATCCGGGACCACGCCCTGCGGGTGATGCTGGCGCATCAGCCTGAATCGCTCCCGGCGATTCAGTCGAACCTGCGGCAGGTTCTCATCCGGCAGGTTTAACTCTGTGCCACAGAAACGAAAAAAGCGCCTTAAAGGTGCTTTCTTCTTAATTGGTGGGTCGTGCAGGATTCGAACCTGCGACCAATTGATTAAAAGTCAACTGCTCTACCAACTGAGCTAACGACCCGCTGGGGGCTTACAACCCTTCACTGCGCCAGGCGCCCGAAGTAAGATGG
>MIEI01000155.1 GCA_002095305.1 Pantoea brenneri
GCCTTGTACCGTTAATAAATTCTTCACCGGTACGGGGTGCGCATTATACGAGAAATCGTTGCTGCTGCAAGCCTCTGAAAGCAAAATTTTGCGCTTTCAGCGCGATTGCCGATTAAAGCAGCAATCTGTCGATTTCCTGCGCACCCGTTGTCGATTAAAGCTGCAAGAAGTGCTCACGGTAGTAAGCCAGCTCCGCCACTGATTCGCGGATGTCATCCAGCGCCTGGTGCGAACCGCTCTTTTTAAAGCCGGGCAGGATATCGGGCTTCCAGCGGCGCGCCAGCTCTTTCAGCGTGCTGACGTCCAGATAACGATAGTGGAAGTAGGCTTCCAGCTCAGGCATGTATTTGAACAGGAAACGCCGATCCTGACCAATGCTATTACCGCAAATCGGCGAGGTGTTGGCCGGTACCCACTGCTGCAGGAAGGCAATGGTCGCCTGCTCCGCTGCCCGATCGTCAATCTGGCTCGCCTTCACCCGCTCCACCAATCCGCTGTTGGTATGGGTGCGAACATTCCAGTCATCCATCAGCGCCAGTTGCGCATCGGACTGGTGCACCGCCATCACCGGGCCTTCCGCCAGGATGTTTAAATTGGCGTCCGTTACCAGGGTGGCAATCTCAATAATACGATCGCGCTCCGGATCCAGTCCGGTCATCTCAAGATCAATCCAGATCAGATTCTGTTCATTTCCAGTAGCCATGCTGTTTCCTGCGGTTGCTGTAGTCGTCATTCAGGATGAATAAGGTGTATCATAGACGTTTTGCCCAGCCGGGCGAAATCTGGCTAACGCTGTGAGGGTGAGTGAGCAAAAATAAACTGTCGAAGGGCCAACAACGTCGCGTAAGCGCTAACCACGATCGCCGTCTCAACCAACGCAGAGAGCGTCCGGATGCGGATGATAATCTGTTTGGTGAAACTGCAGATGGGGTCGTTGTCAGCCGTTTTGGCATGCACGCCGATGTCGAGGACAGCGCAGGCGTCGCCCACCGCTGCAATATTCGCCGCACGATCCGCTCGCTGGTAACCGGCGACCGCGTAATGTGGCGTCCGGCGCTGAGCGGCGGTAAAGGCATTGTCGAGGCGGTGCATGAACGCACCAGCGTGTTAACCCGTCCCGATTTTTATGACGGCGTGAAACCGATCGCCGCCAATATCGATCAGATCATTATCGTGTCGGCGATCCTGCCGGAACTGTCGCTTAACATCATCGACCGCTATCTGGTCGCCAGCGAAACGCTGGATATCGAACCGCTGCTGGTGCTGAACAAAACCGATCTGCTGGATGATAAGGCGCGCGCTTTTGTTGATCAGCAGATGGATATTTATCGCGAGATTGGTTATCGGGTGGTGATGGTTTCCAGCCGGGCGAAAAACGGCCTTGATGAGCTGGAAGCGGCGTTAACTGACCGCGTCAGCATCTTCGCCGGCCAGTCTGGCGTCGGCAAATCCAGCCTGCTGAATGCTCTGCTCGGCCTCGATAAAGAGGAGCAGGTCGCCATTCTGACCAATGAAGTGTCGGATGGCTCCGGACTGGGCCAGCACACCACCACCGCCTCGCGCTTGTACCACTTCCCGCACGGCGGCGATGTGATCGATTCGCCAGGGGTACGTGAGTTCGGTTTATGGCACCTTGAACCGGAACAAATCACCCGTGGATTTGTCGAATTTCGGGCCTACCTCGGCGATTGCAAATTCCGTGACTGTAAGCATGGCAGCGATCCCGGCTGTGCGATCCGTGAAGCGGTAGAGCAAGGTAAAATCAACGTTTCCCGTTTTGATAACTACCACCGCATTCTGGAAAGCATGGCGCAGGTAAAAACGCGTAAAAATTTCCCTGACGGCGATAGTTAACCGGTATAACCGCGTCCTGACCTCAGAGTTTCATCCGCCGCGCGGCGCGACCTACAGCAAAGGGTCGCCGGGCCACAGTGCCACGCGCGGATCGGCCTGCGGCCGATGATTCGCCGCGCGCCATAAATCGGCTATAGTCGCCATCTGACCGGGGCGCTGCTACAATCCGCTCCCTTTTTTATCAACGTCATGAAAATAGCCAGGAGGCTAAGGTGTTTGATCGTTTGAAACTCGGCTTGAATCATATTCTCCTGAAGAAATGGCTGACTGAACTCGCCGGTTGGGGCGCCAGTCGCCGCGGTGGTTGGTTGACCAAACTGGTCATTGACATCTTTGTCTGGTTTTACAAAGTCGACATGGCGGAAGCGCGCAAGCCTGACACCGCCAGCTATCGCACCTTTAACGACTTCTTCGTCCGTCCGTTAAAAGACGATGCGCGTCCGGTGGATGCTGACGCCAACCTGATCGCCCTGCCCGCTGATGGCGCAATCAGCCAGCTCGGCCACATTGATGGCGACCAGATTTTCCAGGCGAAAGGTCATCACTACACGCTTGAAGCCCTGCTGGCCGGTAATGAGCAGATGGCCGCCCGCTTTGTCGACGGCGAGTTCGTGACCACCTATCTGGCACCGCGCGACTATCACCGGGTGCATATGCCGTGCAACGGCATCCTGCGTGAGATGATTTACGTACCTGGCGATCTCTACTCGGTTAATCCGCTGACCGCGCGCAATATTCCTAACCTGTTTGCCCGTAACGAGCGCGTTATCTGCTATTTCGAAACCGATATCGGACCGATGGTGCAGATTCTGGTCGGTGCCACCATTGTCGGCAGCATCGAGACGGTGTGGGCCGGTACCATTACGCCGCCGCGTGAAGGGGTAATTAAGCGCTGGCATTATCCGGCGGCCGATGATGAAGGGGCGGTGGTGCTGCTGAAAGGCCAGGAAATGGGCCGCTTTAAGCTGGGCTCAACCGTTATCAACCTGTTCGCACCTGGCCGGGTTAAACTGGCTGAAAGCCTCGAAGCTGAGAGCAAAACCCGTCTGGGTCAACCGCTGGCGATTGCCCTGCCGGTAGCAACAGACGTTTCCGACGTTATCGTCGACTAAGTTGAGTATCTCCTGTGCGTTCGATTCTCCTCCTGCTGCTGAGCCTGTGGCTCAGAGCCCGGCCGCAAGGGCCGGGCA
>MIEI01000156.1 GCA_002095305.1 Pantoea brenneri
CTCATAGCGGTTAAAGGTCGCGCAGTCCGCGTCCGCGCTGTGCCAGAACCAGAAATTGCCAACATCACGACAAGTTGATAACCCGACGCTGCATTACGAGTGGCCTGAAGAGAGACACGTTAACACTCAAGGCCTGATAGCTATCATTGATATAAAGCCTCTGTCTGTAAGCCATCGTGTATGTCCCCTTTGAACGCTCCATTTAAAAAACCATCTTCTATACTCTGTTACGTTTAGTGAACTATGCCGCTGTTCTTCGCGCTGCATTGGTTTTTTAATCATCGTTTTGCGCGAACAACTGGCGCATAAATTCACCGATACTCCATATTTATTACCTGTTCATTTTTCATAAGGTGCTTCCTGACATGTTGCAATCTCAACCCTCACGCCCGGGCAGCTTACTGTTGCTACTGGCAGCCGTGATCGGCTTCGCGGTGGCTTTATACGCCTGGCTGACGCCACTCACCGGTGTCACCGGTACAATCGGTGCGCTGGGTGTAGCCATCGCCAGCGCGGTGCTGGCGCTACTGACCTTTATTTTACGGGGCACATCCCGTCGCGGTGCGCGCATTTTCTTGATTATTGTCACTTTTTTAATGTTATTCGGTATTAGTCTTGCAGCCGCGCTGCTGCATCAGTACATCATTACGGCAGCAATGGTGGTCGGCCTGATTGGTCTGATTGCGCTGAGCAGCAATTCCGTTCGCCACGATCATCGCGTCAAAGTCTGAGGAGCCGCCTGTGCATAACGATAAACACTCTCCATTAATGAAAGTCAGCATGACGGCGCTGGCGTTGCTGGTCACGCCGCTGACGCTGCAGGCGCAGGATAAAGCCGCTGAAGCTTCTATGGGGGCACGGGAAGAGCTCAATGTGGATGCGGCCAATCAACAAGAGCCGGGAACCACTAACACCACTGACGATGCGTCAACTGGCAAGCACAACGAACAGAAAGTCGAATCTGCCAGTAATCCGGCAACTTCATTGGTACCCTCTTCTGCCACCTGGGACAGCTTTCATGGTCAGCTTAACGCACAGAAATACAGCCCGCTGAAACAGATCACCACTGATAATGTCAGCAAATTAAAGAAAATCTGGGAGTTTCATACCGGAGATGTCTCGGATGGCAAAGGTGACATCCCTGCCACCGTCTGGTCAGCAACGCCTGTTTTTGCCAACGAGACGATCTACATCGGTACACCTTTTGATCGCCTGATTGCGCTGGATCCCGGTACAGGTAAAGAGAAGTGGCAATATGATACTAAATCCTCACGCAAAGCGTTGACGCAGCCGGTACTGAAAAACCGTGGCGTCTCCTACTGGCAGGCAAAAAATCCGGTCGCCGGACAAGCGTGCCAGAAAATCGTCTATATGGGCACCGTTGATGGCAAACTCTATGCGCTGGACGCCGATTCAGGTGAGCCGTGCCGTAGCTTTGCCGACAATGGTGTTCTGAATCTTAATCAGTGGAACAAGGTTAACGCCAAATACCCGCTATCTGTGCTGCAGCCGCCAACCGTAGTCGGTAACCATCTGCTTGTTGGCTGGGCCGGCAAAGACTGGGCGTATGCTGAAGCGCCTGCGGGCACCGTGTTTTCAATCAATGCGCAGACCGGCGAGCGCGAATGGACCTTTGAAGCGATTCCGGCGGAAATCCGCAAACGCACCGGTACGGCCAACGTCTGGACACATATGTCTGCCGATGAGGCTCATGGCCTGGTCTATCTGCCGGTCTCCTCCCCGTCCCCCAACTACTGGGGCGGTAACCGTGTCGATCCTGTTCCGCTTGGCACCTCTACCACCGCGCTGGATATCAACACCGGTAAAGTAGTCTGGTCTCGCCAGTGGGTGCATCACGATGTGTGGGATTACGATATCAACTCGGCGCCGACGCTGATGGATATCACAGTAAACGGCAAACAGATCCCAGCGTTGATTCAGGCTACCAAGCAGGGCTTTCTGTTTGTAGTGAACCGTCTGACAGGTGAAGATGTCTGGCCTGTTGAAGAGCGTCCTGTGCCTCAGGGCGATGGTTCGGTGCAGGGTGAAGTGCTTTCGCCAACGCAGCCATTCCCGACAAAACCGGCGCCGCTGCTCGATCAATCGGAAAAGCCTAAAATCTGGAAACTGGCGGATATTGTGGGTGCCGGCCAGTGTTCACGTCTGTGGGATAAGCTGAGCTATGAGGGTATGTACACGCCCCCCACCACGAAAGGCGAAGGGGTGCTAACCTATCCGGACAGTGCCGGTGGCGTCCAGTGGGGCGGCGTGGCGTACGATCCGCAAAAACAGATTGCGATCGTCAACACCTCGCACATTGTGCAGTATGTGAAGCTCTACAGCCGCGAAGATTATGAAAAAGCGGATAATGGTTCCGGCAACGAGAGCGGTTTTGCTCCGCAGGAAGGCGCTCCTTACGGCCTGCGTCTGATGGTGGCGAATAACTGGCTTGGCATGCCGTGCTGGCAGCCGCCATTTGGTGAAATCGTTGCGCTGGATATGCATACGGGTGACGTGAAATGGCGTCGTCCGGTTGGCGCATCGCAGCAGTATGGCTTCTTTATGCCGGAAAGCTGGGGCTCACCAACTATCGGCGGCCCGGCAGTGACAGCGGGCGGCGTGATCTTTATCGGCGCTTCAATGGATGCCAAAGTTCGCGCCTACTCAGTGGATAATGGCGAAGAGCTGTGGTCCGATCAGGTTGAAGCACCTGCGGTAGCGAATCCGTCGGTCTATGAGTATAAAGGCCGTCAATATGTGGCGTTCGTCGCGGGCGGTAATACTATCCTGAAGGATCAAGTAGGCGACCAGGTGGTGGTTTACGCTCTGCCTGAATAGTCGTTCATACAGAGAGTAGTGAAACAGCGTGGGGCCTTAGCGCCCCACTTTTTTATATTCGGTCAGGCTTTTTTAATCTGCCCGGCTTGACGCATACACGATGATCAGACCCTCCAATTCCGCACAGGCTGAATGACTTCGTCTCTGTTCGCTGAAATATCTGCCTGTTGTTAATACCGGATGCTTATAAGCCGGTAT
>MIEI01000157.1 GCA_002095305.1 Pantoea brenneri
AAAAACGCCTGTGGGTTGTGAGGTTAAGCGACTAAGCGTACACGGTGGATGCCCTGGCAGTCAGAGGCGATGAAGGACGTGCTAATCTGCGTAAAGCGACGGTAAGGTGATATGAACCGCTACAGCCGTCGATGTCCGAATGGGGAAACCCGGTGCACTCAGTGCATCATTGCAGCATGAATACATAGTGCTGCAAGGCGAACCGGGGGAACTGAAACATCTAAGTACCCCGAGGAAAAGAAATCAACCGAGATTCCCCCAGTAGCGGCGAGCGAACGGGGAGCAGCCCAGAGCCTGAATCAGCTTGTGTGTTAGTGGAAGCGTCTGGAAAGTCGCAGGGTACAGGGTGATACTCCCGTACACAAAAACACACAGGCTGTGAGCTCGATGAGTAAGGCGGGACACGTGGTATCCTGTCTGAATATGGGGGGACCATCCTCCAAGGCTAAATACTCCTGACTGACCGATAGTGAACCAGTACCGTGAGGGAAAGGCGAAAAGAACCCCGGCGAGGGGAGTGAAACAGAACCTGAAACCGTGTACGTACAAGCAGTGGGAGCCTTCTTTATGGGGGTGACTGCGTACCTTTTGTATAATGGGTCAGCGACTTATATTCTGTAGCAAGGTTAACCGTATAGGGGAGCCGCAGGGAAACCGAGTCTTAACTGGGCGTTAAGTTGCAGGGTATAGACCCGAAACCCGGTGATCTAGCCATGGGCAGGTTGAAGGTTGGGTAACACTAACTGGAGGACCGAACCGACTAATGTTGAAAAATTAGCGGATGACCTGTGGCTGGGGGTGAAAGGCCAATCAA
Organism: Pantoea brenneri; assembly: GCA_002095305.1. Lineage (GTDB taxonomy): Bacteria > Pseudomonadota > Gammaproteobacteria > Enterobacterales > Enterobacteriaceae > Pantoea > Pantoea brenneri. The sequence continues at coordinate 815 of MIEI01000157.1, forward strand.
ACCGGGAGATAGCTGGTTCTCCCCGAAAGCTATTTAGGTAGCGCCTCGTGAACTCATCTTCGGGGGTAGAGCACTGTTTCGGCTAGGGGGCCATCCCGGCTTACCAACCCGATGCAAACTGCGAATACCGAAGAATGTTATCACGGGAGACACACGGCGGGTGCTAACGTCCGTCGTGAAGAGGGAAACAACCCAGACCGCCAGCTAAGGTCCCAAAGTCATGGTTAAGTGGGAAACGATGTGGGAAGGCACAGACAGCCAGGATGTTGGCTTAGAAGCAGCCATCATTTAAAGAAAGCGTAATAGCTCACTGGTCGAGTCGGCCTGCGCGGAAGATGTAACGGGGCTAAACCATGCACCGAAGCTGCGGCAGCGACACTATGTGTTGTTGGGTAGGGGAGCGTTCTGTAAGCCGTCGAAGGTGTGCTGTGAGGCATGCTGGAGGTATCAGAAGTGCGAATGCTGACATAAGTAACGATAAAGCGGGTGAAAAGCCCGCTCGCCGGAAGACCAAGGGTTCCTGTTCAACGTTAATCGGAGCAGGGTGAGTCGACCCCTAAGGCGAGGCCGAAAGGCGTAGTCGATGGGAAACAGGTTAATATTCCTGTACTTGGTGTTACTGCGAAGGGGGGACGGAGAAGGCTATATCGGCCGGGCGACGGTTGTCCCGGTTTAAGCGTGTAGGTGTGTGTTCCAGGCAAATCCGGTTCACTTTACACTGAGGCGTGACGACGAGGCACTACGGTGCTGAAGTGATAAATGCCCTGCTTCCAGGAAAAGCCTCTAAGCATCAGGTAACACAAAATCGTACCCCAAACCGACACAGGTGGTCAGGTAGAGAATACCAAGGCGCTTGAGAGAACTCGGGTGAAGGAACTAGGCAAAATGGTGCCGTAACTTCGGGAGAAGGCACGCTGGCACGTAGGTGGAGGGACTTGCTCCCCGAGCCGAAGCCAGTCGAAGATACCAGCTGGCTGCAACTGTTTATTAAAAACACAGCACTGTGCAAACACGAAAGTGGACGTATACGGTGTGACGCCTGCCCGGTGCCGGAAGGTTAATTGATGGGGTTATCCGTAAGGAGAAGCTCTTGATCGAAGCCCCGGTAAACGGCGGCCGTAACTATAACGGTCCTAAGGTAGCGAAATTCCTTGTCGGGTAAGTTCCGACCTGCACGAATGGCGTAATGATGGCCAGGCTGTCTCCACCCGAGACTCAGTGAAATTGAACTCGCTGTGAAGATGCAGTGTACCCGCGGCAAGACGGAAAGACCCCGTGAACCTTTACTACAGCTTGACACTGAACATTGAGCCTTGATGTGTAGGATAGGTGGGAGGCTTTGAAGCGCGGACGCCAGTCTGCGTGGAGCCAACCTTGAAATACCACCCTTTAATGTTTGATGTTCTAACGTGGCCCCGTAATCCGGGGTGCGGACAGTGTCTGGTGGGTAGTTTGACTGGGGCGGTCTCCTCCTAAAGCGTAACGGAGGAGCACGAAGGTCAGCTAATCACGGTCGGACATCGTGAGGTTAGTGCAATGGCATAAGCTGGCTTGACTGCGAGAGTGACGGCTCGAGCAGGTGCGAAAGCAGGTCATAGTGATCCGGTGGTTCTGAATGGAAGGGCCATCGCTCAACGGATAAAAGGTACTCCGGGGATAACAGGCTGATACCGCCCAAGAGTTCATATCGACGGCGGTGTTTGGCACCTCGATGTCGGCTCATCACATCCTGGGGCTGAAGTAGGTCCCAAGGGTACGGCTGTTCGCCGTTTAAAGTGGTACGCGAGCTGGGTTTAGAACGTCGTGAGACAGTTCGGTCCCTATCTGCCGTGGGCGCTGGAGAATTGAGGGGGGTTGCTCCTAGTACGAGAGGACCGGAGTGAACGCACCACTGGTGTTCGGGTTGTCATGCCAATGGCATTGCCCGGTAGCTAAGTGCGGAAAAGATAAGTGCTGAAAGCATCTAAGCACGAAACTTGCCCCGAGATGAGTTCTCCCTGACCCTTTAAGGGTCCTGAAGGGACGTTGAAGACGACGACGTTGATAGGCCGGATGTGTAAGCGCAGCGATGCGTTGAGCTAACCGGTACTAATGACCCGTGAGGCTTAACCTTACAACGCCAGAGGCGTTTTTGAGAGACGAAAAGATTTTCAGCC
>MIEI01000158.1 GCA_002095305.1 Pantoea brenneri
GGGAGCGTTGCTGTACAGTCTAATCGGGACGTGCAAACTGAACGGCGTGGATCCAGAAAGCTACCTTCGCCATGTCCTTGACGTCATAGCTGACTGGCCGGTCAACCGGGTCAGCGAGCTGCTACCCTGGCGCATCACACTGCCAACTGAATAACACATCCCCGTCAATACGGTTCTCGCTGTACGCTTACGTTTACAGTGGAGCTGGATACTGTAGTTTATGCTTTTCAGATAAGGCAGCTTGCTGCAAGGCATCAGTCCGGAGAGGATTTGAGGCAGATCAAGAACCTGGTGGATGATGTCATAAGGTCTATGGAGGTAAATCTTAAGTATCATTATCATTATCATTATCAGAATCGCTTACACCTGAAGATGTGGTCCGAACTCTTCAAAAACCTCAATACCTTTACGAATAAATGTTCAGATCCTGACTGGATGACTGTCATCGCCTATGCCAGACGGCAGGTGAGCCGCAAAAAGGGCGCCGCAAAGGCCAGGCTCAAGTAAATACAGACCTCGGCTCGGTCATTGTATTTGATAACCCGATACAGGTTTACCGCCTGGCTTTATTAAAAAGGTCGGCCGGCCGGACACTTCAGGCACGCTAAGGCGCTGAAGCTGCGCCGAACCTGCCGCTAAAAGCATGGAAAACCCTTAACAGGTTTTGAGGTTTGATCAATTCCTGAACCTGATGAAAAAAATAAGAGTGCAATATGGGAAAATATTTTTATCTTTCAAGGCAATTCGAAGTCACGGGTGCTTTGTTTGTACATACAGCTGGGTGTAAATCACTGCCTGGCGTTGAAAATCGCGTTTTTTTGGGCACTTTTTACCATACCCGGGACGCAATGAAGGTAGCGAAATCCAGGGATGCTGAGGCGAGGCCTTGTCCTAGATGCTTTACTTCCCTCTATAAAACATGAATCTGCTGACTACGATCTAATCGGGATAACACCACGCAATCATCTTTGAGCTTTGGAAGAGGGCAGACAGAAATAAATTTCTTATTCTTAAGCGGATCAGAATGTACTTTCTTTCCCGCTCCGGTCAGGCATTTTGCAAAAGAAAAGAGAATGCAGTTTATTCCGAGCATAAGCGTTTCCGTTTTTCATCTGCAGCATAAACCGCGTATTTCCGGACGCTTATGAACATGGTGAACATGTCATTCATAAACGTGACGTTTTTAACAGGCTTTGTTGTGTGCATTCATTTTTTGCATGGCCTGAAATCAGGCTGCCTCTGCAAACGGTAAGAAAGGTACGCTGCCCGGTTTCATGTGCCCTGCGTAAGTTTTCAGAAAAGCCGTTCCTGTACCTCCTGGCAACGACAGGAAAACCTTGTCAGATGGAAAAGGGACAGCAGAACAAAGCGCTGGGCGGCAGTCAGCGCCCTGTCCCGGTTACAGGGCAATAACCTTTTCGGTAACGCTCAGGCACCTTTTCCTGGGATGATTTACGGATTACAGGTGAACGCCACCTGTGGTAAACGCTTCACTGAAGATCCTCTCCGGTGGGATCCCCAGACGGAGCAGGGCCTGGTATTGCTCCTGCATAAAAGGTACCGGCCCGCAAAGGTAATAGTCAGCCTCTTTCGGTAAACAGGCAGCAGGCATTTCATCCAGCTTAAGACGTCCTTGCATGTGGTAGTTTTTGCCGGCAACCTCACCTTCTTTGACATTTTCATAAGCGATAAACAGATGAAGATTTCTGTTCCGGCGCGCTAAATTCTCCAGCTCTTCACGCAGGGCATGGGCCTCTGAACTGCGGGCCGCATGGATAAAATAAATATCTTTTTTGCCCTCTGACTGCTTTTCCGTGATGGCAGAGTCGCCTGTACCGGCAGCAGAAGATAAATTTGGGTCCGCATGTTCTGCAAGCAGGTGGTTTACCATTGATATCATTGGGGTCAGTCCGACGCCTGCGCTGATAAGAACATTCGTATTATCCGGGTTCAGAAGGTAAAAGTTTCCGGTCGGGGCGCTGAGTTCAACGATGTCACCTTCCTGAACAGCATTATGCAGCGTTGAAGAGACGTAACCGGGATCCTGCCCTTCGATACGGGGATCTTCGCGTTTTACGGATATACGCAGATAATTATCAGCAGGACTGCTCGAAAGACTGTACTGGCGGGGTTGTCTAATCCCCAAGGCAGGTACCATAACCCGGAGCGTGATATACTGGCCCGGTTTATAAGGAGGCAGCGCCTGTCTGTCCTTGGGGACAAGATAAAATGATGTAATTTCGGCACTTTCCATGACTTTTCTGTCCACAATAAAATCACGCCAGCCAACCCAGCTGCCGCTGGTATTTTTATGCTCCTCATACAGTTGTTTCTCCGTCGCGATAAAAATATCAGCCAGCTGCTGATACGCTTCCGCCCAGGCCCTGATTAATTCATCATCCATGGAGATATTAAGCACTTCACTGATGGAATGGAGCAGATTTTCGCCAACAGTATCATAATCAGGAGTCTGTATATTCAAACTGACGTGCTTATGGCAGATAAGCTCAATAACCGGTGCCAGCACACCGGGATTATCAATATTTTCAGCATACGCCAGCACTGCGCCAGCCAGCGCTTTGGCCTGAGCACCGCTTCGCTGATGCCCCATATTAAACGTTTCTTTCAGGTCAGGGTTGTTTTTTAACATTCTCTTGTAAAAATAATCGGTCAGCGCCACTCCGTTTTCTTTCAGAACGGGGACTGTAGCTTTAACCTGTTCTTTTTGTTTTTCACTTAACATATTAACCTCACAATGCCTTCATGCTGCCGTAACGAATAAACTGAACCCAGAGTTTAGTATGGCCGAGTCAGGCCTTTCCACCCTTAAGCATAATCACAGACAGCCAATAAACACATTCTCACCTGAATTTATTCTTCTTTTTTAGCCGAATATGCCATTGCTCTGGCCATTCTGTTGCCGCTTTTCCATAAAGAAAGCAGGTTA
>MIEI01000159.1 GCA_002095305.1 Pantoea brenneri
CGCTCGATCTGGCACGCGCCTCCTCTTCTTTCATCCGTAAGAATTTCGGTGTAGTACTTGAGCGCACGGTACGCGAGCTTAACGGCGAATCCTGCATCCTGATGGAGGATGCGCCACCGCCCAAACAGCAGATTGTTGTGAGCCGCAGCTTCGGCGAGCGCATCACGGAATATGACGCTATGCGACAGTCAGTTTGCACGTATGCTGAACGCGTTGCAGAAAAGCTTCGTGAGGATCGCCAGTTCTGCCACCACATCTCCGTTTTTATCCGCACCTCCCCTTTCGACACCGGACAACCTGGCTACGGCAACACGGCATTTGTGAAACTGCGCGTTGGCACGCAGGACACACGCAACATCATTGAGGCAGCGGTGAAATCCCTGGACGCGATCTGGCGCCCGGGTTTTCGCTATGCGAAAGCCGGCATCATGCTGAGTGAGCTGCGGCCGAACGGCGTGGCCCAGCTCAACTTGTTTGACGATGAAGCGCCGCGCGCTGGTAGTGAAGCACTGATGAGCCTGATGGATTCAATGAATCGCTCCGGGCGCTACAGCATAGGCTTTGCGGGTAAAGGTATCGACCCTGACTGGAAGATGAAGCGGGAGATGCTGAGTAAAGCCTGGACGACGAACTGGAAAGAGATACCAGTTGCAAAGGTATGTTAAAGGCACACATTAAGTATTTAAAATGTACATATTAAATACGTAATAGACATTGATTATGTCTGACTAATAAAACTGATAGTGCTTAGTTTGGCATGCTCAGCGCCTGTGCCAGTCCTCCAGGCCGAACTCAACTGCAGTCCGGGAGTTTTACCACGCATCCATTTCACAGATGTGAGTTTGCCTAGTGAAACTCATTAAGTAGGCGAATAAAAGGTCCTGGTTTTTTCCCGATGAAATAATGGCTACACGGCAATTTGTCACCATAGTTAAGACGCTGCTGGCATTTATCGAACGCGGGCCGTTTTCTGCGGACATGACATATGAACATATCTGCGCGCTGGGTAATCAAAACTCCCGGGGCGCCGCTCCAGGATAACCTGTACATCTCGATTAACAGCTGATTAATACACCTTCTTTAACCGGCGTTCGCAGGGCCCTGAGCGTCTCTGTAAGCGTTCAGACTGATGCCAGCCACGAGCTTAAGCGCAAGCACCAGCACAATACATTTAAAGCACACAAAAAGCATTAAAAATGTACATTTTAAGTACGTAAAAACATTCAATTAAACAAGAAGCCTCTCAGTAAGTGGCTTCCTTATTGAGCCTTATTTACTATCAAAAGCGCCATCGCGTGCAAGCTTCTCGCGAAACGCCTCAAGTATATAAGGCGTCATCAGCAGGGATGTGACGTTACGCTCTTTGAGTGAGTCGTACGCGTCCCACAGGTCCTCCGGGATCTGAACGTTTTTAGCCCTGCGCACAGCTTTTGCTTTCCGGCGTGGACCAGATTCGTTTTCAATCTGCTTCTCTGGTTCTGCAGGCCTGACGGCCTCGGCCGCGACAGGCTGTTGTTCAGCTGGTGCAGAACTCCCTGCTTCATGCAAAGGTGCGTTTTTTGAGAGCTGTGAAATACGTTCGAACATTGCTGATTTAGGATTAGCCATCAGATACACCATTCATATTTAAAAAGTACATTTTCAATACTCATTGAATATCTTAATCATACCTTTTCTATTGCATTGCGCATATCTAAAAAGAGCGAGCGCATAGCGTTACCAACATTGCTGTAGCGTGTTGTCATATGCTCAACAACCCCCATGCCCTGACCAAACTGCTGCGGTGCAGCTTTATCCATTGGAATAGCCGTCTCCATCCGAACCAGATTATCGAACTGGGCAATGTAGTTATCGATGTCGCTGTAATTACGTCGATTTGGCGGGACCTTATTCATCACCACATGAGCGATTTTTTTCTCGCCCAACTCAGCCGAGATTTCATCCAGTACCTTACTGAATTCGTGAAGGCCCAGAATATCGGACGGGTCATCCTTCAGCGGAGAAATAATGAGATCAGCAAGCGCTACTGCAGCACGCGTGATCGAGGAGTCAAAACCACCACAGTCAACCAGTACGGTCTGCCCCTTCTCTTTAGCTTCCAGAACATCGGCGATAAAGCGGTCCACGACATTTTCCATGTCGTCGGTGAGGCGGACTACATTCCAACGAATATTCTCATCGCGGAAGCCATTGAATGTTGTCACGGCCGGAGTAGGGTCAGTGTCATAAAAAGTATCAGGCTTAAGCTCGGGCGCTATGTTCAGACTGATAAGCGATTTGCCCGTGCCGCCCTTTTTGATTGCTACCGCTACAACTTTTCCCGCGTATGGATTTGATGCGTTATTCATACCTTCCCCATCCCTAAAATGTACATTTTCAGTATCTGTTTAGCACCTTATCAGTACACTCACTAAAGCGCAATAAAGAATACCTTACGAATACTAAAAATGTACATTTTTAGTATTTAAAAGATGTGTTAGATATACACCAACATAACACGCATATTCATTAGCATTGCTCTTCGAACCGGGGCAGGGGAGGGGTACAATCGGGTTTTACAGGCGGGGCTATCTCAGCAAGATACCTGCGCTCCTTTCAGTTTTTGGAGAAGTTATATGGATATGTTTTCCTGGTTTTTGATCGCTATCGCGGTGGTCGCTTACCTGATTTCGGGTAGAAAACGTAAAAGGAAGGGGGATGTATACAGACGCAAAACAGATTATCAGCCACCGAAGCGTGAAAGTTATGACCGTGCACCGGAGGTTGTCAGGGAGCAGTCGGC
>MIEI01000160.1 GCA_002095305.1 Pantoea brenneri
TGCGCTACCTCGATCAGCTGTCGGGCGGGCAGAAGCAGCTGGTCGGGCTGGCGCAGTCACTGATCCGTCGCCCCTCGCTACTGCTGCTGGATGAACCGCTTAGCGCGCTCGATCTGAATTACCAGTTCCACGTGATGGATCTGGTGCGGCGCGAAACCGCACTGCGCAACATGGTCACGGTGGTGGTGGTGCACGACATCAATATCGCGCTGCGTCACGCTCAGCATGCGTTAATGCTGAAACAGGGCAGCCTGGTCGCCGAAGGTCAGCCGGATCGGGTGATTACAGCGGCCACGCTGGCTCAGGTGTATGGCGTTGAAGGACGGATTGAGCACTGTAGTCGCGGAATGCCGCAGGTGATGATCGACGGACTGGTGCACGACGCGCTGGTGTAATCAGGTGCGAGAGGGCGGTCAGCAGCAAGGGAGAAGCACCTCATCCTCCCGGCGCGGGAAGATGAGGTGAAGATTAGCGAGCCAGCAGATGCTGCGCGTGGAAGCGCAGGTGATCTTCAACAAAACTGGCGATAAAGAAGTAGCTGTGATCGTAACCCGGCTGAATACGCAGGGTCAGCGGGAAGCCCGTCTCCTGCGCCACCGACTCCAGCCGCTCCGGCTGCAGCTGATCGGCTAAGAACTGATCGCTGTCGCCCTGATCGATCAGCATCGGCAGCCGATGCGAGACCTGCGCCATCAGCTGACAGCTGTCATATTCACGCCAGGCGGCGCGATCGTCGCCCAGATAAGCCTGAAACGCTTTCTGTCCCCACGGCACATCCATCGGATTCACAATCGGCGCAAAGGCGGATGCCGAGGCAAAGCGGCCGCCCAGACGCAGCGCCAGCATCAGCGCGCCATGTCCACCCATCGAATGACCCATAATCGACTGACGCTCGCTGACCTTGAAGTTATCAGCGATCAGCGTCGGCAGCTCACTGCTCAGATAATCGAACATGCGAAAATGGCTGGCCCACGGTTGCTGTGTGGCGTTGAGATAAAAGCCCGCGCCCTGACCGAGATCGTAGCCCTCATCATTCGCCACCCGATCGCCGCGCGGGCTGGTATCCGGCATGATCAGCACCAGGCCCAGTTCGGCGGCAACCCGCTGCGCCCCGGCTTTGGTGGTGAAGTTCTCATCATTGCAGGTCAGCCCTGCCAGAAACCAGACCACCGGCGGTGGCGCATCGCCGTGCGGGGTCGGCAGATAGATGCTGAACGTCATCGGGCAGTTCAGCACCGCCGACTGATGACGCCAGCGCTGCTGCCAGCCGCCAAAAATGCGATGTTCTTCCAGAAGCTCCAGAGTGGATGCCATAACGCCTCCTGATTACTTGTTAAAGTGCACTACCGAGCGGATCGATTTTCCTTCGTGCATCAAATCAAAGGCGTCGTTAATCTGTTCCAGCGGCATGGTGTGGGTGATGAAATCATTCAGCGCAAACTTGCCGTCGAGATAATCCTGCACGATGCCGGGCAGCTGTGAACGGCCTTTAACGCCGCCAAACGCCGAACCGCGCCAGACGCGACCGGTCACCAGCTGGAAAGGACGGGTCGAGATCTCTTCGCCCGCGCCGGCCACGCCGATAATCACGGATTCGCCCCAGCCCTTGTGGCAACACTCCAGCGCGGAGCGCATCACGTTGACGTTACCGATACATTCAAACGAATAATCGACGCCGCCATCGGTCAGCTCGACGATCACTTCCTGAATCGGCTTATCGTAATCTTTCGGGTAAATCAGATCGGTGGCACCCAGCTTGCGCGCCAGATCGAACTTACTGGTGTTGATGTCGATGGCAATGATGCGACCGGCTTTCGCCATTTTGGCACCGATGACCGCAGACAGGCCAATGCCGCCGAGACCGAAGATCGCCACGGTATCGCCTTCCTTCACTTTGGCGGTATTCATCACCGCGCCCATGCCGGTGGTAACGCCACAGCCCAGCAGGCAGACTTCTTCCAGCGGCGCTTCTTTGCTGATTTTCGCCAGTGAAATTTCCGGGATCACCGTGTATTCAGAGAACGTGGAGGTGCCCATATAGTGGAAAATCGGCTTACCGTCTTTATAGAAGCGGGTGGTGCCGTCGGGCATCAGACCTTTGCCCTGGGTAGTACGAATCGCCTGGCAGAGGTTGGTTTTGCCAGACAGGCAATATTTACATTTGCCACACTCCGGCGTGTAGAGCGGAATCACATGGTCGCCGACTTCGACGCTGGTGACGCCTTCGCCGACGGCTTCAACAATGCCACCACCTTCATGGCCGAGGATCGCCGGGAAAACGCCCTCAGGATCGGTGCCGGACAGGGTATAGGCATCGGTATGGCAAACGCCGGTCGCCACGATACGTACCAGCACTTCACCTTTCTGCGGCGGCATTAAATCCACTTCTTCAATTTTCAGCGGTTCGCCAGCAGCCCAGGCAACAGCGGCACGGGTTTTGATCATATTCATGCAATCCCTCTTCCAGTCAGATTGTGACGCGCAGGGGCGTCCGGTTGGTGGTGATGATTCAGAGCCTGGCCCGCCAGGCTATTTTATTTGCCAGTCTGAACACGGGCAGTGCTCACAATCCTCACGTACTCCGTGTACGCTCCGGTTGTTCCGCGCTGTCCGTATTCAGACTGCCTGCAACAATTACGCCTGGCTCACCAGGCTATTTTATTTGCCAGCCTGAACCCGGGCAGTGCTCACAAT
>MIEI01000161.1 GCA_002095305.1 Pantoea brenneri
TAAAGAGACGCACGATTCCGGCAGTGACCGCACGTCCATTGTCAGTGGCGGCAATCTTTCTCTCTCCGCTGGTCATGATCTTACCAGTCAGGCTTCGGCACTCGCAGCGAATGACGATATTCACCTGCAGGCTGGCCGCGATATTAATCTCAACGCGCAAGAGAACCGTTCAGGCAATAGTGAGCGTGGCAGTAAGAAAACCATTATTAACGAAATGGTGCGCCAGCAGGGTACCGAAATCATCAGCGGTGGCAGCGCCACGCTGCTGGCCGGTAATAACATTACGAGCCAGGCCAGCACCATGACTGCAAATAACGATCTTGTGGTACAGGCTGGTCACGATGTGAACATCACTTCATCCACTGAAAGTGATTACGCTTACAAAGAAGAGACGAAGACCAAAAAAGGGCTTTTCAGCAAGAAAACGACTCACACCATCAGCGAAGAGAGTTCAACTGTTGAAAAAGGCTCACAGCTGAGCGGTGATCGGGTGTCGATCATTGCGGGTAATGACCTGACGGTAAAAGGTTCATCGGTGATTGGCGAAAGTGATGTGGGCCTGAAAGCCGGTAACGATCTTACCCTCGCAGCGGCTACTGAGAGCCAGACCCGCTATCGTCTGAGTGAAACCAAAAAGAGTGGCATGCTCAGCAGCGGCGGTATCGGCGTCACGTTTGGCAGCGCCTCGTCGAAACAGCAGTTGAAACTGGATGGTACGACCCAAAGCCAGAGTGCCAGCACAGTAGGAAGCACGGGGGGGAATGTCACTCTGGTTGCCGGACGCGATGCGCATGTGGCGGGTTCAGATGTGATTGCGAAGCAGGATATCAGCCTGGTCGGCGGATCGGTTACTATCGACCCGGGCAATGATACGCTGACACGTCGTCAGAGCTATGAGCAGAAACAGAGCGGCCTGACGCTTCAGCTCACCAGCCGATTACTGATGCGCTACTCAGTCTGGGCTCGCAGGCAAAGGAGGCGGGTCAGGCAGGTGATGATCGCCTCAAGGCGCTTAATGCCGTGAAAATGCTTGAAAGCGGCTGGGCGATGTCAGGTGCTGCCGGGCAGTCCGCCACCGCGCTGGCTAATGGCAACATGAAAGAGGCTGGCATAAAAATCGCTCTTAGCGTCGGTGCCAGCAAAAGCAAATCGTCATCGGAATATAATAGCAATACCGTCAGCGGCAGTTCGCTCAGCGGGGGCGGTAGCGTCGCGGTGGTAGCCACCGGTGGCAACGGTACCAGCGGCAATCTGACACTGGCAGGCAGTGGGATCACCGGCAACAACGTCACGCTGGCTGCCGCGCACGACCTTAATCTGGTAGCCGCCAGTAATAATACCGAACAGCAGAGTAGCAATAATTCATCTGGCTGGAGTGCCGGAGTCCATATTGCTATTGGCCAAAGAACCGGTATTGGCGTGCAGGCTAGCGGATTTATGGCCAGCGGTGCGGAAAACGGCAACAGTACGACGTTCGTCAACAGCCGCGTCAATGCCAAAGATAACCTGACCCTCAGCAGTGGTAACGACATGCTGCTCTCTGGTGCCCAGGCACTGGGTGACAGTATCAGCGTTAACGCGGGCAACAACCTTACACTGGCCAGCCTGCAGGATACCGATAACTATCAGAGCAAGCAGCAGAGCGCCAGCGGCGGCTTCAGCTTTACCTTTGGTAGCATGACCGGCTCTGCTGGCCTGAGCCTCAGCAAATCTAAAATCAACAGCGAGTACGCGAGCGTCGGTGACCAGAGCGGGCTGTTTGCCGGCGACGGCGGTTATGACATCTACGCCGGCAACCATACGCAGTTGAACGGCGCAGTCATCGCTTCCACTGCGGATGCGGCAGATAACCGCCTCTCCACCGGCACGCTGGGCTGGGACAGCATCGGAAATCACGCTGAATACCACGCCAGCAGCACCGCCATCGGCATCAGCGGCGGATATGACAGCAGCATGGCCTCCGGCCAGCAGTTTGGCGGCGGCGCGCTTCCGGCGGTAGTGAACATGAGCGGCAGCGCCTCCGGCACCACGCATTCGGCCGTAGCGGATGGCTCGCTTACCGTGCGCGATACGCAGCGCCAGACGCAGGATGTGGCGGGTCTGAGTCACGACACGGACAATGCCAACGGCCATATCGACAAAATATTCAATAAAGAAAACGTTGCCAGTCAGATGGCGTTTGCCCGGGGCGTACAGGAGCTGGCGGGCAAAGTCGTCGGCGACGTCAGGGCCTGCAAGCTGGACGCGGCAGCGAAGGAGACCTCTGACCGCCTGCTTAAAGAGAATCCGGAAAACGCCAGTCTGTCAAAAGATGCGTTCAGCGCGCTGGTGCAGAAAGATGCAGGCTATAAAGCCGTGGCGGCTCAGTGGGGCACCGGCGGTACTTACTCGATGGTTGCCAGCGCCGTGGCGGGTGCACTGGGTGGACTGAGTGCGAATAACCTTGGTGCAGCCGCGGGCGGGGCGATGGCTCCTTACATCGCCAACGCCATCAAAAAGGCAACCACCACTCAAAACGCTGACGGCACGGAAAACACCAACCTGGCGGCCAACACCATGGCGCACGCCGTGGCGGGCGCAGTACTGGCACAGATAGCAGGCAGCAGTGCCGGCGCTGGCGCCGCCGG
>MIEI01000162.1 GCA_002095305.1 Pantoea brenneri
AAAGACTTTGCGTATTATTAAACTAAATATTCGATTTATATTATGCTGAGCGATCAAGGATATTAATGGATTTATCTTATTTTTACCGGAAACCAAATCAGTTAAATAATTCTTATCTTTCAGGCGGATGGGATCATTAATATATGTAATACTTCTGGGAGATCTGATGTAAAGTAAGATTTAAGCTTGTTATTCCATTAGTTAGCGGTAATCATTCCCTCAGGCATAGCAAACGGAATTGAAGAAAATGAAGACTGGCTTTAAAGCTGGCAATTATTAGCTGAATACCCTGGCATTTTAGGGAATGCCTGAAATTTTATTAAAATAAAAAGTGCGTAAAAAATAATCGTCTTTTCTGACGTACTGGAAAATGTAAAGTTGCAGTTATAACATTTGACAAGCATTTTCTACAAAGTGTGTTTCTGGTTTTTTAAATTCCTAAGGAACTATCGACTCACTTTAAAGGATTCGTAAGCCAGCAAGAAATTACAGCTCCTGAAATATTGTGTCTTTTACGATCACAGGGCGTGGCACTACTAATTTTAGTGGGTTGGTTAATTGCCTGACTATGTGTAGTATGGAATGCGTCAAAAAAATAAGATTTTATTGCTGCACCAGGGAAATCAACGCACTACCAAATTAATCTTTTTATATTCAAGGTTACACACAGAACTTAAAGGAAATAACGGTGATAAAGTCGTATTATTACTATGCCTGTATTGATCCTTTTTTAGGGATAACCGTGCATTGCAAGGGTTGTAAAAAGCTGCGGCAAGAAGGACAAATATTCCTGGGCTCGTTTTATGAATATCATCAGGCTGCGGCCGCGGCTAAACGCCGTTACAGTGATATCAGCCAATGCCCTGACTGCTTAAAAGGGAAGCACAGCATCCCTGGACCGGTAGTTATGGTTGAAGCTGTTAAACCGAAAGCCAGACAGGAAGCCATTACCGTTAAGCCGCGTATCTGTGCTGCACCACCTTTAACGGTTAAACCTGAGAGCGAGCCTGTCAGGATGCGTCAAAAACCTGAGGCGCGTCTCTCCCCTGTGCCTGTTCCTGAGTTGAGGGCTAAAAGTAACGTCCACCGCGTACCCAGAAAGCACTCGCCGGGCAACTACTGACAACTTAACTCCTCTCAGGCTCTGCTCTCATATTAAAATTGCTCTTGCCGTTCTGCCAGGTGCAGATTCGCTGGCGTTTGAAGATAAGCGCTTTCTTCGGCCTGACGCTAACACCAGGCTCTGCCGGCGTGATGAACCACGCCATGAGTGAACTGGTTCTGACCTGTTCCCGTGCGCTACGTACAGGCGAGGTGATAAGGATTGCCGATCATGAGGGTGTGGTCAGCGGGGGGTATGCTGGCAACCAAAATCCTGCCCGAGAGAACTATGAGGTGACGGTTCCCAATGCCGTGGTGGTCAGTGGCCGAGTGGTAACGCACATGAAGAAACGGCCGTCAGCTTAACGGTAACATTGCGGCATTAGTCCCTTTCCCCGTTGTGACGCAAGCTGTTCGAACAGCAAATCAAAGAAAAACAGGTCAGCATCCTGTTTAGCTTCTGACGGCAGGGGTGGTCAGCCGGCGAGCACAACCATTTCAAATATGCATTGTTGTGAAGTCCCGTTACCGGACACCTACCGTGCTGCTCCAGACGACGCCTTTAAGCCCAGGAAGAACCTTCAGAAGTTTTGTATGTTCAGAAAACAACGCTGCAAACGGGACTTCTGGCCTTAGCCCGGATGACGGAGGAGCAGCAAAGCCAGCAAAACAGCTGCTGGCTTCGGGTTCTGTACGTTTAACGAAAGCGGTTACAGAGAGCTAAAGTAAATACGGAAAAGGACGTTTAATACCGTCATAAAGACGGACCTACAGATGCAGCCCGCCAGTCCCGAAAGCTTCACTGAATATCTTCTCCTCCGGCACGCCCAGACTGATTAAAGAGCGATATTGTTCCTGCATAAACGGAACCGGTCCGCATAAATAGTAATCAGCCTCTGCGGGCAGATATGCCGCCGGAAGAGCGTTTAAATCGAGCCTTCCCTTCACCTGATAATCTTTACCGGGGACCTCATCTTCTTTTACATTTTCATAGGCAATAAAAACGTGAAGATTATCATTCTGGCTGGCTAAGTTTTTCAGCTCCTTACGCAATGCATGCACTTCAGAACTGCGCGCCGCATGAATAAAGTATATTTCTTTTTTCAGCGTCCGGTATTCTCTGGTTCCGGCATTTATGCCTTCACGTAATGCCGGTTTAAAGTTTGGATCGGCATGCTCTGCAAGCAAATGATTAACCATAGAAATCATCGGCGTCAGCCCGACGCCTGCGCTGATGAGTACGTTGTTCGTATCCGGGTTCAGCAGGGC
>MIEI01000163.1 GCA_002095305.1 Pantoea brenneri
TGGATGCGCACTATACTCCGCGCGTTATTTGATGCAACCCCTTTTTGCACATAAAGGTCAAATTTACAGTCAGTTGCTGAAGGAATCAACCATCTGGCGAATTATTGAACTGATGGCAAAGAGGAGAAAGCGGATGGATTTCATTCTGTCGGGCGCTTTGCTATCGTCGCGGGACGAACATTTATAAAAAGAGACAACAATGAAAGCACACTGGGCCAGGATTGCACTGACCGGCGCATTGATCGCGCTGCTGGCGAGCTGTAGTTCTAAACCGACCGATCGCGGTCAGCAATATAAAGATGGCAAACTGGAACAGCCGCTGGCGCTGGTTAATCAGCCGAATGCCAAAGGCAGCCCGGTGAATGGCCGGGACTTTGGCGAGCAGGTGCGCCAGATCCAGACCGCCTCGTCAGGGCTGTACAGTCGTCAGAATGGCACCTACAGCGCCATCGAAAGCTGGCTGATGGCCGGTGCGGATACCCGTCAGCTGCAGCAGTTTGGCCTGAATGCCTGGCAGATGGAAGGAACCGATAACTACGGTAACGTGCAGTTCACCGGCTACTACACGCCGGTGGTTGAAGCGCGCTATACCCGCCAGGGCGAATTCCAGTACCCGATTTACCGCATGCCGCCGCGTAAGCGCGGAGAAAAACTCCCGAGCCGCGCTTCTATCTATAGTGGCGGCCTCGACGATCGTTACGTCATCGCCTACAGCAACTCGCTGATTGATAATTTCATGATGGATGTGCAGGGCAGTGGTTACGTCGACTTTGGCGATGGTCGCCCGATGAGCTTCTTTGGTTACGCTGGCAAAAATGGCTGGGGCTACCACAGTATCGGCAAAGAGCTGATCGATCGTGGCGAAGTGAAGCGTGAAGATATGTCGATGCAGGCGATTCGCCAGTGGGCGCAGGAACACTCGCCGCAGGAAGTTCGTGCACTGCTGGAAACCAATCCGTCATTCGTCTTCTTTAAGCCAGAGCCGTTTGCGCCAGTACGGGGTGCCAGCGCGGTGCCGCTGGTGGCAAAAGCGTCGGTTGCGTCTGACCGCTCAATCATTCCGGCCGGTACGGCCCTGCTGGCGGAAGTGCCGCAGTTAAATGAGAAAGGCAAATTCAACGGCAAATATGAGATGCGCCTGATGGTCGCGCTGGATGTGGGTGGGGCGATTAAAGGCCAGCACTTCGACATCTATCAGGGGATTGGGCCGGATGCCGCCCATCTGGCCGGTTTCTATAACCACTATGGCCGCGTCTGGGTGCTGAAAGCCGCACCGGGTGCCGGACAACCGCTGTTCTCCAGCCCGCAAAACGGTAATAATGGTTCACTGCTACTCGGTTCCAACTAATTTCTTCTCTGCGGGCCTGCTGGCCCGCACGACGTTACAGGTTCAACTATGAAAGTGTTAAATGACGCCTGGCACCAGCGGTTTGGTGGCACGGCGCGTCTGTATGGTCAGGATGCGTTGCAGCGTTTTGCGGATGCGCATTTCTGTGTCATCGGCATTGGCGGCGTCGGCTCCTGGGCGGCTGAAGCGCTGGTGCGCACCGGTATTGGCAAAATCACCCTGATCGATATGGACGATGTTTGCATCACCAATACCAACCGACAGATTCACGCGCTCAATGGCAACGTCGGCAAAGCTAAAACCGAGGTGATGGCGGAACGTCTGCGCGCGATTAATCCCGATTGTGACGTGATCTGCATCGACGATTTTATTACGCCGGACAATACTGCAGAGCTGATGGCGGCCGGATTCGATTATGTGATCGATGCTATCGATAGCGTGCGGCCTAAAGCGGCGCTGATCGCCTGGTGCCGCCGTAACAAGATCCCGCTGATCACTACCGGTGGCGCGGGCGGTCAGATCGATCCCACCCAGATCCAGGTCGCCGATCTGGCTAAAACTATTCAGGATCCGCTGGCAGCAAAGCTGCGTGAGCGGCTGAAAACTTTTGGTGTGGTGAAAAACAGTAAGGGCAAACTCGGTATCGACTGCGTCTTTTCTACCGAGGCGCTGGTCTATCCGCAGCCGGACGGCAGCGTTTGTGCCTCACGCAGTACGGCAGAAGGGCCGAAAAGAATGGACTGTGCCGCCGGTTTTGGCGCGGCCACCATGGTGACCGCCACCTTCGGCTTTGTTGCCGTCTCTCACGCGCTGAAAAAATATCTGGCGCGCGCTGCCCGTCAGGCCTGATCGCGCGCCTGACGCGCCGCCTGCTGTACCGCCGTAGAGAGCGC
>MIEI01000164.1 GCA_002095305.1 Pantoea brenneri
CGTAAGCGTCCAGCGAGGGCCGTCTGGTCATAATCTGATTCATCCGACAAAGTGGTGTCCACCAAATAAGTAGTGGGAACCAAAGTGTCAGATATGCAGAAAAATGTGACTCCCGGCAGGCGTAAGGGCTGCCCTAATTATTCTCCTGAGTTTAAGCAGCAGCTTGTTGCGGCCTCATGCGAACCCGGTATCTCCATCTCAAAACTGGCGCTTGAAAACGGTATCAACGCCAATCTGTTATTTAAATGGCGCCAGCAGTGGCGTGAGGGAAAGCTGCTATTACCTTCCTCAGAGAGTCCTCAGCTACTCCCTGTGACTCTCGATGCCACCGCCGTACAGCCAGAGCAGTACGCAGAGGATCCTGAGCCCCTCAGTATCAGCTGTGAGGTAACGTTCCGGCACGGAACGCTTCGCCTCAACGGCACTGTCAGCGAAAAGCTCCTGACTCTGCTGGTACAGGAACTTAAGCGATGATCCCGCTACCTTCCGGCACTAAAATCTGGCTGGTTGCCGGCATCACCGACATGCGCAACGGCTTCAACGGGCTGGCTGCAAAAGTGCAGACGGCGCTGAAAGACGATCCGATGTCCGGCCACGTCTTCATCTTCCGGGGCCGCAGCGGCAGTCAGGTGAAACTCCTCTGGTCTACCGGCGACGGGCTGTGTCTGCTGACCAAACGGCTGGAGCGCGGCCGCTTCGCCTGGCCGTCAGCCCGCGATGGCAAAGTGTTCCTGACGCCCGCGCAGCTGGCGATGCTGATGGAAGGTATCGACTGGAGGCAGCCTAAACGGTTGCTGACCTCCCTGACCATGCTGTAGGCCTGTTTATCCTGGTTGTCGCAGAATAAGCCTGGTAAAATGCGGGCTTATGAACGACACCTCTTCTGACGACATCCCTCTGCTGAAACAGCGCCTGGCTGAACAGGAAGCGTTGATCCACGCCCTGCAGGAAAAGCTGAGCAACCGGGAGCGCGAAATAGACTATCTGCAGGCGCAACTGGATAAGCTTCGCCGGATGAACTTCGGCAGTCGTTCCGAAAAGGTCTCCCGCCGTATCACACAGATGGAAGCCGACCTGAACCGGCTGCAGAAGGAAAGTGATACGCTGGCCGGTCGGGTGGATGACCCGGCAGTGCAGCGCTCTCTGCGGCAGACCCGCACCCGTAAACCGTTCCCCGAATCACTCCCCCGCGATGAAAAACGGTTGCTGCCGGCAGAGGCATGCTGCCCGGACTGCGGCGGTGCGCTGAGCTATCTGGGCGAAGATACCGCCGAACAGCTGGAGCTGATGCGCAGCGCCTTCCGGGTTATCCGGACCGTACGGGAAAAACATGCCTGCACAAAATGCGACGCCATCGTGCAGGCCCCCGCCCCTTCACGCCCCATCGAGCGGGGTATCGCCGGGCCGGGGCTGCTGGCCCGTGTGCTGACCTCAAAGTATGCAGAGCATACCCCGCTGTACCGCCAGTCAGAAATATACAGCCGCCAGGGTGTGGAACTGAGCCGTTCACTGCTGTCGGGCTGGGTGGATGCATGCTGCCGGCTGCTGTCACCGCTGGAAGAGGCGCTTCAGGACTATGTGTTGACCGACGGCAAACTCCATGCCGATGATACCCCAGTGCAGGTGCTGTTGCCGGGTAATAAGAAGACGAAGACCGGGCGGTTGTGGACATACGTTCGTGATGACCGCAACGCCGGATCAGCGCTGGCACCGGCCGTGTGGTTCGCTTACAGCCCGGACAGAAAAGGGCTCCACCCGCAGACCCATCTCGCGGGCTTCAGCGGAGTGCTTCAGGCGGATGCATACGCCGGGTTCAACGAGCTGTACCGCGATGGCCGGATAACGGAAGCCGCGTGCTGGGCTCACGCCCGCCGTAAAATCCACGATGTGCACGTCCGCACCCCGTCAGCCCTGACAGAGGAAGCCCTGAAACGTATCAGCGAGTTGTATGCCATCGAGGCGGATATAAGGGGAATACCGGCAGAGCAGCGCCTTGCTGAACGTCAGCTGAAAACGAAGCCGCTACTGAAAACACTGGAAAGCTGGCTGCGTGAAAAGATGAAAACGCTGTCGCGACACTCGGAGCTGGCGAAGGCGTTCGCATACACCCTGAACCAGTGGCCGGCACTCATGTACTATGCGGAGGACGGCTGGGCGGAAGCCGATAACAACATCGCTGAAAATGCC
>MIEI01000165.1 GCA_002095305.1 Pantoea brenneri
CGAGCAATCAGATGCCACCGACGGAATATGAAAATCAATATTATCAACGGCTCGGAAGTGTCTAGATTATCCGTGGCGATTCAGAACCACTGAAAATGACCACTCCGGCCAGCCCGCTTAACCAGCCTGACTTCAGACCTGAAGGGTTTTACTTACCATATTTTTTGCCACAACAGACCTCTTTCAGTTCATATAACGTTTTAATAAATTTGACATCCCCCATGCTAAGTTCCAGCATTCATTACAATCAAATAATTGTCATAGATACAATTTATGAAAGCGCGATACAAAGTCATCGTGGATGAGTTCGCATCCGCTATCCGGGCCGGCACGCTTCTGCCGGGCACACGTCTGCCTACTCACAGAGCGCTGTCGGCTGAGAAACACGTGTCTCTTGCAACGGCTACCCGCGTTTACGCTGAGCTAAAAGCCATGGGTCTTGTGAGCGGAGAAACTGGAAGAGGGACCTTCGTCAGGGATATTTCTCTGCCTGCGGGGCTGGGGTTAGATCAGCATGCAGTGGCGTCAGATGTGCTCGACCTGAACTTTAACTATCCTTCCCTGCCGGATCAGTCAGAACGGTTACGCGACGCAATGCGACAGCTGTCCACATCAGGCGATCTGGCTTCCCTGATGCGATACCAGCCCCATGCGGGCAGACAAAGCGACAGAGAGACAATCGCGACATGGCTTCATGGCACCGGCCTGAATACTTCAGCCGATGATGTTTTAATCGTTAATGGCGCTCAGCACGGTCTTAGCGTTGCCGTGATGGGGCTGCTGAAACCCGGCGATGTAGTGGCTGTTGACGCGCTGACCTATCCCGGCTTCAAAGCTTTGGCCTGTCTGTACCACCTTGAACTTGTGGCGATACCCGCCAGTGCCAGCGGACCGGATCTGACTGCACTCAGGCATATCTGCCAGCGCAGGCGCCTCCGTGCGGTTTATACGATGCCGACGCTGCATAACCCGCTTGGCTGGGTTATGAATAATGCCCAGCGCAGGGAGCTGGCCCTTATTGCCAGAACATTCGGTCTGCTCATCATAGAGGATGCGGCCTATGCTTTTCTTATCCGATATCCCCCACCGCCGCTTGCCACTTATGCGCCCGAAAGAACGGTTTACGTAACCGGTTTTGCCAAGAGCATTGCCACAGGCCTGCGTGTAGGTGCCGTAGTATGCCCCGCTGGCATGCGTATCGCCCTGGAGCGGGCCATCAGGGCAACGACCTGGAATACCCCCTCTCTTATGGTTTCGATTGTCTGCGGCTGGATTAAAAATGACACCATAAAGCGCTTTGAGTCGCTGAAAAGACGCGACGCCCGCCAGCGTCAGGCGCTGGCCCGCAAAATACTTACGAATTGTGAATGGGTAAGCCATGCAAACTCTTACTTTATCTGGTTACTGCTACCTCAGGAGGTAAGGGCTGACAGACTTGTCCACCGGTTGATGCAGCAAAGTATCTCCGTTTCCACAGCAGAACCGTTCAGCACCTCAGATAACGTACCGCATGCTATTCGCCTCGCTCTTGGCTCAGTCACAATGACCCAGTTGAGCGAGGCACTTACTACGATTAAAGAGGCTATTGAGTATGAAAAAGATTTCTGAACGAGAGTCCGCTATCGCTCATAGCGGACCTTCAGCTCAGTCTGCATGTCCGCTTTGTGCCAGAAGCGGACCTTAATGCTTTTATCTGCCTCAGCAGTGATTATTCTGTAAAAGGCAGATCTGCCGGTTTACTTAATTCATGGCCTTCACGCTTAGTGAGCCTTGCCACGCTGGCATCAAATCCACGTCATATAAAACAGATCGTTTATCCGCACTCTACGGCGACGCCAGTGCAAATACCACCGCCGGTAAGTGTGGACAGTCTGGCTGGCCAGCGCCGTTTCTGCCTCGCAGATAAGTTTTTCCTGCAATTCAGCATGGTACATCATTGCCTGAGCAGTACGTTCTGATTCTGCAGAATGATGTTAGGCTGACCTGACAAAATGAGAATCTCAACATGGGCATTGTCCGTTTGTTTTATTGCGGCTGGCGCTAAATCGCGCTTATTGATTTTCTATTCCACATAAACCACTCAATGAGCACGCGAGTAATGTCCTGCATCGAGGAGATGGTGCCGCGTCTGGAGGTGTATTCGA
>MIEI01000166.1 GCA_002095305.1 Pantoea brenneri
TCTGACTGAATGTAATTATAGTTCACGACTTATCTGCCAGCGGCTGAACTTCAGGTACAGGAATTCACGTTTATCACTCGTACTAGACTCTCCGGAGGACCAGGGGGAATGACCGGGTCTGTTACGGTGAGGGAATCTGTAAACCTCAGGATTTTTGCCGGGACAGTACGTATAACTGCTATCTTGATTAGTAAATGTTAAAATTTGTAGGTATCCACCCGTTAAACAAAATGATTAATATTTAAAAATACTCTTTGAACACCCGTGCCGTAATAATGAAGTACATTAAAAACGTTATCCGGTCATGTGAAACTGAGACCGTCTCTTCGTCATGTAAAATGCCGTACTTTCTTTGTCGTGAAGAATGACCGGGTTAAGTCCATAAGGTTGAGAGGAAGTCTGCTGATGTGATACGCTCAAGGCGAGATTTATCTCAGTGAGAACTCACTGCAACAAAAAGTTTTTGGACAACAAAACACAAAGTTGTTTTGGACTGTAGGAGTCCAAGAGACAATGACATTACATACAACGCCGTGTAACGGATTTTACATTATTACAAAGCCTGTGTTACAAGAGAGTTATGGACATGATTGAAAAAATATGTGAAGTAATTGATGGTGAATACGTCTGTGATATAGATATTAGCGTTGAAGAATGGAAGATTTTATTAAGGGATAAAAAAGTTTTTGATGACAAAAGTATTGCAGCGTTAAAAAAATGGTTCATTGAGCCAGACCATTCCTGTACATGTTTCGATATCGGCAAGAAGTACGACCTGCACAGTATGAGTGCTAATGGTGTAATCAATGGGTTGGGTGGAAGAGTTCAGAAGCAGCTTGGCCGATTCGAGGTTAAAGGAGTCGGAAAGATTGCTTCCGGGACAAAATTCATTACAGTTATGAAAAGTAGAGAAATTAAAGGAAACCCAAAGCGAAATTTATGGACTATCCGTGAAGAACTTGTTCAGGCAATAAAAGAACTAGATTTTTTTAGTACGAACGAAAGCTCAAGCATTGATTTTTACTCAGATAATGATTTGATCACTGCTCTAGAAGAAAGTAATCACTTTGACGTTACTCAGACATTTGAGTATAGCGAAAAAGCGAAGCCTAAGAAAGCTGCAATAGAAGTCAAAAATGGACTCTCATACCCAAGAAGTAAATCTGTTTCAAAAAATGCGCTTAACAAAGCTGATTATAAATGTGAAATTAATTGCGACCATCCAACGTTCAGAAGGCGAAACTCTCCCCTAAATTACACAGAACCTCATCACATTGTCCCGATGTCAAAGCAAGACTATTTTGAGAATTCACTGGATGTGGAAGAGAATATCATATCACTATGTTGCAACTGCCATAAACAAATTCATCTTGGCAAGGGGTTTGAAGATATGTTGAGGGAAATATATGCCGAGCGGAAAGATGTATTAAAAAAAGCGGGGATCGAGATATTATTAGAGGATTTGATTCTTTTTTACAAGATGGAAGGTAATTAAGCTTCGAGAAGATGCATGCTTATTTTTATTTTTATTTTTATTTTTAGCAATGAATGTGAAATACTGCCTGACTATCAATCCTGTCATGTGGTTCAGATTTATGGGGGAGGATTTTAATATTTTACCAGCATGGCATGTCGATCAATCGGTTAAGTATAGCGCCAGGTGACCAGACGGATTTTCCCTCTCAGGCGGGAGTCGTTATCCATCGTCCAGTACCTGATTAAAAGTAGGAATAATTACAAAAAATTAAATTGTATGACTATTATTCCGTTCAGAAAAGAAAGCCACATTAAAAACCCGAAATTATTCGGTTTTTAATTAGTTAAGTACTATATGTTTTCGTGTCCGGGGGTACCCTAAGAGGGTGCGCAAGACAACACTCCAGTGTTCATTATTTATGACTGTCTGAATCGCCACGGGTTTAACAGACACCTCAGAGTCATTTAAGATGGCTTAAAGAGAGGTGCCCATGAGCGGTAAGCGTTATCCCGAAGAGT
>MIEI01000167.1 GCA_002095305.1 Pantoea brenneri
ATATTCAGCGCGCGCCGCCGCATCTATCCGGTGCGGACTGGTCGCTTTACGGTTAAAGAACCAGTCCAGGTAGATCGCTTATCCGGAACGTTAAGTAATCCAGCCGCTGCTATGAATGAAAGCAGATTTTATTAAACCCGATCAGGCAAGAAGAATTCTGCAGGAGGATGAAGGCTATAACGGACTCCTGAGGAAAATTTATGCATCATGTACCACCCTTACGCCTAAGGAACCGAGTGAAATAACTTCATCAGAGTCTGGGCGTAAAATCTACAATGCAGAACAAGCCATTAAAAAGGGACTTGTAACCAAAGGCTTAAGATAAAGCCGCTCTTACTTGCTGACCTATTTTATTTCTGACACACAAGATTAATGACGCTCATATTGACGCGGCAGGGTATCTGTCACAGGCCAAAAAACCATGGCGGAGGTCCGCCTGGTGCCAGAAGCGGACATTCGTATGGAGCTGCCCTTAATCACACCAGAAGACGAAATGTATTGGTTTCCCTAAAGCAGCATAGCCACAAGCACCAGGCACAGCAGCAATACATAGATTCGCGCATGCCAGATATCCGGTACCGCAGGAATAATCCTGCGACTAAAAACAATGCCGGCCCAGCCCGTCAGTATCAGCACCCCCAGTATTTTCAGGCTGATAAAACCCAGAAAGCCGGCTGCCGGAATTTTGTGCCAGCCGCTTATCGTATAGGTCACCGCACCGCATATCGCCACCGGTAGCGAGAGCAGGTTAGCTGCGCTGATGCACTCAGGCATTGCATACCCGTGTCGCCGCAACAGCGGCACTGTCATAACACTGCCGCCCACGCCCAGTAATGCGGCTATCATACCGATCGTGATTCCGCCGCCTGTTACCCTAAAAGATGACAGTTGACGGGGTGCACTATTGCTGAAGAATCCTTTACGCAGCAGACAATCACCCATTGTTACGAGCATATAAAGGATAAAAAGCGTGCGAACAAAGCCCTCACTCAACATGCCTGCCAGCCAGGAACCGACAAAAGCACCAATGGCGATAAACCATAACAACGGCAACAAAATCCGCGACGACAGCTTGCCGGCCCGCCAGTTCTGATAGCTGACCCAGCCCGCGTTAAATACCATCACCGCCGTTGAGGTGGCAACAGCAATATGCATAGCGTTCCCTGTCAGTTCAGGCTGCCGCCGCAGCAACTGATAAACAAAGGGCACTACGACAAAACCGCCGCCAAAGCCAAAAAGTACCGTGGTGATACCGGTAGTTAAGCCTGCCAGTGCAATTATTACGATATCGTTCAAGAGAAGGTCCTGACCTGAAAATGAGTCAGTAGCTTATACCGCAGGCGCCCTGCTTCCCATTTGCGCTGCGCTCAATTACGCTTGCGAATCGTTCATACGGAGGCAAATGTGCGTAACGTAAAAATTGACGATATTGATCAGCTTGACCGTGAAGTAGTGGCCTTAGGCAATGACTATGTGCAGGGATTTATACTGCCACAACATCAGCATCGTCGTGCGCAGCTGCTGTATGGCGCCACGGGCCTGATGTATGTCTCAACCTGTGACGGAGAGTGGGTTGTTCCCCCACAACATGCAGTATGGATCCCCTCCGAAACCCCGCACGCCGTCAGGTTTGTGGGCGTAACCACGCGCAGCTTGTATATTGAACCAGCATTTGTGACGGGTTTGATTAAACACCATCGCTGTGAAGTTATCAGCGTATCGCCATTGCTACGTCAGTTATTGCTTGAAGCCGTAGATTTGCCACCGCGATACGACAGCGCACGCGATCGGGCGCTGGTAGATTTGATAATACTGGAACTGGCAGCAATGCCGGTTCGCGAATTTGATATTCCGCTGCCGCAGCATCCGGCTCTGCTGACGCTCTGTCAGGCGTTTTTATCCGCCCCGTCTATCCATGACCCTGCTGAGCGCTGGGCCAGTACGTTGTTTATGAGCAACAGCACCTTTC
>MIEI01000168.1 GCA_002095305.1 Pantoea brenneri
GCCTTTTACATCTTAAGGAGGACACACCCGATATCCTGATTACCGATTTTAATTTTGAACGCTATGATTTAAATGGCGTGAAGAAAATTGAGGAGATCCATAAGCAGCTACCTGAGCTGAACATTATTATCTTTACTGCGCAGAACAGCCAGGCGGTATTAAACAAGCTTTTGCAGATACCCGTCATCGGCATTGTGAGTAAACGGGATGACTGCAGGCAACTGGTCGATGCTTTCAGGTGGATATGCTCATCCAACAAAGGGATTTATTATTCTGAAAAAATGAAATGCCTGGCCCATGAGATGAAAACAGGCACAACCAACAGTCTGCTATCGCCGTCAGAAAACGAAATCATTCGATTATTCGCGATGGGGCATAGCCTGATGGATATTGCCAAAATACGAAAGCGCAGCGTCAGCACCATTGCCACGCAAAAATATAATGCAATGAGAAAGCTTCACCTGCACTCCAATACCGAGTTGATCAAATATGTTTTTGCCCAGGAATTAATTTAACCCAGGCATTTTTACTGTATGAAACAGCGAATAATATGAAAACTTATTACTTAAACAGATTTGTGCTGGCCGTTATCTGCATGCCGGCTTATACGCACGCCGCAAATTTACAACAAGCCGCGCAGGCGGCGTTAAATTACGATTCGGCATTACAGGCCAGTAAGCAAACCAGCGAAGCCGATAAACAGAAATACTGGCAGGGAATGTCAGGAATGCTGCCGACACTCTCGCTTGAAGGAAGCTGGGATCGTCAGGAGCAGCCGGACAAGAAATACCAGAGTGGCGTGACATCGCATAATTATAATGTTCGCGTCAGACAACCGCTGTTTGACATGAGCAAATATGCGGGCTGGCGAAAAGGCGCGGCGATCGCCAATACCGCCGACGCTCAGGCCCGTCAGGCTGAAGAAAAACTGCTGGGCACGGTGCTAATGCCTATTTTACCGTGCTGTATCAGCAGGAAGTTTTACAGGCCGCGCAAGCGGCAAGTCATAACTTCAAGCAGCAGATGGAAAAGCTGCAGGCCGGTTTGAACAACGGCCAGAACACCCGTACCGAGGTAGATGAGGCGAAAGCGAACTACGCTATCGCACAGGCGAAACAGATCGAAGCCAGCAATCAGTTGTTACTGGCAGGTGAAGCAGTGCGGCGGCTGTCAGGCGTTAATCCGGATACGCTGGAGCCGGTTAACTTTCAGTGCCTTAACGCCGCCCCCTATTCCACCTTATCTGAAGCGATCAGCGCCAGTCAGCAGCGTAACAACGATATTAAAGTTGCCATGTTCCAGCACGATCAGGCGGATGCCGATGTGCTGGCCGCCGATGCGGCGCACCTGCCAGTGGTGTCGCTTTATGCCAGCTATGGCACCAACTGGAGCCGCAACGATAATGATCAGAACTTCCTCTATGACGCTATTTTCGGTACTAACTCGAAAACGAATAACCTGCAATATGGAGTAAACGTCTCTGTGCCGCTGTTTGCCGGCGGCAGTCAATTGTCACAATCCTTTGAGGCGGCCTACCGCCGCGAGTCCTCGCGATTCAGCATTATTGAAGCCCAGCGCAAAGCGGTGCAGGAAACACGTTCCGCCTGGCTTAGTCTCACTAATGGCAAAGCGCTGATCAACGCTGAAAAAAATGCAGTTTCATCGGCGTGGGAAAAAGTCGTCTCGGTGAAATATGGCCGCGAGATGGGTTTTCGCACGGTTAACGACGAAATGGATGCTCAGCAAAAATATTACAGCGCGCTGAAAGATCAGGCGGAAGCTCGATTTAATTATCTCAATGCTCTGCTTAATCTGGCCCAAAGCACCGGATCGTTATCAATCGAAATGCTGAATTTTTTTCAGTGTCGTTAATTCACCCTCGG
>MIEI01000169.1 GCA_002095305.1 Pantoea brenneri
GCACTGCTCTTTAACAATTTATCAGACAATCTGTGTGGGCACTCGCAGGATTGATATCAGCGTCTCCGGACGTAAAAAATATCAAGTCTCACGAGTGAACACATAATGAAATTCATTATGACGTTTTACAGATGAGCACCGCTTAACTTGTTTAAGCAAATCAAACTTAAATTGAAGAGTTTGATCATGGCTCAGATTGAACGCTGGCGGCAGGCCTAACACATGCAAGTCGGACGGTAGCACAGGGAGCTTGCTCTTGGGTGACGAGTGGCGGACGGGTGAGTAATGTCTGGGGATCTGCCCGATAGAGGGGGATAACCACTGGAAACGGTGGCTAATACCGCATAACGTCGCAAGACCAAAGAGGGGGACCTTCGGGCCTCTCACTATCGGATGAACCCAGATGGGATTAGCTAGTAGGCGGGGTAATGGCCCACCTAGGCGACGATCCCTAGCTGGTCTGAGAGGATGACCAGCCACACTGGAACTGAGACACGGTCCAGACTCCTACGGGAGGCAGCAGTGGGGAATATTGCACAATGGGCGCAAGCCTGATGCAGCCATGCCGCGTGTATGAAGAAGGCCTTCGGGTTGTAAAGTACTTTCAGCGGGGAGGAAGGCGATGTGGTTAATAACCGCGTCGATTGACGTTACCCGCAGAAGAAGCACCGGCTAACTCCGTGCCAGCAGCCGCGGTAATACGGAGGGTGCAAGCGTTAATCGGAATTACTGGGCGTAAAGCGCACGCAGGCGGTCTGTTAAGTCAGATGTGAAATCCCCGGGCTTAACCTGGGAACTGCATTTGAAACTGGCAGGCTTGAGTCTTGTAGAGGGGGGTAGAATTCCAGGTGTAGCGGTGAAATGCGTAGAGATCTGGAGGAATACCGGTGGCGAAGGCGGCCCCCTGGACAAAGACTGACGCTCAGGTGCGAAAGCGTGGGGAGCAAACAGGATTAGATACCCTGGTAGTCCACGCCGTAAACGATGTCGACTTGGAGGTTGTTCCCTTGAGGAGTGGCTTCCGGAGCTAACGCGTTAAGTCGACCGCCTGGGGAGTACGGCCGCAAGGTTAAAACTCAAATGAATTGACGGGGGCCCGCACAAGCGGTGGAGCATGTGGTTTAATTCGATGCAACGCGAAGAACCTTACCTACTCTTGACATCCAGCGAACTTTCCAGAGATGGATTGGTGCCTTCGGGAACGCTGAGACAGGTGCTGCATGGCTGTCGTCAGCTCGTGTTGTGAAATGTTGGGTTAAGTCCCGCAACGAGCGCAACCCTTATCCTTTGTTGCCAGCGATTCGGTCGGGAACTCAAAGGAGACTGCCGGTGATAAACCGGAGGAAGGTGGGGATGACGTCAAGTCATCATGGCCCTTACGAGTAGGGCTACACACGTGCTACAATGGCGCATACAAAGAGAAGCGACCTCGCGAGAGCAAGCGGACCTCACAAAGTGCGTCGTAGTCCGGATCGGAGTCTGCAACTCGACTCCGTGAAGTCGGAATCGCTAGTAATCGTGGATCAGAATGCCACGGTGAATACGTTCCCGGGCCTTGTACACACCGCCCGTCACACCATGGGAGTGGGTTGCAAAAGAAGTAGGTAGCTTAACCTTCGGGAGGGCGCTTACCACTTTGTGATTCATGACTGGGGTGAAGTCGTAACAAGGTAACCGTAGGGGAACCTGCGGTTGGATCACCTCCTTACCTGAAGATACCTTCCGGCGCAGTGTCCACACAGATTGTCTGAT
>MIEI01000170.1 GCA_002095305.1 Pantoea brenneri
GCCTGTTGATGGCCGTATTCGTGGGGATGGGGCAGCCTCCTGAGTATTCAGTCGTAGGATTGCTAATGAATTAAAGGAAATTCTTTGTAGTTAACTTTATAGGAGTGATTTTATGAGATTCATTTATTCAACCAAAGCCCTGATGGCAGCGCTCACGCTAGTAGCCGTTTCCATACTGGGAATATATGGAAGTGCTAATGCTCAGGGACCAATAAACGGATACCAGGGCATGACCCCGGATCAACAAATTTCAGTGAATAAAATTTACAGCGAGTATGAAAAAACAATATCACCATTACAACAACAACTCATTATAAAACAAGCAGAATTTGACAGTATTACCTACGGCGGAACATCCCAGGACACAGAAAAAGCACAGTCTCTCATTAGAGAAATAGGGGAACTCAACGCAAAAATTTATGCCGCCCGCTCGGAAATGCGTAGCAAACTTGAAGCTTTTGGCGGTTATTATCCTGATCGCGGAATGATGAGGGGACATTATGGTCGCGGTATGATGAATTCAAATCATTACGACAGTTGTTGGTAGTAGCATGGTCATAGCAGCTATGACTCCAGCGACCGTCGATATCGACGGTCGCTGCGACTCTTACAAGCTGCTCGCTTTTGTCCTGGTAGTATCGCAGGTCAAAAAGCGCTTCTAGTCTGAAAATACAATCAAGACAGTAATATAGAAAGATGACGGCACTGGATATTCTTCCGTAGTCACTGAAAAGCGCTTTTAAGAAAAGAACTGTAGCAAGAGCCACTGACGAGTCAGGTAATCGGTGTAGCTCAGGTGCTGAATGCTGCTTTCACTCTGAGAATGGTTTGCCGGGTGGTGTTAAATTCACGGGCAACTGCGCTGACACTGCTTCCCTCACTGAGGCGTTCCATCGCAGCCTTTTTTTGATCTTCGTTCAGCGCTGGCGGTCGGCCAAAACGTTTTCCTGATGCTTTGGCTCGTGCAATACCAGAGTGTGTACGCTCAAGAAGCAAATCCCGTTCAAATTCCGCTACGGCGGAAATAACCTGCATGGTCATTCTCCCGGCAGCGCTTGTCAGATCAACTCCTCCGAGCGCCAGGCAGTGAACACGGTATATATAGAAAGAGCCATTGAGGCACTGAAACGAAAAGGCATCCCGATTAATGAGCAACTGGTATCTCATCTTTCTCCTCTGGGCTGGGAACATATCAATCTGAGTGGCGATTACGTCTGGCGTAATAATCTTAAGCTGGGGTCCGGGAAATATCGGCCATTACGCACAGTCGATACCGAATTGTACAAAAAACAGTCTTAGCGTGGGATAATTTCCGTTTTCCAAACGGACCCCATTGAGCGCTTGCAATTCATCCGTCATTGCCGTTCGCTCGACATGACGTTGAGCGAGATTCGCGCATTGCTGGGTCTGCGAGACAACCCGATGCAGGACTGTGGGGAGGTCAACACGCTGCTGGAGGCCCATATTCAACAGGTGGAAATGCGTGTGTCCGCGCTGTTGCAGTTAAAACGGCACTTGGTTGATTTGCGCGAGAAGTGTTCTGGCTCTCGATCTGTAGAGGCGTGCGGCATTTTGCAAGGGTTGGGCAATTGCAATTGCCATGGTGAAAGTGCCACGAACAGTCAAACATCTGGGTAAGTAAGGGCTTAGCGTGCTTTATTTTCCGTTTTCTGAGGCGACCCCATGATG
>MIEI01000171.1 GCA_002095305.1 Pantoea brenneri
AGTCTGATGGCTGAGGTCAACGGCTGCAACCGGCTGTCGCCGGTGCGTTCACCGGGCGCGCTGCGCCCTTTAAAGGCGTCACGCCGTTCCGCCGTGCCGGAGGTGTTCATGCTCATTTCATTTCCGTGCGGCTGTTCTGTTCCGGTGGTTCCCCGCGGAGGGCTGGTCGTAGCACCGTCATCCGTTCGCCCGCAAGGGTTCGCTTCGCCGTTCCTCGCCCGTTCGCACTCGCCATAAGGCCGGCTCGCTTGCGCTGCGGCCTCCGGTGACGCCCCCGCGTTCGCCCGTCTGCCGTTGCTCCTTTGCCCTCTGCCGCGATGAACTCACCGAAACATGGTCAACAGCAACCGACAGAGGAGAACCAGCATGAACACCCACAACGTCAAAACCGCCGCTTCTGAATCTACCGAAACATGGGTAAAACAAAACTTCGACGTGCACCTGTCCGTGCGCACAAACCGCCGGTTAAGCCTGGCGAAGCTGGAAGGCGATCTGATGAAGCACCGCGCCATGAAGGCGCTGGGTGTTGAAGCTGAAGACCTCTTCGATGACCTGCAGTACGCGGCTGAGTTTGTCACCACGATGATCGCCATGGGAGATATTGTCACGCCGT
Organism: Pantoea brenneri; assembly: GCA_002095305.1. Classification (GTDB taxonomy): domain Bacteria; phylum Pseudomonadota; class Gammaproteobacteria; order Enterobacterales; family Enterobacteriaceae; genus Pantoea; species Pantoea brenneri. The sequence goes on from MIEI01000171.1 coordinate 614, forward strand.
CCGGGTATGAGCTGGCGTCGTCCGTCCGGTCGCTGGCCATCGGACTGTATCCTGAAGCGTGGAAAGGGCTGGACCTGGCATGGCTGCAGGCTGATGCTCCGGAACGCCGGGAGGCTGTGCGTCAGTCATATATCGAGAGCGCCCGCCCTTTTGGCGTCACCGTATGTGGCCGCATGGAATTCCACGAAGATGATCAGAATTTCGGCACGTACTGGCAGGAAAGGGAAGTCTGCCTGGGCCGGGCTGATACCATCCAGGAGGCGATGGAGTTGCTGGTTACGGCTGACCAGACGGGCGACTGGAAAATGCGTGACACCGGCGAGGATTACTGGGATGAGGATTTCGGGCGCGATATGGGGCCGATCGGCTTTTCACCTGAAATTGCTGTCATCACTGACCTGGCAAACCGGGTCGTGCTGCGGGGTAATGCCCGCACGCTGGAATGGTCAGTGCCGGAAGCCGATCCTGCTGCGTCAGAGCGTATTGCCGCACAGAAAGCAGAACTGCTAAGTCAGGCAGCCCTTGAATCCGGCTGGGACAACTATGAAACCGCTCGCCAGTTACGCCGCCAGGCCGCCATGCTGGATCTGACCGGCGTTCATGCCGTCTGGCAGGACAGCCCTGAAGTTGCTGATGCACTCAAACGCTACATGCATCCCGGCTTTCGTCCGGATGAGACAGAGATCATTGAAGGGGGCGATCAGATTGAATCAATGAGCTGAGGTAAATGGGGGCCCGGGACAGAAAATCCCGGGCCTTCAGCCAGCACTGGCGGACAGTAATTTTGCGGGCTGCTTCTCTGCGCCGATGAAAATTTCAGTCGTGAAACGGCCGCAGAATCCGTGCCGAGCAGGGCGCAAACCCTGCAGGCCCTGCGGGCCAGGCAAAACCCGGTGCTGACGCACCGGTTCTCCCCTTACGCGTTCTCTGTAGCCTGCAACAGATGTCCGCTGTCTGAGAGTTGTCTGTATGCCGGTGCCGGTTGTGCAGATCATTGTCCGATTACTGCCTTTACTGACTAAACCTCAACATCAGGGTCCCGGGCATGGCCCCCTTCGGCTCCTGCCCTGGCG
>MIEI01000172.1 GCA_002095305.1 Pantoea brenneri
TGCGTCACGCACCGCTTCAGCGATCGCCCGGCAGTTAGGTTCACTGCCCGGACGCAAATGAGTAAAGGAAGAATTATTTAGTTCCAGCACCACGTCTTATTACGCTGTTGCCTCGGCAATAGCAGGCATAGTGAGCAGGAAGATTGTAATAGCCATGCTGGATGTACGCTATGAGAACTGTGTCGGATCGTGAGTAATTATAGCCGATCGGTATGCCGTCTATGATTGTGGTAGTGTCATCGGGAATGTGATGGTAGATCTGCATAAACCCTATAGTTGCTATCTGGACGGTAACTATGGGGGATAGGTCAATCTACTGTAACCGTCATTCCTTATGCTCACCTCTGGCTTTACCAAGGAAATAAGCGGCCCCATATCCCATCAGGCAGATCCAAAGAAGCCACCAAGTTTCAATGCCAGACTATCGAACACAAATAGTGAAGCGAGAGCAACGAAACTCATAACTGCTGTAACCGTTCCTTCGATTAGGTGTGCCGAAAGTTTACCCAGCCATTTTACAAATTTCATTATTGATCCTTCGACAGGTCTGAGAGTGACTACTGATATAATCCAGATAAGGTTTAAGCTGCTCTTCAACGACAAAATAGATCATGTCAAGCCCTTGCGGCTGTACCTTCCAGTATATGACATTGTAGTGGTTCTCTAACCTGCGGCTTCCCAGTGCGGCTTCCTCAATGAGTCCTTGCCATAAAGCAGTTGAGATAGTGAAGCTAGCACCGAAACGGTACAGGGTTTTATAGGCGTAACGACTACGGGAGTTCTTGATAATTGCCATCGCTATTGTTTGTGACACAAAAACCTGACCGCCCAGTCGCCCCCCTATCCGTCCGGCACCATAGGCCAGTTGATTGTGGATAGCTTCCTTACCTTGAGCGTCAAGTTTCCTGTAAAACTCGGTAATTACAACCGTAACTAATCTGCGTAAGGGTTCTTCATTGCTAATAAGTAATTTGACCACCTGATAAAAACGTTCGTTTTCACGGTCGTTACGCAACTTACGGTCATACCCCACTGCACCGGTACTTATATATGTACGTTTAGCACCATAGTACAGGCTCTGTGGAAGGCCTGTTATACTATCCAGATGCCTTGAGCGATATTTGAAGCGTCCATTCCCTGACTCTATTTTGTTAAGGTATGTTTGATAGTATCTGAACAAGTCCATGCTATTCAAATCAGATATTGCTGGCACTAAAAAGCCCCTTTTCGGGGCTGTATTGAGTTATTTTCTTGTATGCATCCTTTCACGACTTCTCTGAAGTTGCTTATAGAGGCTTCCTGATGCGTCTTTAAATACTCATTATAGAATTAATCTGCTCCCTGTTGATTAATACATCCCGATGTTAGTCATGTCTTCATTAGCAATGTGAGGACATCTCCATCAGGAAGCAATTTTGCGACGAACAGATCATCAGTTTCCTCCGCAAAGCTAAAGGCGGAGTTTCAACTCGGGAACTCAGCCGCAAATAAGATATTTCAGACCCACCGCTTACACCAGGTGCAGGAAGTCTGGCGGCATGTAAGTCCCCGTCGTTA
>MIEI01000173.1 GCA_002095305.1 Pantoea brenneri
TCTGAGCGGGCTTTTTGCATTTTATCTGGCGGTTCTTTTTTCTCAGACGTCCACTCTCCTGCAACAAACGCTCTTCGGGACCATCGCCTTCTGCTGACAAAAGGCGGGTCATGCCATTTCAATGGAACTTTACCGCCCAACGGAAGCAGGTAACTGCTCTCCATTAGAATGGCTGGCATAAAGTATCGTCCCTTTTTTATAACGGTATTCTCATAAACATCGATGTTGGGGTAGCCTTCCCACACAAAGCGCGTCGTGACGGCGTTGCCAGATGGCCTGCCTTGTAACAGCTGCTGGCTGGTTTTACTGATGCGGCGTCCCAGCGGATCGTAGCGAAAACTCACCTTAGTGCGCGGCTTATTGCGTTCACGTGGCTCGCTGATGACATCCGTCAGGCGATGCTCACCATCGTAGCGATAACGCCAGCGGATGTGCCCGTCATCTTTCTCAGTGGTACGGCCATGGATATCGTACTGCCAGCGGATACCGTTCAGTCCGGTGACGCGGTTATGCATCACATGAGCGGCACTATAGCGATCCAGCGGGTTGCCTGCGCTATCCCAGCGCCACTGTTCATTGCCCGGCTGCGCGCCGTCCTGAGACAACTGCCGGCCGGCGTTATCGTAGTTCCATAATGTCTGGCTGAACGGATTATCGTCGCGCTCTTCACGGATCAGGTTGTTGCCGTAATCGAAGTCACGCCGGCGGGACCAGACGCGCGGTGCAGGTCGCTGTGAGTCACCCTTAAACACGTCACGGCGGCGCAGTCTGCCTAAGCGGTCATACTCACTGCGCATGGTCAGGCCGCCCTGCGTCCGGCTGAGTTCCCGATGCAGTGTGTCACGGGTAAATTCCGTGACCGGCAGGTTGTCTAATGCGATGCTCAGCAGATGGCCGCTACCATAATAAAGCTGCTTCAGGTTGCGGCCATCCGGCAGCGTCAGGGCAGTACAGTTGCCCAGCGCGTCATACTCCCACGCCAGTTCGCCCTGCTGGCTCCACTCGGTGTCCGACAGCGGCAGATACTGCGATACTTTACTCAGGCCCGGTCACCCTCATCAGGGTAGTGACAGCGATGAGTAAATGAGATTTTATTTATTTAAAATACTGATCAGTTGCAACACCTTCTGATATTCTTCTTCATCAAACTCACCATGAGCCAGATACCCACAAAAATTCCTGTACAAAAGCTCTAAATCAATATTTGAACAATTTTCATTTTTTAAAACATCCAATGCTGACTTGTACAATTCCTTTCCTTGTGATTTATTTTTCCTTTCTACTAAGTCGATCAGTTCAATTAAAATTTCAATAGCTTTTTGTATATTCATATTATTAGAAACTCACTCTGTCTGTTCTAATTATCGTGGATTTTGCTAATTCCTTGATACTTATCAGTCCTTGATAGCCTCCGCCTTCCAGAACTTCCAATCTATTAGTACTTATTTGCGGAGCAGCAGTACCCTCAGTGACCCATGTTCCTTTTTGAGGTTTGAAGGTTGGAAGGGC
>MIEI01000174.1 GCA_002095305.1 Pantoea brenneri
CGGGTGCCTTTTGTTCCGTTTGTACTGTTTTTTTTCCTGGGTTTATATACTGCAAGGCAGTAACCGATATCAGCCCTCCTGCTATCAGGCTGCTGATAATTATTGCAGCATATTTTATCTTTAAAGAAGCCATACAATTTCTCGCTGAAAAATCAAAACACCTGACATATGCGCCTGATCATTAATTCACAGAAATCTCTTTTTAAATGTTCAGGCACACTGGATGTATTCGCTCCGGGCTGACAGTCAGGATTGCGTAACGTTAATGCTTTTGAGTAAGGAGATATTTCCCTGCTGAATAAACGAGAAATCAACGTGGTTACCGGTTTTCAGCGCATTAATGGTGTCGTCTGCATTCATAAAGGTGAAGCGCATGGTCATTGCAGGCCAGCCCACCTCAGGGATAGCTTCGTGCGAAATGGTGATTTTTTTACTGTTCATATCAATGTCTTTAACGACACCGTTGCTATTAATAATTTGCTGTGACGAAGCATCACTGGCAGCATTCATATCGCCATGGTGATGTATTTCAGCATGAAGACCGGCAGAAAACATGACAGAGAAGGCGCCCAATAAAACGGCTTTAAGTGAATTACGCATTTTTTATTTCCTGATTAATTAAATAAATTTACTGTACCCAACCGCCACCCAGTGCGGTGAATAGATTGATTTCGTTAACCTGCCGGGAATATGTAAGATCGAGAATGGTTTGCTGTGTCGTGAACAGGGAGCGTTCTGCGTCCAGCACTTCAATGTAGCTGACAGCACCACTTGAATATAATCCTCTGGCACGCTGGAGGGTTATCTGAAGTGAATCGAGATAACGCTGCTGTGCCTCAAGTTGCTGGTTAAGGCTGTCCCGCAGCGCAAGCGTATCGGATACATCCTTAAAGGCGGACTGAATTTTTTGTTCGTAGTTAACCACCGACTGTTGCTGGCGAATTTCGGCCAATTTCAAATTGGCTTTGTTCCTGCCAGCATTAAAAACAGGAATTTCAATTTTGGGAATAAAATTCCACATTCCGCTTCCTGGCGTAAAGAGGCTGGACAGCTCCGTACTGCTTGCGGAAAGACTACTGGTCAGGGTAATAGATGGGAAAAACGCCGCTCGCGCTGCGCCAATATTGGCATCAGCTGCTTTGAGCTGGTATTCCGCTTCCATGATATCCGGGCGCTGCAGTAAAATTTGTGACGACAGGTTTGGTGGCAGTTTTACTGGTGCGATCTCACCACCTTTCATCGTTTTTTCTGACGGAAGTGCGCGGTAGGTTCCCACCAGCAGTCGCAGGGCATTGTTTGCCTGCGCCAGATCGCCTTCTCGTTTGGCTATCTCAGCGCGGGTACTTTCGATTTGTCCCCTGGCCTGTTCAAGCGCCAGAACGTTCGTACTCCCGGTCACCAGCTGTTGCTCAACGAAAGCATAAGACTGTTG
>MIEI01000175.1 GCA_002095305.1 Pantoea brenneri
CCGGTGCCTTTTGTTCGGTTTGTACTGTTTTTTGTGATGAGTTTACATACTGCCAGGCAGTAACCGATATCAGCCCTCCTGCTATGAGGCTGCTGATAATTATTGCAGCATATTTTATCTTTAAAGAAGCCATACAATTTCTCGCTGAAAAATCAAAACACCTGGCATATGCGCCCGATCATTCATTCACAGTAATCCCTTAATGAATGTTCAGGCGCACTGGATGTATTCGCTCCGGACTGATAATCAGGATTGCGTAACGTTAATGCTTTTGAGTAAGGAGATATTGCCCTGCTGAATAAACGAGAAATCGACATGGTTGCCGGTTTTCAGGGCATTGATAGCGTCGTCTGCATTAACAAAAGTGAAGCGCATGGTCATTGCAGGCCAGCCCACAGCAGGGATTGCTTCGTGCGAAATGGTAATCTTTTTACTATTCATATCAATGTCTTTAACGACACCGGTGCCCTTGATAACCTGCTGTACCGAAGCATCACTGGCAGCATTCATATCGCCATGCTGATGTGTTTCAGCATGAAGACCGGCAGAAAACATGACAGAGAAGGCACCAAATAAAACGGCTTTAAGTGAATTACGCATTTTTAATTTCCTGATTAATTAAATAAATTTACTCTACCCAACCGCCACCCAGCGCGGTAAACAGATTAATTTCGTTAACCTGTCGGGAATAGGTAAGATCGAGAATGGTTTGCTGCGTAGCGAAGAGGGAACGTTCTGCATCCAGCACTTCGATGTAACTGACAGCACCACTTGCATATAATCCTCTGGCACGCTGGAGAGTTATCTGAAGTGAATCAAGATAACGCTGCTGTGACTCAAGTTGCTGGCTAAGGCTGTCGCGCAGCGCAAGCGTGTCGGAAACATCCTTAAAGGCTGACTGAATTTTTTGTTCGTAATTAACCACCGATTGTTGCTGGCGAATTTCAGCCAGCTTCAGATTGGCTTTATTCCTGCCAGCATTAAAAATAGGAATTTCAATTTTAGGGATAAAATTCCACATTCCACTTCCTGACGTAAACAGGCTTGACAGCTCCGTACTGCTTGCGGAAAGACCACTGGTCAGGGTAATGGAGGGGAAAAAGGCCGCTCGCGCTGCGCCAATATTGGCATCAGCCGCTTTCAGCTGATATTCCGCTTCCATAATATCCGGTCGCTGCAGCAAAATTTGTGAAGATAGATTTGGTGGCAATTTTACTGGTGCGATCTCCCCGCCTTTCATCCCTTTTTCTGACGGAAGTGCGCGGTACGTTCCCAGCACCAGTTGCAGGGCATTGTTTGCCTGAGCCAGATCGCCTTCTCGTTTGGCTATTTCGGCGCGGGTACTTTCGATTTGTCCTCTCGCCTGTTCAAGTGCCAGAACGTTCGTACTCCCGGTCACGAGCTGTTGCTCAACGAAAGCATAGGACTGTTC
>MIEI01000176.1 GCA_002095305.1 Pantoea brenneri
TGGGTGGAGGTGAACAGCTTCGGGTGCTGGCAGCGGGACTTCAATGCTGCAATCAACGCCAGACCGATACCCCTGCGGCGGTAGTGTTCCCCTACCATCAGCATTTCAATAAAGCCGTAGCCGAAGAAATGGTAGTTCAGCACGCCATATCCCATCGCTATTCCCTGCTGTTCGGCAATATAACAGACAGACCAGGCACACCAGATGCGGATTTGCGCCGCACCTTTTGGCTGGCTCTGGGCAATAATGTCGATAGTAATCAGGGATATAGCATCGTTTTCAGTGGTCAGGCGAACACGCATATTCAGTCTCCCTCTCTTTAATTGACTGCAGTGCAGCCTTAATAAAACGGCAATCCCGAACAGATTTTTTAATTTCATACGGGATTTTACAATTCCATAAGATGATTAGTTAATCCTAATCATCCCAGAGAGGCAGGGTTCATTTTCTGAAAGTTATCGTTAACCGGATATTGGGCCACCAGAAAAGCCCTCATGATTCAGAAAGTAAGCAAACGTTTTAACCTGCAGCCTATGGAAGCAGTCTGCGGCTGGTTCACCTGTGAGATTCGATACACTGACAGGAATGGGGAGCGCCATATATCAGAATATAACCGGCGGAGCCGGGCTTACGGCGCCGTTCAGCTCAACGTTATCTAACGCTTCCTGCCGCTAAAGCCGCATTCAGCGGGCCTGCTCCTGCCTCAGACAGTGAGTCAGGATTCATGACAAAGGTCGCTTTGTGCCAGAAGCGGACTATGCAAACTCAGGAGCTAATACGCCAGCCTGGAGATGAGTATGAGCGCAGGTTAGTCAGGTTTTTTTTCGTGGTTATAAATATCAGGCCGGGTAATGCTCCATGCGTAGTTTTTCCGATTAACAGGTTCGTAGCCAAATTTTTCATAGAGCCAGGGAGCTGTCGTTGTAAACAACATAATTCTACGAAGCTGCTCAAAGACAGGATGATGATGAATACACTGCATCACCCATCTTCCCAGCCCCTCTCCCTGATATTTCTCCAGAATATAAACATCACAAAGGTAAGCGAACGTAGCGTAATTTGTTATCAAACGCGCGAAACCTATCTGGGTTTTATCATGATAAACGCCAAAATTAAGGCTGTTTTCGATTGATACATTGACAGTAGCCAGATCAATCTCTTTAGCCCAGGTCGACCTCGTCAGATAGCGATGGATGGCCTGCACATCCAGTTTTTTCCTGTCTGTACTTACAAGATAGTTATCCTTATGCCACTCCTGCTTCTCTGAAATGTTCACATACGCTCCTGTTTACAAAAGTCCGGGTAACATGACCTTATCATTTGATGTTAAATCGTACTATCAGCACTGCTTCGGAATAATTTAATTCTACGCTGTTATCAATGAGGCTTTA
>MIEI01000177.1 GCA_002095305.1 Pantoea brenneri
CAAGTTTTTGTTGACCACTACACCCGTCACCATCATATAGCTGGTAATCGACATCTTTAGGTTTGGCGGCTTTGATTTCCGTATCGGTTAACGGCTTGGTTTTTCTTGCCATGGGGAGTCTCCATGCGTTTAGGCCCAACGAAAACAATAGAGCTTTTCGTTGGGCCTATCAATGGGCCTAAAAGGTTCGGATTTAATTAGTTCTCTTCGGACTTCGCGGGACAAATTGAGGGCACAAAAAAGCCCGCAAGGCTTGCGCCGTGCGGGCTTTCAGGACTTCAGCGGACAATTCTTGTATCGCCGCGAAAGAATTTTGGAGGGCTGGCGGAATCTGAACAAAACTCGCAAACTCATGTATTTAGGCTTTTTTATCTAATTCAACTTTGTTCCGTGTACCTAAACGTGTACCAATTATTGGATCTCATACCCCGGAACGGCAGGGCAATGCTAACGAATGCCTGGCACTAAATCCAAAATAAAATGATTTCAGGGAAAAGTGTTCACACTGTTCACTTTTGGTTTTTATGCATTAAATTCATTGCTTTAGGTGGTGAATGGTTTTTAAGTGGAATGTACACTAGTGTGCACTGAGGGTGATCACATTAGCCAAGATGACGAAAGCTACCTGAGCCACTATGCTTAACATGAAGTTTTAAGGCGCTAATGTTGTCAATAATTAATTTTACAGCACATTCATCATATGAACTGGTTCTACTTATGGCTACCGTTAAAATGGTGCGATTACCATTTGATCTATTTCTTCTTTTCTTTCATTGTACATACTAATTAATTTCAGTTTTGTGAGGTCAGGGAAATGTCGTTAGAGGAAACAAGGGCTAGGTTGCTAACTGCATGTGAAACGGAAGGAGATCTGCTTGCTCTGATAAGCGATTTATATGTTCAAGAAATAAACTCTAAAGAAAAATATTTAGCAGCAGCGCTAACTGAACTAAATAACTCTAATATAATTGATATCGTGAAAATAGTTAAAGGCGTTGATAAAAACTCCTGTGGAAGAAATTTATTTACTATTTTAATTGCCTTTGAAAAAACGCTTCCTGAACTAGATTCAAGAGTTGAAGATGTTTTAGATTGCTTGGTTCATCTCACACAACAGCTTGGAGCGGATGCAGCTATCTCTGGAATCTATACAGCATTTCAGCGTTACTGT
>MIEI01000178.1 GCA_002095305.1 Pantoea brenneri
CACGAACGGCATCAGGCGTAATCACCAGCGGCCGCCTGTCATGTATATCGACCATGCCCTGATTGCTGGCTGAGGTGACAATCACGAAGCCCTCTTTGCCGTGATCCTGCCCGTACGGCTGCCTGCCGATTGCGGCAAAATAAAGAGGCTCCTTCTTTTTGTGAAAAATAAAGAATGGCTGCTTCTCACCACTTTCTTTCTGCCATTCGAACCAGCCGTCAGCAGGCACGATAGCGCGGCCATGATTCCAGTGAGGCTTAAACATGCGGCCGCTCGCAGCTGTCTCACCGCGCGCGTTGATAAGTGGCTGCTTATCCCACCATTCCGGTCCGTAGCCCCAGTACACAGGATCGAGGCGCAGTGAATCTTCCTGTTCGTTTAGAAGGAGTACTTTAGTGCCTGGTGCTACGTTAAAGCGCCCGAGAGGTTCCGGATCGAATGTGATTTCGTCCGGTGTCAGGCCGAGTGCATCAAAATAATCATCGCGGCTGCTGTACTGCGCAAATCTTCCACACATAGTTACCTCCTGCTGTTGATGTAAGGATAGCGACGTATACTGATATCAGGAGTATTAAATGCGCCCGCGAGACGGACACCTGGTCGTTATCTGGTTCACCTTACAAGGCTGAAAAGCTGTAAAGAATGGAGTATTTGCATGGCCTTTCAGAGTCCGGCCCAGAACTACACTGAAACGCGCCTTAATCTGGGCGATCTTGTGCATCTTTCCCCTTACTCGACCTATCTGATGCGCAGCGACAGTAATTTTCCCGACGCCGGTATTGTTAAAGGGTCCGTACTGGCCATCGATCGCGCGCTGATACCCGCACACGGTCAGCTTATCGTGGCTGAACTTGACGGGGAGCTGACGTGAGGCGCCTGCTGCTTAATCCGGTTCCCGCCCTGCAGGCGCTGGACGCGGACGAAACTGTAACGCTGCTTGATGTAAGCCAGGCACTGCCTGTATGGGGTGTGGTTGCCTATGCCCTCACTGACGTAGCCGGCGTAGGATTCATCGGACCGGCAGGAGAATAGGCATGTTTGCGCTGGCCGATGCCAACAACTTTTATGCCTCATGCGAAACCGTTTTCAGGCCTGATCTGCGCGGTAAGCCTATCGTAGTCGTTTCGAATAACGACGGCTGCGTGATCGCGCGATCGGCAGAAGCAAAGCG
>MIEI01000179.1 GCA_002095305.1 Pantoea brenneri
GTGAGCTCTGCCGTAAGCACGCCATTTCCGACGCCACGTTTTATACCTGGCGTAAGAAGTATGGCGGCATGGAGGTGCATGGGGTTAAGCGCCTGAAGTCACTTGAGGAAGAGAACGCCAGACTCAAGAAGCTGCTCGCCGAGGCCACGCTGGATAAGGAGGCGCTTCAGGTGGCTCTTGGGCGAAAGTACTGACGACAGACCAGAAGCGCGAAGTCATGGTGTTGATGTGTGATGCGACCGGTCTGTCGCAACGACGTGCCTGCAGACTCATAGGTTTGTCCCTGTCGACCTGCCGCTATGACGCTCAGCGACCGGCGGCTGATGCCCATTTATCAGGGCGTATTACTGAGCTGGCGCTTGAACGCAGACGTTTTGGTTATCGGCGCATCTGGCAGTTGCTGCGTAGGGAGGGCCTTCACGTCAATCACAAGCGGGTATACCGTATTTACCACCTTAATGGACTGAGCGTAAAACGCAGACGACGCCGTAAAGGGCTGGCGACCGAACGGTTTTCGCTTCTGCGCCCGGATGCGCCGAACCTTACATGGTCGATGGATTTAGTTATGGACGCTCTGGCCAACGGTAGCAGGATCAAGTGCCTGACCTGTGTGGATGATTTCACGAAGGAGTGTCTGACGATCACCGCTGCTTTTGGTATTTCAGGCGTTCAGGTCACGCGTATTCTGGACAGCATCGCGCTATTTCGGGGCTATCCTACGACAATAAGAACCGATCAGGGCCCGGAATTTACCTGCCGCGCACTCGATCAATGGGCCTTTGAGCATGGTGTGGAACTACGGCTTATCCAGCCAGGTAAGCCAACGCAGAACGGATTTATTGAGAGTTTTAAAGGACGCTTTCGCGATGAGTGTCTGAATGAACACTGGTTCAGCGATATTCTTCATGCCCGGAAAACAATTAATGACTGGCGGCAGGATTATAACGAGTGCCGTCCCCATTCATCGCTGGATTACCAGACACCAGCTGAATTCGCAACGGACTGGCGAAACAGGAAATATGAACAAAAACCAACCGACATTACTAACTGAAGGTTGTATCTAATCCTGGGGGCAGGTCAACAAAGCTGATGAAAGAGCTTTGTCTCATCAGC
>MIEI01000180.1 GCA_002095305.1 Pantoea brenneri
TGTTAGTAATGTCTTCATAAGCCACATGAGGACATCCCCATGAAGAAGCGTTTTTCCGACCAACAGATCATCAGTATTCTCCGCGAGGCTGAAGCCGGGGTTTCTGCCCGCGAACTCTGCCGTAAGCATGCCATTTCCGACGCCACCTTTTACACCTGGCGTAAAAAGTATGGTGGTATGGAGGTGCCTGAGGTTAAGCGCCTGAAGTCGCTTGAGGAAGAGAACGCCCGACTCAAGAAGCTGCTGGCCGAAGCCATGCTGGATAAGGAGGCGCTTCAGGTGGCCTGGGCCGAAAGTTCTGACGACAGACCAGAAGCGGGAAGCCGTGGTGTTGATATGTGATGCGACCGGTCTGTCGCAACGTCGTGCCTGCAGGCTCACAGGGTTGTCCCTGTCGACCTGCCGCTACGAAGCGCAGCGTCCCGCGTCGGATGCGCATTTAACCGGACGCATCACCGAACTGGCACTGGAGCGCAGGCGTTTTGGCTACCGCCGCATCTGGCAGCTGCTGCGCCGGGAAGGGCTTCATGTTAATCACAAGCGCGTGTACCGGCTTTATCATCTCAGTGGCCTGGGGGTAAAACGCAGACGACGTCGCAAAGGGCTGGCGACAGAACGTCTGCCGCTGCTCCGCCCGGCGGCGCCGAATCTGACCTGGTCGATGGATTTTGTCATGGATGCGCTGGCCACCGGTCGCAGGATCAAGTGCCTGACCTGCGTGGATGACTTCACGAAGGAGTGCCTGACGGTCACCGTTGCATTCGGGATTTCAGGCGTTCAGGTCACGCGTATTCTGGACAGCATTGCGCTGTTTCGCGGCTATCCGGCTGCGATAAGAACCGATCAGGGCCCGGAGTTTACCTGCCGCGCGCTCGATCAATGGGCCTTTGAGCATGGCGTGGAGCTGCGGCTTATCCAGCCCGGCAAGCCGACACAGAACGGATTTATTGAGAGTTTTAACGGGCGCTTTCGCGATGAATGCCTGAATGAACACTGGTTCAGCGACGTCAGCCATGCCAGGAAAACCATCAGTGAATGGCGTCAGGATTATAACGAGTGCCGCCCG
>MIEI01000181.1 GCA_002095305.1 Pantoea brenneri
GCAAGCAGGAGAAGATCATGAAAGCAGTTATTTACAACGGTCCCTATGATGTAAAAGTTAAAGACGTGCCGGATGCAAAAATTGTTCGCCCCACCGATGTGCTTGTCCGCATTACCACCACCAATATTTGTGGATCGGATTTGCACATGTACGAGGGTCGGACCAGCTTTGAGCAGGGACGTATTTTGGGGCACGAAAACCTGGGTGAGGTGGTTGAAATTGGCTCAGGAGTGGAGCGTGTTAAGGTCGGTGACTATGTCTGTCTGCCATTTAATGTCGGATGCGGTTTTTGCGAGAATTGTGAAAAAGGTCTGACCGGTTTTTGCCTCACCACCAATCCCGGTACTGTGGGCGCGGCCTATGGTTTTGCTGAAATGGGCTCCTGGGAGGGTGGTCAGGCGGAACTGCTTCGGGTCCCCTTTGCAGACTTTAACTGCCTGGTGCTTCCGCCTGACGCAGTAGAAAAAGAAGATGATTATGTGATGCTCTCTGACATTTTCCCTACCGGCTGGCATGCGACAGAACTCGCCGGATTAAAGCCTGGCGAAAGCGTAGCCATTTACGGCGCGGGGCCGGTGGGTCTGATGGCCGCACACTCAGCCATGATAAAAGGCGCTTCACAGGTATTTGTAGTGGATACACACCAGGACCGTTTAGCGCTGGCAGAGAAAATGGGGGCGACGGGCATCAATGCGACCGGCGATGAAGCCGTGCAGACGAATTCTCGACTTAACTGACGGACGCGGCACTGACTGTGGCTGTGAATGTGTGGGCTATCAGTGCTGTAACAAACATGGCCATGAAGATAATTCGGTCACTATGAACAGCCTCGTTGCATCAACCAAAGCAACCGGGGGAATTGGTGTGGTTGGCGTGTTTATCCCGCAGGATCCGGGAGCTGCATCAGACCTTGCCAAAGAAGGTAAGATGCCGTTTGATTTCGGCAGTTTCTGGTTTAAAGGACAGTCAATCCGCACCGGCCAGGCGAACGTCAAAGCCTATAATCGTCAG
>MIEI01000182.1 GCA_002095305.1 Pantoea brenneri
TACGAGCTACGAGCTACGAGCTACGAGCTACGAGCTACGAGCTACGAGCTACGAGCTACGAGCTACGAGCTAAATTTTCAGGCTCAAAGCGTAGGTTAAGACATCACGGTTTTGCATCCATGTCAGTGTCAGGGCTCAGGATTGAAAGCTCACGCCTCACGATAAGCAGGCAAGCTCACGGGCTGGAAAACCGCGGTTGTGCTGGTCGATTCGGCGCTTAAGGCACGAGGCAAAGGCTGAGGATGCTGCACGCTGGGATAGCGCTTAAGGCATACGGCAAAGGCTGAGGATCCTGCTCGCTGGGTTTAGCGCTTTAAGTTAGCGACAGGTCTACGGCTCTCGTTCAGGGGCCACATCTGATGCCTCAGAATCAACGCCAGAAGCGCTAAGCTCAGTTCAGGTCTCGTTTCAAAGGTCAGACAGGTCAAGCCAACACACGGCGCTGTATGCCTTTTGGGTGCCTGCATTACGCGGGATGGCAGCCGGGTGACAGTCTGCATGTCTGATGCACTTTGATTAAGCCCGCCGTTCTGTCGAAGGTGGTTTACTGATTACAGTGAACGTTACGAGCAACGCGCGTATTTTTTACTGATTATAGTGAACGCTGAGTTGTCAGGATAATGCTGCGCTACTGATTATAGTGAACGTTTGACGCTTTGCTCGCCCTTCATCTCTGTCAGCAATAGAGCCAGTCAGTTAGTCAGCGCTCAATGATTAAACAGTTAGCCTGACGCCTGCTGAGATTTGCTGATTACAGTGAATGTTTGCCGGATTTCCCTGCTGCATTATCGCCAACAGTCACCCGGTTACTGACTACAGTGAACGTTCAGCAAGTTTCGTTGCCGGTCGCATCATGCTGCAAAGCTTTGTCGGTGGATTTTACTGATTACAGTGAACGTTACATAAACCGTTTCTCGTAATGCCATAATGCTGGGTGCTGGGTGCTGGGTGCTGGGTGCTGGGTGCTGAGTGCTGA
>MIEI01000183.1 GCA_002095305.1 Pantoea brenneri
AAGAACTCTGCCGTAAGCATGCTATTTCAGACGCTACTTTCTGCACCTGGCGCAAGAAGTCTGGCGGCATGGAAGTCCCTGAAGTAAAGCGGCTTAAGTCACCTGAAGAGGAGAACGCCCGCCTTAAGAAGCTGCTCGCCGAAGCCATGCTGGATAAGGAGGCGCTTCAGGTGGCTCTGGGTCGAAAGTTCTGACGACAGACCCGAAGCGGGAAGCCGTGGAAGTCATGTGTGAGGTCGCCGGTCTGTCGCAACGTCGTGTCTGCAGGCTGGCAGGTCTGTCTCTTTCAACCTGCCGTTATTCAGCTCAGCGTCCGGCTGCTGACGCGCAGCTGCCTCTGCGCATCACTGAGCTGGCGCTTGAACGCCGTCGCTTTGGTTATCGCCGGATCTGGCAGTTATTGCGTCGTGAGGGCCTTCACGTCAACCACAAGCGGGTATACCGCATTTATCACCTTAACGGCCTGAGTGTGAAGCGCAGACGACGTCGTAAGGGTCTGGCGACTGAGCGGCTTCCGCTGCTTCGCCCGGATGCGCCCAATCTGACCTGGTCAATGGATTTCGTCATGGATGCACTGGCCACCGGTCGCAGGAGCAAGTGCCTTACCTGCGTCGATGACTTCACAAAGGAATGCCTGACTGTCACTGTTGCCTTTGGGATTTCAGGCGTGCAGGTCACGCGTATTCTGGACAGTATTGCGCTGTTTCACGGCTATCCGGCTACGATAAGAACTGACCAGGGGCCGGAATTTACCTGTAGAGCACTTGACCAGTGGGCCTTTGAGCATTGCGTGGAGCTGCAGCTTATTCAGCCCGGTAAACCGACACAGAACGGATTTATTGAGAGTTTTAACGGACGCTTTCGCGATGAATGCCTGAATGAACACTGGTTTAGCGACATCAGCCATGCCAGGAAAACCATCAGTGAATGGCGTCAGGATTATAACGAATGTCGCCCA
>MIEI01000184.1 GCA_002095305.1 Pantoea brenneri
ATAGTTCTGGCGGTCAGCTTCACTCATGTTCTTAAGCTTGCCGAAAAAATCGAGTTCATAGCTGAGCTCCAGACCCGCGTCGTACTCCTGTGCGGTCGGCTTGTCATCTTTCAGACCAACGCGGTAGGTGATCCCGGATGAGGCATTCAACTGGGGATAACGGTCTGCATCCGTGACGTTGAACTGGGCCCGGGCCTCTTCAACCTTCAGGGCGGCCATTCTCAAATCACGGTTGTTTGTCAGGGCTTCATCGATCAGCCGGGTAACCTGGGGATCGACAAAAAAAATACGCCAGCCCGTATCCTGATAGCCATTTACCGCTGGCGTCAGGCTGTTGCGTGACAAAGAAAACTGCTGTGGTACTGGCGCTGCCGGCCGCTGATAGTCAGGTGCCAGCGAAACGCAGCCAGCCAGTATAAAAATCATGCTGATGCTTAATAGTTTTAATTTGAACATAACGCTTCTCTTCCAGGCAGGCCTGGTAAATGGTTCAAATGAAGTCCAGAGTATTGATAGGGGGATGTTACAGAATGCTCTCTGTTTGCCAGGTGACTGGATAATGACAATGCTGTCATTTTTAACGTAAGCCGTTGATTACATGCTTAGGCTAAATAGAATGAATGGCACGGGTAGTCAGCCAGGGGAGCAAGATGAAAATACTGATCGTTGAAGATGAAGTAAAAACTGGTGAGTACCTCAGTAAAGGGCTTACTGAAGCGGGATTTGTAGTTGATCACGCCGATAATGGTCTGACCGGATATCATCTCGCCATAACAGCCGAATATGATTTACTGATTCTGGATATCATGCTCCCGGATGTAAACGGCTGGGATATTATTCGTATGCTTCGTGCCGCAGGTAAAGGTATGCCTGTTTTGCTGCTTACGGCGGC
>MIEI01000185.1 GCA_002095305.1 Pantoea brenneri
CTGGCCCGTCTGATCCATCAGGGTAAAGCCAGCCCGGGCGGCATAATCTCACACCGTCTTTCACTTGCTGAGGCGCCTGAGGGATATAAGCACTTTGACGATCGCGATGAGGGATGGACGAAGGTTATCCTTAAGCCTTAACTGACGCTGATCGGTTATAAAAGTTAAATCGGAACAATTAAACCGGAACAATGTAGAAATATCGACGGGATACCATTGCGTATCCTGTCATAATATTTATCTTCTGCTGCCAGGCTCGCCCCTGTATCTATTGTGATGTTTAATGACGCATTATGAATATTATCAGGACCTGTGAATAGCGCCCGATCTTCTTCAGGCATAAACGAAATAAACGCTATTCATGTAATAACGATGAGAGTGGGTGAGAATGAAGTGCGATATTATAAGGATTCTATGTAACATCATGTCGGGATAGATCCAGAGTCAAAGCCACCTGAGTATTACAGGTGGCTTTTAAACGATTCTGAGCTGCGTTTTTACCTTAAGCTGGTTTTGAAAAACTGTTCAAACCTGGCAAAAGGGATCTTACCTGCAGCGTTGTCGTATAAGTCCACGTGGTTTGCGCCGGGGACGATCACAAGCTCTTTTTCAGTGCTGCCAACCGCTTTGTAGGCATCTTCTGCAAAATAGCGCGAGTGCGCTTTTTCACCTGTAACAATCAACACAGGAATAGTGATTTCATTTGCGTAGCTAAGCAGCGGCATATTCATAAACGACAAGGGCATCGTTGCATTCCATGCGCCATTAGAGTTAACAGAACGCCCATGGAAGCCGCGTGGCATTCTGTAATAATCAAAAAACTCTTTCAGTACCGGGTGTGGATTCGCGGGTAATGTTTCCGGCAGAA
>MIEI01000186.1 GCA_002095305.1 Pantoea brenneri
TTCTTTCCAGCGAAGAACGGGCCCCGGCAGGCCTCCATTGATTGTTTTGGCCTGACGCTCACTGCCCGTGATATTGACGGCCGTTTCACCAATGGTCAGGTCAAACTGAGTACCCTGCAGGGATGCGGCAACTGGCAGGCTCAGACTGGAACGCGCATTGAAACTCCATACGCCAAGACTTCCGGCTACGCCAGAGAGGGTTAACCCCTTCAGGAAAGTTCGTCGAGACGTTTTCAACAGCATGCGCATTCCCTTATTTAAAGTATGGTTACTGACAGAATTCGAGAACCGATTTAAATTAAATTACTGGTTCATCCACTTACAATGAAATGAATCTAGCACACCTTAAGAAACAAATTCATTACAATCGTGTAATGTACATAGCTGTATTACATTTACGTCATCTTCCCCACAGGTTGATTATTTTTATATATGATCATAAGGACATCTTTTATGTACCTCAGAAGGTAATTACACATGAATATATTAATCACGACCACTGCGTTTACAGCTTTATTTTGTGGGGCAGCTTTTGCTCAGTCCAGTGATATTGCCCATGAAGCACATCGATTTGTTAATAATGCCTCAGCCGTCAGTCATGTGAATTCCTCGACGCATGAAAACTTACCGGACAGGGTTAATAAAAACAACACGCCCTCATTCTCTGAAATGAATGAACATGAAAGGGCCATTGTTGCTCATTCATTTATGAACAACAGCGCGTCCTATGCGCATCAGAAAATGATTGAGGAACATAAAAAAATGCTGTCCGGCAGTGATGCAAATTCAAAGACCTCGTCTTCTTCTTTTAACGAACTGAATGCCGGAGAAAAAGCCGCTCTCGTGCATGAGCAGGTCGGC
>MIEI01000187.1 GCA_002095305.1 Pantoea brenneri
TTAGCCCGTTTAATTCATCAGGGTAAAGCCAGCCCGGGCGACATAGTCTCACACCGTCTTTCGCTTGCTGAGGCGCCTGAGGGATATAAGCACTTTGACGATCGCGATGAGGGATGGACCAAGGTTATCCTTAAGCCTTAACTGACGCTGATCGGTAGGAAAAAATAGAATCGGAACAATGTAGAAATGTCGACGGGATACCATTGCGTATCCTGTTATAATATTTATCTTCTGCCGCCAGGCTCGCCCCCGTATCTATTGTGATGTTTAATGACGCATTATGAATATTATCTGGCCCTTTGAGTAGCACCCGATCTTCTTAAGGCATCAACGAAATAAACGCTATTCATGTAATAACGATTAGAGTGGGTGAGAATGAAGTGCGATATCATAATATTTCTATGTAACATCAGGTCGGGATAGATCCAGAATCAAAGCCACCTGCGTATTACAGGTGGCTTTTAAACGATTCTGAGCCGCATTTTTATCTTAAGCTGGTTTTGAAAAACTGTTCAAACCGGGCAAAAGGGATCTTACCGGCAGCGTTGTCATATAAGTCCACATGGTTTGCGCCGGGGACGATCACAAGCTCTTTCTCAGTGCTGCCAACCGCTTTATAGGCATCTTCTGCAAAATAGCGTGAGTGCACCTTTTCACCTGTAACAATCAACACAGGAATGGTGATTTCATTTGCGTAGCTAAGCAGCGGCATGTTCATAAATGACAAGGGCATCGTTGCATTCCATGCGCCATTAGAGTTAACAGAACGCTCATGGAAGCCGCGCGGCATTCTGTAATAATCAAAGAACTCTTTCAGCACCGGGTGTGGATTCGCGGGTAATGTTTCCGGCAGTA
>MIEI01000188.1 GCA_002095305.1 Pantoea brenneri
GGTAATGACTCCAACTTATTGATAGTGTTTTATGTTCAGATAATGCCCGATGACTTTGTCATGCAGCTCCACCGATTTTGAGAACGACAGCGACTTCCGTCCCAGCCGTGCCAGGTGCTGCCTCAGATTCAGGTTATGCCGCTCAATTCGCTGCGTATATCGCTTGCTGATTACGTGCAGCTTTCCCTTCAGGCGGGATTCATACAGCGGCCAGCCATCCGTCATCCATATCACCACGTCAAAGGGTGACAGCAGGCTCATAAGACGCCCCAGCGTCGCCATAGTGCGTTCACCGAATACGTGCGCAACAACCGTCTTCCGGAGCCTGTCATACGCGTAAAACAGCCAGCGCTGGCGCGATTTAGCCCCGACATAGCCCCACTGTTCGTCCATTTCCGCGCAGACGATGACGTCACTGCCCGGCTGTATGCGCGAGGTTACCGACTGCGGCCTGAGTTTTTTAAGTGACGTAAAATCGTGTTGAGGCCAACGCCCATAATGCGGGCGGTTGCCCGGCATCCAACACCATTCATGGCCATATCAATGATTTTCTGGTGCGTACCGGGTTGAGAAGCGGTGTAAGTGAACTGCAGTTGCCATGTTTTACGGCAGTGAGAGCAGAGATAGCGCTGATGTCCGGCGGTGCTTTTGCCGTTACGCACCACCCCGTCAGTAGCTGAACAGGAGGGACAGCTGATAGAAACAGAAGCCACTGGAGCACCTCAAAAACACCATCATACACTAAATCAGTAAGTTGGCAGCATCACC
>MIEI01000189.1 GCA_002095305.1 Pantoea brenneri
GGGGCGGCATAGCGGGAAGCAAAACGGACCATAATTAATTTCCTCTGAATAATTTAGTGTTATCTCTGAAATAAAGGCCGGTTTATAAAGCGGCCAGCGCTTCGCGGAATATCAGATAGCCGGTGTCGTACTCATACAGCGCCAGTGGCCACCCGTTATGCAGGTAAATGATCGCCGCTTCAGGCTCCTCAGTGGGCTCCTCCAGCGCGTCGAGCTCAGCCAGCTGCGCGCTGTTAACCCCGCTGATGCCCGTAAACACGGCATTTGTGTGCAGGTGGTCATACAGATCGCGAAAATGCGCCGGGCTGAGCGCATCGCCGTGCCCTTCAGCACATGTTTTGGGAGATTCTGGCGTGGCGGTTTTGACGTTGACGTTCTGTGTGTTCATGGCATTTCTCCTGCTCAGGTGGGTTGTCATGTTTCGGTCGATCCAGTCGCGGCAGAGGGCAAAGGAGCATCGCCGAAGGGAGGGCAGAAAGGGGCGACGACGGAAAGTTTTTGCGGCCCCAGGCAAAAAGTTTCTGGTGGCGTGCATTTCACCCCTTTCTGGCCGAGCCGGCGGTGCTACGACCAGCCCTCCGCGCCTGGACTGAACGGAACAGGCCCGCCGCGCGCGAAAACGGGCATGAACACACCCCGGACGGCTATGCCGGTCCGGCCTTCAGCGGCCACGGCTTTTCGTGGCCAGTGAACGCACCGGCGATAGCCGGTTGCAGCCGTTGACCTCAGCCATCAGACG
>MIEI01000190.1 GCA_002095305.1 Pantoea brenneri
TCAGGCTCAGGCTCAGGCTCAGGCTCAGGCTCAGGCTCAGGCTCAGGCAGGAACGATGCTGAATTTAGATAGTCAGAGTCAACATAGCTAACATCATTAGCTTCAAAATCCGATATATTTGTCTCATTCGCAGTCAGTTCGTATAAGTTTGTTTGTGAGACAATCGAAATTTCATTACTCGTATTGAAAGTATCTTTAACATCATCAATAAAAGAAACATAAACCAATTTGAAATGATTTGTATGTAGCAACAGTGGTTCTTTATCATCAGGAAAACCAAAAAAGAAAACAGTTAGAAACTTATTAGCTTTTTTATAGGAATTTGTTTTTTTATCAAAAAGGGATTTCCTGTACCTCTCAGCTTTCTCTCTTTGCTTTTCATACTCTTTGAAGAAAACATCTTTCTGGCTTGAGTTCCAGTTTGATGCATCAACTTTAAGCTTAAAGGCTTCTTTTGTTCCTTTTTTGCGAGCAAGAAAAACAATCTCATACTCATCTGCATTAGGATCTAAAGTAAGATTAGATTGTAGTGCACCAAAATATATTGCGGGCTTAAAATACTTAACATCTGGTTTATATTTTAACTTCTGAAATGTCTCTTTATAAGTCCTTTTTTCATAGGGCGGTATTGAAAGGAACTCGTTATTGTTAACTCCTGAAAGATAGTAATCAACTATTGGTTTAATACTTGAAGACGAAACAGGATGTTCTCTTAGGC
>MIEI01000191.1 GCA_002095305.1 Pantoea brenneri
CTCCGTAGATCTTTTTCTTTATCCGTTCGCGTTTCAGTAGCTGGAAAAAGCTTTCCGCAACCGCGTTGTCGTGGCAGTTACCGCGACGACTCATGCTGCCTTCCAGATCGCGTGATTTCAGGAACGACTGCCACTCATGGCTTGTGTACTGACTCCCTTGATCAGAATGAACCAGTACCTGATTTTGGGGATTACGTCGCCATATGGCCATCAGAAGCGCATTCAGGACAATGTCTTTTGTCATCCGGGGTTGCATTGACCAGCCGATAACTTTGCGCGAGAACAGATCAACAACTACGGCCAGATACAGCCAGCCTTCATGGGTTCGGATGTAAGTTATGTCCGTTACCCAACGTTCATCCGGTGCTTCCGGGTTGAACTGCCGCTGGAGTCTGTTAGGTGTCACGATACTGGCTTCACCTTTACGCGCTCGTGGGCTTCGATACCCGACCTGAGCCTTTATCCCGGCACGCTTCATCAGCCGCCAGACCCGGTTAATCCCACATTGTTGCCCGCTATCTCGCAAGTCGAGATGGATCTTGCGATAGCCATAAACGCAACCGGACTCCAGCCAGAACTGTTTGATTTGTCCTGTCAGTCTGAGATCCGCCTGATGCCGTGGTGAATGCGGCTGCTGAAGCCAGGCGTAAAACCCACTCGGATGAACATTCAGCACCCGACAGAGCAGACGAACAGGCCAA
>MIEI01000192.1 GCA_002095305.1 Pantoea brenneri
AACTACTAATACCGCCTACGACGGCAAACGCCCCTGTGCCGGAAATTCCGGCGGGTGCCAGACCAGATCCGTGGTTACTTCGGACATACTTTCGGCTCCTTCATTTCCAGCGGCAGTTTGATCGGGTAAGAGGGGCTGCCGTAGGTAAAGCAGCTTGTTGTCACCTTCACGTCGTCACAAGGCAAAAAATGCACCGTAATACCACAGGTTTCCTGTCCCGTATAATCTGGCAGAGGCACAGTTTTGCTATGCTCCCTGTTATTAGCCCTCATTTTCTTTAGCCACACTTTGTACTTCTCTCTATCTGCAAATCCTGGAAAACCCTCTGTGGAGGCTTCACCGCTTTCCCAGTCGACTTTAACTGTCATTCCTGGTTTCCAGACGGAAGGCACACCATAGCAACACCCGCCGCCGCCGCCATCAAATGGACCGATCGCATCAATTCCAGATTGCCCGTTAACGCTGAAATGGTTGATAGCCCATTTGGTATGGTTAATGGCTTCAATTGTTCCCGTGCCACCGCTTTGCGTTTGTGCTTCTGCGCTTGGCTGGCTGCATCCCGCCAGTAAAAAAACATCCAGTAATACGCCAGAGATTGTTATCTTCATCCTTATATTCCTTTTATTGCGTCATCCACACTTACAGATAAAATGATTTGA
>MIEI01000193.1 GCA_002095305.1 Pantoea brenneri
ATTCGTTCGTCATAGATTTTGATGATTTCACTCACGACTTTAATTTGTGTCGCCAGTGCTGTTGCCATCAAAGCATTAGCCTCTATAACACTCGGGTCTGTCGTCAATGGGATCGCGTTATCAATACTCGCAACACGCTGCTCGGTAAGGGCTATTGCGCGGCCACCTTTGGCATTCAGAAAGTTGCGGATCGTGTCGCGCCTGGCGCGTTTCAGTTGTTGCAAACTGGGCCACCGGATAATCAGCTCACACAATAGTAAGCTACCCCGATGTGAGAACCACTCCAGTGGCTGCGGGTAATACTGTTTAAGCGTGTTGATTATCCGGTTCACAAAACGGCGTTTATCTTCAACCAACTGACGACGTTGCTCAACCAGTTGCTGAAGTAACCGAATATCCGCATTGTCGGGTTCAATAGCTTTTATCTTCTGGGGGTAACGCAGCATTAACTCTAATGCCAGCTCGGCATCCTGCGGATCATCTTTAGCGCCACTGGGCGAGAAGGCTTGCCGGTAACGAGCCAGGGACAAAGCGTGGACGGGGAAAACGGTGATAAAGGGATATTTCTGAAGAGCATACACCACGGGGCCTTTCTTCAACTCAACGGCGATAGCGATCCTGCCTTTTACCTTCTGGTGTGGC
>MIEI01000194.1 GCA_002095305.1 Pantoea brenneri
GCCCGGCTGCATACCTTCGCCGCCGAAGGACGGCGTGCTGTCGGTTGTAGTGCTGCCGTCTGCAATCGGATTGCCTTCGTCATCGGTAATTACCGGTCTGGTGATCTCTTCTTCTGATCCGGTCTCGCCTTCAGGTTCACCAGTGCCTTCTTCAGAACCGGTCTCACCTTCTGGTTCGCCCTCAGCGGTGCCCGCATCAACAACGATATTCACCCCGTCGCTGACCGTGCTGCCGTCTGCTGCCGTGCCGTCGACCACAATGGCGTGCTCGCCGTCAGCCAGCGGCTGATCAGGCGTGAAGCTCCACTCACCGTCGTCGCCCGCGGTGACTTCGCCGATCACCGTGTCGCCGTCGGTGATGGTCACGGTTGAGCCCGGCTGCATGCCTTCACCGCCGAACGACGGCGTGGTGTCAGTCGTGGTACTGCCGTCGGCAATCGGATTGCCTTCGTCATCGGTGATTACCGGTCTGGTATCTTCTTCAGAACCGGTTTCGCCTTCAGATTCACCGGTTCCTTCTTCAGAACCGGTCTCGCCTTCAGGTTCACCATTATCTTCTTCAGAACCGGTCTCGCCTTCAGGTTCACCGGTGCCTTCTTCAGAACCGGTCTCGCCTTCAGGTTCGCCGGTG
>MIEI01000195.1 GCA_002095305.1 Pantoea brenneri
AGAGGTGATATCATCACCTCATAGTCAAAACAGGTGACATTATGACCGGACGTAACAGATGCAATTTTAGCCCCGAGTTTCGCCTCGAAGCTGCTCAGCTTGTACTCGATCAGCACTACACCGTTGCCGCCGCTGCCACTGCGATGAATGTCGGCAAATCCACGATGGACAAATGGGTTCGACAACTGAAAGATGAGCGAGCGGGAAAATCACCCATAGCTTCACCCATGACACCTGAGCAGATTGAGATACGTGAGCTAAAGAAAAGACTTCAACACGTTGAAATGGAAAGAGATATATTAAAAAAGGCTACCGCGCTCCTGATGTCAGACTCCCTGAACAGTTCTCATTAGTTGAGAAACTCAGGGCGCGGTTTCCCGTTGCCGTTGTGTGCAATGTGTTTGGGGTTCATCGCAGCAGCTATAAATACTGGCGGCAACCAAAAAAGCCTGATGCCACGCGAGTGACATTACTCAGTCTTGTTCGTGAAAGTTATCGCGAAAGTAACGGCTCCGCAGGCGCACGTAATATTGCAGCGATGGTCACGAACAAAGGTGTAAAACTTAGCCGCTGGCGGGCAACAAAGCTGATGAAAGAGCTTCGTCTCATCAG
>MIEI01000196.1 GCA_002095305.1 Pantoea brenneri
TTGTCAGCAGCCTGGCCATAGGTATAAGAAGGCGTCTAAGGAATACGTAGAGATCCCCAATTATCTGGAACGCCAGTTTGCTGTAACCGAGCCTAATCAGGTCTGGTGCGGTGATGTGACTTATATCTGGACGGGTAAACGCTGGGCTTATCTGGCTGTAGTGCTTGATCTTTTTTCCCGTAAACCGGCTGGCTGGGCTATGTCATTTTTCCCGGATTCTGCACTGACAGCTAAAGCGCTGTCCATGGCCTGGGAAGCGCGAGGAAAGCCGGCTAATTTACTGTATCACCCGGATCAAAGCCACTATGCCAGCAGGAATTTCAGACAATTACTGTGGAGATATCAGATAAAGCAAAGCCTGAGTCGCCGGGGAAATTGCTGGGATAACAGCCCAGTGGAACGGTTCTTCAGAAGCCTGAAAACAGAGTGGGTACCGGATAATGGCTACGCGAATTTTAGCCAGGCCAGCACGGCAATAACGAATTACATCACAGGATATTACTGCCAGCTCAGACCCCATCAATATAATGGTGGTTTGACGCCGAATGAATCAGAAAGATTGTTCTGGAAAAACTCTAAAGCCGTGG
>MIEI01000197.1 GCA_002095305.1 Pantoea brenneri
GGCGGTAGCGCAGTCGCTGGCGGCGCTGGCGTGGCTGCAACAGCAGGGCTGTGAGCGCTTCTACTTTAAATACTGCTCCACCTTCGACAGCACCGCGCAGGGCAATATCGGCCCGGTGACCGATGCATTGCTGACCGCACTGGGCGAAAGCCTGACGGTGATCTGTCCGGCGCTGCCGGTGAACGGGCGCACGGTGTATCAGGGGCATCTGTTTGTCGGCGATCGGCTGCTGTCGGACTCCGGCATGCGCCATCACCCGGTCACGCCAATGCACGACAGCAACCTGCTGCGTCTGATGGCGGCGCAGGCCACCGGTCAGGCCGGGCTGATCGCTGCCGCGCAGGTCGATCAAGGCGCGGAGGCAGTGCGTCAGGCGCTGGGCCAGCTGGGGGAGCAGGGCATTAACTATGTAGTTATCGACACGCTGAATGAACAACATTTGCTGACCCAGGGCGAGGCGCTACGCGATCTGCGGCTGGTGACCGGCGGTTCCGGGCTGGCAATCGGGCTGG
>MIEI01000198.1 GCA_002095305.1 Pantoea brenneri
GATATCAGGCTTGAACTCATCAGTGAAAGCCGGTTCGTCGATATTATCGCTGAGCGATTTGATGCTGGCGTGCGGCTGGGCCGGAGGTAGGACAGGGCATGGTCGCGGTGCGTATTACACCTGACATGGAGATGGTTGTTGTAGCTACGCCCGAGCATTTTCGTCGCTATGGCTTTCCACAAGCACCGGCTGACTTAGTGATTCATCCTTGTATCGCCTACCAGTTTGCCGATGGTAGCCTTTATCAGTGGGAACTCCTTCAGGACGGTAAAAAAATAACGCACCGACCGCAAGGACAGTGGGCCTTTTCCGATAGCTACATGGAAGCAAAAGCAGCCAGACTGGGGCTGGGGCTGGCTTATGTCCCGGAGGAACTGGTCGCTGATGATTTAGAGCAAGGCAATCTTATCAGGCGTTGCCACGTTACAGCCAGCGCCTGGAAGGTTCATTCCTTTATTATCCTCACCGCAATGTGTCGCCGGCACTGAGAGTCGTCATTGATATACT
>MIEI01000199.1 GCA_002095305.1 Pantoea brenneri
GCGATTGGGTGGATCAGGGTAACAACCATTTTGATGTTGTCGCCTGGCATTACCATCTCAACGCCTTCTGGCAGCTCAACTGAGCCCGTTACGTCAGTAGTACGGAAGTAGAACTGAGGACGGTAGCCTTTGAAGAACGGAGTATGACGGCCACCTTCGTCTTTAGACAGAACGTAAACTTCTGACTCGAACTGGGTGTGTGGCTTGATGGTGCCTGGCTTAGCCAGAACCTGACCACGCTGGATGTCTTCACGCTTGATACCGCGCAGCAGAACACCACAGTTCTCGCCTGCCTGACCCTGGTCCAGCAGCTTACGGAACATCTCAACACCGGTACAGGTTGATTTCGCAGTATCTTTGATACCCACGATTTCAACTTCGTCGCCGACTTTAACGATGCCGCGCTCAACACGACCGGTAACAACAGTACCACGGCCAGAGATTGAGAATACGTCTTCGATTGGCAGCAGGAACGGCATGTCGATCGCACG
>MIEI01000200.1 GCA_002095305.1 Pantoea brenneri
GGTCCGCTTCACGCCCTGAGACATTCGACAAGCTTTTTATGGCTTCAGTAAGGGCGAGTGTCGCGCTTCGAGAGCCAGCAAATACTTTGCTTCATCGTACTGGATTCTGGTCTTCCAGCAGCGGTAAATGATCCTTATCCATTTGAATGCCAGAGCCCGGATTGCAGACTGGTGAGATTTTCCTTTTTCTCGCAGTCCCTGATAATAAAGTCTGGCCCAGTATGATGAGGTAACCGTCTTGGCAGCCCATTCAACAAAGGTCTGCCTGACGAACTTGGCACACTGCCATCGCCAGTGAACCCAGGATTTCTGGCCACTTCGTTCTGTCACCGGTGCAACACCTGCGTAGTTTTGAATTTCTTCAGCGCTGTTAAACCGGTCACGGTTATCACCAAGTGCAGCAAGCATCCGTGGGCCCATACACGGCCCCATGCCCGGAAGTGATTTGAACAGCCCCGCATCTGGCAATGTGTCAAACAGCGCTTCG
>MIEI01000201.1 GCA_002095305.1 Pantoea brenneri
AATACCACAGGTTTTTTGTCCTGTGTAATCCGGTACAGAAACGATTTGGCTATGATGTTTCTTTTGCGCATCAATTTTTGCTTTCCATGCAAGATACTTTTCTTCATCTGCGAACCCTGGAAAACCAGCTGAAGAACCCTGGCCTGTTTCCCAATCTACACGTACTGTCATCCCTGGTTTCCACACAGCAGGCGCTCCGTAGCAACACCCACCACCACCACCGTCAAAAGGTCCAATAATATCAATCCCCGACTGCCCGTTAACGCTGAAATGGTTGATGGCCCATTTGGTATGGTTAATGGCTTCTATAGTCCCCGAACCACCGCTTTGCGTTTGTGCTTCAGCCTTCGGCTGGCTGCATCCGGCCAGTAACAAAACACCCAGTAATACGCAAGAGATTGTTATCTTCATCCTTATCTTCCTTTTATTGCGTCATCCACACTTACAGATAAAATGATTTAA
>MIEI01000202.1 GCA_002095305.1 Pantoea brenneri
AGGCCGGAAAGGTGTGGCTGCCCGACCGGGTAAGTGTCAACTAAGCTTAGCTGCCATGATTGATAACGCGATCGACAGCACGGCAATCGGGAGGTTTCTTATCGGATACGTTGAGGAATGCTAGCCGGGGATGAAGGTCAAAGGCAGCCGGGAAAAGATCAGGATGATGCCACATCAAGCCGGGCGGCAGCAGCCGGTAGCGTTGCGGGAATATTTGCGTGAAACAGTTATCAATTATCTGCAGCAATCTCAGACACAGCCTGAAGGTAAAGACCCGATTTATCAAAGAGATGAATTGTCTTAAACCCGGCCAGTTTTTGCCTGATTCACTGCCAGAACCTTCTCAGAAAGGCACTTCCCGGTAGATACAGCGGTCGCTAAAACCCTGGACTCGCTTAGCCTGGCACCCTGGATATGGGTGTCTGTTTCCCTTTCTCTCTGCGCTACGTTAAGGCC
>MIEI01000203.1 GCA_002095305.1 Pantoea brenneri
AGCCTTAACGTAGCGCAGAGAGAAGGGTACACAGACACCCATATCCAGGGTGCCAGGCTCAGCGAGGCCAGGGTTTTAGCGACCTCTGTATCTAACGGGAAGTGCCTCTCTGAGAAGGTTCTGGCAGTGAATCAGGCAAAAACTGGCCGGGTGTAAGGTAAATCATCTTTCTGATAAATCGGGTCTTTACCTTCAGGCTGCGTCTGAGATTGCTGCCGATAATTGATAACTGTTTTACGCAAATATTCCCGCAACGCTACCGGCTGCTGCCGCTCGGCTTGATGCGGCATGATCCTGACCTTTTCCCGGCTGTCTTTGACCGTCATCCCCGGCCAGCATTCCTCAACGTATCCGATAAGAAACCTCCCGATTGCCTTGCTGTCGATTGCGTTATCAATCATGGCAGCTAAACTTAGTTGATACTTACCCGGTCGGGCAGCCACACCTTTCCGGCC
>MIEI01000204.1 GCA_002095305.1 Pantoea brenneri
CCTTTCAATGCATCAATAATTCTCAACAGCGCCCAGTTAATTCTGTCCTCTCCCATTTTGGCAAAGGCCAGCCCTGAAGTTGAATAATCAAGATCGTTAATTTCCGGGAAAGGTGTCCCAACGCCAGGTATGTAGTATTTGTAGTAACTTCCCTTAAGGCCTGAATCAGAATCAAGTAACCCAGCGGAAGAAGACACGCCGCCAACGGTACCATTGCCGATCGTGGCACGAAATAAACGAGCAATGTTAGTTGGGTGTTTTGGGTTAGACAAATACAAATCGTTATTCAGGTTATTACCGATACCATCAAAAAACAGGCTAATATGCAGCGTCTTACAACACGGCATATCTACCAGCTTGTTGTCAGCCTGGCAAAGTTCATTGCGATAAGTTCGCTCCAGGCTCTCTTGCTGCTTACAGTTTTTGCCAACCAACG
>MIEI01000205.1 GCA_002095305.1 Pantoea brenneri
TTTGGTGAAGGCGAATGGAAAGTCAGAAAGCACGGCAAAGAGCGCCGTCGTATCTGGCGAAAGTTGCATCTTGCTGTTGACAGCAACACACATGAAGTTGTCTGTGCAGACCTGTCGCTGAATAACGTCACGGACTCAGAAGCCTTCCCGGGCCTTATCCGGCAGACTCACAGAAAAATCAGGGCAGCCGCGGCAGACGGGGCTTACGATACCCGGCTCTGTCACGATGAACTGCGCCGCAAAAAAATCAGCGCGCTTATTCCTCCCCGAAAAGGAGCAGGTTACTGGCCCGGTGAGTACGCAGACCGCAACCGTGCCGTTGCTAATCAGCGGCTGAGCGGAAGCAATGCACGGTGGAAATGGACAACGGAATATAACCGTCGCTCGATAGCGGAAACGGCAATGTACAGAATGAAGCAGTTGTTGGGAGATTC
>MIEI01000206.1 GCA_002095305.1 Pantoea brenneri
AACCCCCGAACAGCTGTTTTACCCGGTACATCGCCGTTTCCGCTATCGAGCGACGGTTGTAATCTGTTGTCCATTTCCACCGCGCATTACTCCCGGTCATTCGCTGATTAGCCACTGCACGGTTACGGTCTGCATATTCACCGGGCCAGTAACCCGCACCTTTTCGGGGAGGGATAAGCGCGCTGATTTTCTTACGCCGCAGTTCATCGTGACATAGCCGGGTATCGTAAGCGCCATCGGCGGCGGCTGACCTGATTTTCCGGTGGGTTTGCCGGATTAACCCGGGGAAGGCCTCTGAGTCCGTAACGTTGTTCAGCGACAGGTCAGCGCAGATGATTTCATGTGTTTTACTGTCAACGGCGAGATGCAGCTTACGCCAGATACGGCGGCGTTCCTGGCCATGCTTTTTGACTTTCCACTCGCCTTCACCGAA
>MIEI01000207.1 GCA_002095305.1 Pantoea brenneri
CTGGCCTGTTCGCCTGCTCTGTCGGGTGCTGGATGTTCATCCCAGTGGTTTTTACGCCTGGCTTCAGCAGCCGCATTCACAACGCCATCAGGCAGACCTGAGGCTGACAGGGCAGATTAAACAGTTCTGGCTGGAATCGGGATGCGTCTATGGTTATCGCAAAATCCATTTGGATCTGCGGGACAGCGGGCAACAGTGCGGAGTGAACAGAGTCTGGCGACTGATGAAACGTGTCGGGATAAAGGCTCAGGTCGGATACCGGAGCCCGCGGGCACGTAAAGGCGAGGCCAGTATCGTGTCGCCCAACAGGCTCCAGCGACAGTTCAATCCGGATGCTCCGGATGAGCGTTGGGTAACGGACATAACCTACATCAGGACCCACGAAGGCTGGTTGTAT
>MIEI01000208.1 GCA_002095305.1 Pantoea brenneri
GTCAGCATAACTCATTGTCGTAACTCCACTTAATGATACGCATAGCAGCATAGCGGGTAGCGCGGCTGTCAGCTTTCTGGTGAAAACATTCATTTAAATTCCCCTGAAAAAGAAAAGTGAGGTACCGGTTTCATACGGAGAGTACTGCTGTGCTTTGATGCAATGCGCTCATTATAGGTAGCAGAAATAGTGCTGATTAGAGGGTAAAAATTGCTAGGATTAATAGCATATTGTTATAAATGAAGGGCCGCAGCAGACATCATTTGCGGCCAGATATTCTGAGGACGCGCAAATGGCAAAACGGGAAAACTATAATGAGCTCTACTTGTTTATGCAGGTGGTGCGGGAGGGCAGTTTCACTGCAGCGGCACATCGTCTTGGACTTGCACAATCAGGC
>MIEI01000209.1 GCA_002095305.1 Pantoea brenneri
ATCAGCATAACTCATTGTTGTAACCCCACTTAGTGATGCGCATAGCAGCATGGCGGGTAGCGCGGCTGTCAGCTTTCTGGTGAAAACATTCATTTAAATTCCCCTGAAAATGAAAATTGAGGTACAGGTTTCATACGGACAGTACTGCTGTGCTTTGATGCAATGCGCTCATTATAGGTAGCAAAAATAGTGCTGATTAGAGGGGGGAAATTGCTAAGATTAATAGCATATTGTTATAAATGAAGGGCTGCATCAGTCTTCCTTTGCGGCCAGATATTCTGAGGACGCGCAGATGGCGAAACGGGAAAATTATAATGAGCTCTACTTGTTTATGCAGGTGGTGCGGGAGGGCAGTTTCACTGCAGCTGCACAACGTCTTGGACTTGCACAATCAGGT
>MIEI01000210.1 GCA_002095305.1 Pantoea brenneri
AAAAAGTAACGAGCAGAAAAAACCTCTACAGGCTTGTAGCTCAGGTGGTTAGAGCGCACCCCTGATAAGGGTGAGGTCGGTGGTTCAAGTCCACTCAGGCCTACCAAATTCGCACTCATGCTGCGTTATGTTTCCGGCTCGCATAGTTCACTATGCTGCGCGAAAACATGCCTTGCCTGAGCACGAATTGCATTTCTTACGGAATGTACTCGGTTGAGTGGTAGTAGTGGTCTCTGCAGTAACTGTATGGGGCTATAGCTCAGCTGGGAGAGCGCCTGCCTTGCACGCAGGAGGTCAGCGGTTCGATCCCGCTTAGCTCCACCATACCGTTTAACTGTTTTTTCTGAAAAATACTTCAGAGCGTACCGGCAACGGTGTGCTGCGAAGTATTA
>MIEI01000211.1 GCA_002095305.1 Pantoea brenneri
TGGGCTGGCTGTTGCTGCTGGCTGGCGTATGGCTGACGCTCAATCTGCTCAACATGTCCTCATCACGACCGCCTGCAGGCGCGGGTCGTTTTGGTGAAGGCATACACTGCTATCTGTTTATGCTGTCCGCCAGTCTGCCGATGATGCTGCTGTCGGTGATTGCGTTGCAGCGCACCCGCTCCCTGCATCCGGGGAAAAGTCTGGCGCTGGCCGGCTGCGGCAGCGCCTTCAGCGCTTCGATGCTGCTGTCGCTGTGTCATGATACCCATCTGCATATGATCGATTTCTTAATGCATCTGGCGGCTGGTATCACGATTGTCGCTATCACGGTACTAGTGGGACGGCGCTGGGTACGGTTAGCTCAGGCCTGATGCCCCCAC
>MIEI01000212.1 GCA_002095305.1 Pantoea brenneri
AGCGTAGTGACGGGAAGCCGTCTCATACTCAACGTGTGCGGTGTTGATGGTGATACCACGCGCTTTTTCTTCAGGCGTGCTGTCGATCTGATCGAATGCACGCGCCTGGCCGCCGTTAGTTTTTGCCAGAACGGTGGTGATAGCTGCAGTCAGGGTGGTTTTACCGTGGTCAACGTGACCGATGGTGCCCACGTTTACGTGCAGTTTGTTACGTTGAAATTGCTCTTTAGCCATCGCTTGTCCCTCTAAGACACGGATATATCAAAGATATCATCACATTAACCAGGCAATGCCTGACTGCAAGGAAGTTACAGAGAGAAAATCAGGAGGGAGATAAAGGAAG
>MIEI01000213.1 GCA_002095305.1 Pantoea brenneri
ATCACCAGGGCGGAAACAAAGGACTGAATGTGGTGTGGTTAGACCGGCACGACCCTAAGGCTGAACGGGCTGCGACTGTTCTGTTAAAGGCCGGATTTCCGGATTTAGGCCGCGTTCTGGAAGGGACAATGAACGACTGTATAGAAGAAAACCATTTCGACTAAATATCACTGTCCACTACTGCCTCAATCAGTTCTTTTCCCTGGTTATGTATATTGCCTACTTTTTTGCTGACGGGATGCCAGGTAAATGCTTTTTCCGGAACGGCTGCGTTATGAGCAATTTCTTCTGCACGCGCTGGAGACGTTTCATTGCTGAGCCACT
>MIEI01000214.1 GCA_002095305.1 Pantoea brenneri
AATGGCTCAGCAATGAAACGTCTCCAGCGCGTGCAGAAGAAATTGCCCATGATGCTGCCGTTCCAGAAAAGGCATTTACCTGGCATCCCGTCAGCAAAAAAGTAGGCAATATACATAACCAGGGAAAAGAACTGGTCGAGGCTGAAGTGGACAGTGATGTTTAGTCGAAATGGTTTTCTTCTATACAGTCGTTGATTGTCCCTTCCAGAACGCGGCCTAAATCCGGAAATCCAGCCTTTAAAAGAACAGTCGCAGCCAGTTCAGCCTTAGGATCGTGCCGGTCTAACCATACCACGTTTAGTCCTTTGTCTCCGCCGTGGTAAG
>MIEI01000215.1 GCA_002095305.1 Pantoea brenneri
ATCTTTTTTTGCGGGAGTGGCGAAATTGGTAGACGCACCAGATTTAGGTTCTGGCGCCGCAAGGTGTGCGAGTTCAAGTCTCGCCTCCCGCACCATTTCATTATTCGGCAGCATGGATGGGGTATCGCCAAGCGGTAAGGCACCGGTTTTTGATACCGGCATTCCCTGGTTCGAATCCAGGTACCCCAGCCAATTTCGATGAATCTCGTGGCTGCGAGTGGACGAATGGGATATCGCCAAGCGGTAAGGCACCGGTTTTTGATACCGGCATTCCCTGGTTCGAATCCAGGTATCCCAGCCATCATCGAAATGCAGTACAATTT
>MIEI01000216.1 GCA_002095305.1 Pantoea brenneri
GAAAAATAATAATTATGTAGCATGTTTGCTTGACTGGAGATTATTTGAAAATCCTTTTTTAATGCTCAATGATATAAGTATACCCATTACCGAGTTCAATTCAAAAAGTGAGCTATCAAATATATTACCTGACATGTTTGATGCATTAATGAGTAATATTTGGGGGGATGGAAAAGATGCCTCACGCGATAAAAGAATTGAAAGTGCTTGGACTGCATTTAGCGAGTTAGAAACCGAGCAAAAGAAAGAAATTACGCAACTTGCAATTGAAAAAACCGCTATAGATGTTTATTTTACAGAAAAACATTTTCAATCTTG
>MIEI01000217.1 GCA_002095305.1 Pantoea brenneri
TTGTATCTTGCCGTGGTTGTTGATCTGTTCTCACGCAAAATTATCGGCTGGTCCATGCAATCCCGGATGACAAAGGACATTGTCCTGAACGCACTGCTGATGGCTGTATGGCGGCGTAATCCCCAAAAACAGGTGCTGGTTCATTCGGATCAGGGCAGTCAGTACACAAGCCATGAGTGGCAGTCGTTCCTGAAATCACACGGCCTGGAGGGCAGCATGAGCCGTCGCGGTAACTGCCATGATAATGCGGTTGCAGAAAGCTTTTTCCAGTTGTTGAAACGAGAACGGATAAAGAAAAAGATCTACGGAA
>MIEI01000218.1 GCA_002095305.1 Pantoea brenneri
TTGTGGTCGACGGCACGGCAGCAGATGGCAGCACGGTCAGCGACGGTGTGAATATCGTTATTGATGCGGGCACCGCTGAAGGCGAACCCGAAGGCGAAACCGGTTCAGAACAAGGTGCTGGTGAAGCAGAAGGCGAAGCGGGTGCCGAAGAAGGTACCGGTGAATCAGAAGGTGAAGCGGGTGCTGAAGAAGGTAATGGCGAACCTGAAGATGAGTCTGGTTCAGAAGAAGGTAACGGCGAATCTGAAGGCGAAACCGGATCAGAAGAAGGCACCGGCGAACCTGAAGGCGAAACCGGTTCAGAAG
>MIEI01000219.1 GCA_002095305.1 Pantoea brenneri
TTTCATTTCGCTGTTGCCGTGCTGTCTGATGGCCCGTTGCAAAGACAAACCTCAATATTTACCGGGATGACGAACCCAACTTGAAAAAGACGAAACAACCGCTGCGATTTACAAAGCCGCGCTGTCTGCCGACCCGATAGAAAAGACAATCCCAAAAATCCACAGCGATAAAATACCCAACATAAAAAGAATAGATAACAGCGGGTGGGTTAAATAACATTCTGTCTGCTGAGCCGAAAGCCAGAGGCAATCCCAAAAACCGACAGCGATAAAGTACCCGACAT
>MIEI01000220.1 GCA_002095305.1 Pantoea brenneri
GCTTCGTGCGAAAGCAACATCGTCAATTTAAACCAAATATTTTTAAAAGAAATCACAAAATCCGGATTTTCATTGAATTTCAGCAAAGTTAGATTACTTGGTAAAAATTGCCGTCAAGAAGTTACAGGATTGACTGTTAATAAAATTGTTAATGTAAGTGATAAATATACGCGTAACGTTCGGGCAATGGCTAATAATCTATTTAAAAATGGCGAATTCTATTTATTTGACAAGCAAACTAATCAAAAAAGACTCGGGTCGATTAATGAATTAACTGGAA
>MIEI01000221.1 GCA_002095305.1 Pantoea brenneri
CCCACCACCATCTCAATCTCACGGTTGAGACCAGATAAACAACCTGTTTATCTGTCAGGTGAGTCACTTCTTCTCACCCTGAATTCAGGCTGGGCATTAGCGCAGTCAAAGTCGGTCAGCTTCGCTGACAGGCTGTGAATAATAGGGGAACATCCTCTGTTACTCACAAGCTACAGAAAGAACAGGTAGCCGAGTTCCAGGATGCGGGCATCGTATAATGGCTATTACCTCAGCCTTCCAAGCTGATGATGCGGGTTCGATTCCCGCTGCCCGCTCCAGA
>MIEI01000222.1 GCA_002095305.1 Pantoea brenneri
TACCTATTACGGTTGTAATTTAACATAACTAGCATTAAGCGCATTAAAGATATAATGGTATTCCGTCCGCAGTTCTGCGGTTAGGCAGTATTCCTGCCACTTATTATACGGCATGGGTAGCTCCGTCACATCTTTCAGCGCGTCATAGTAAAGCTGGCCATTACCGCTGACGACTACAATAAGCGCGCCAGCGCGCACTTTCCAGCGCCCTAGCACCAGCTGAAGATGCCTAGTCAAGCTCGCAGTGTCATGCGCAGAATCTAGCTCAGCGAAGATGC
>MIEI01000223.1 GCA_002095305.1 Pantoea brenneri
AACAAATCCCTGTTCGGCCAGGGTCTGTGCATACAGGCCGCTTGATTGCTCTTTGACCGCACCGAAAGGACCACTTAATGCAATCGCAGCCAGTTTACGTTCGCCCCGATTTTTGGGGATGTAAAGATCCCCTACTAATATGATCCCGTAACGGTTCTGGAATGCCACCTTGCGATGATCAACCTTATCGCTCTCTGCAAAGGTTTTATCCCATTTTTCTACCATTGAAACAGGCGAGTTCGGATTAGATGT
>MIEI01000224.1 GCA_002095305.1 Pantoea brenneri
CTGAATAAATTATTAATAAGCGCGCTAATGATTAGATGAAAAATCTTTATTGTTTATTTATCATACAAAATGCGTTTATTATTCAAGCAAGATGGCTGGTGTTATCATTTTTTTGCCATATTGCTTTATCCCTTCCCGATGAAATCAACAATCCCCTGTTTTATATGCCTTTTTATCCTTTACATTGCTAACGGGGTCATAAGAAAAAACACTGACAGGCGCACGATGGCCGCCGAATTGGCTTTATTGAGA
>MIEI01000225.1 GCA_002095305.1 Pantoea brenneri
TTCGCTCAGAAGCGCTTACGCTGCCATTCTTATCCACATTAATATCGTGACTACCGCGGGCGATCGTTCCGCTTTCAGCATCTTTCCAGCGCTGCTCGTTCAGGTACTGTAATACGGCACGGCGATCGGCTGTTGAATAACGGTCTTTGCCATCACCAACGCCATGTCCCATCGCCCGGCTCATGTCGTACATCACGCTGGTCGCAACTGCTTTTACGCGTGTATCCATCGCCGCCGCATT
>MIEI01000226.1 GCA_002095305.1 Pantoea brenneri
CTTTGTTTGGTGCTTCGTCGCTGTGATGAGTGAGTAACATTACTTTCAGCGTTTTTCTGCGTTCAGGACCGTTAGCCGTCAGAAAAGGAAAGTATCCATACAGCCACCAGATGTAATCCCTGCCATCAGACAACACTTATCCTGCCAGAATTTAAGAAACCACAGACGGGTTTGCCAAAGGTGTTCACTGCGCGAGCGGGCTGTGAGCAGATGTCGTTCGCCGGCTGGCTGCGGGCTGG
>MIEI01000227.1 GCA_002095305.1 Pantoea brenneri
AGTGAAGGTTATCCGGCATTTCTGACAGTCCGAACGGACATTTGTCCCGTTCCATTGCATCCATGAATGTGGAATAAGCGGCAGAAGAGGGTATCAGCACGAGGTGCCAGCGACTTCTGAGTAAGGTTACTCCGCGCTTACTGAGGGTGTACCTCGACAGCCTGCCCTTAAGTGGCCAGTTAATTCCGAGCTGCAGTGCGATGTGACGTGCTGCGGACAAATGATGTGAGCCAT
>MIEI01000228.1 GCA_002095305.1 Pantoea brenneri
CTTCAGATGGCCTCCCTAACCCCTCGCTGTGATTTTTATGTTTCTTTATGGGTGCTTCGTTGCTGTGATGAGTGAACACTATAAGTGTCAATGTTTCTTTCACGTTAAGAGGCGTTAACCGTCAGGAAAAAGAAAGTATCCATACAGCCACCAGATGTAATCCCTGCCACCAGCCACCAGGCAAAACCAGTCCATATACAAGACAGAGAGATTACAGACGGGGATTTACC
>MIEI01000229.1 GCA_002095305.1 Pantoea brenneri
GAAATTAGGGTGTTTAGAAACCAGTAAGTTGATTTCCAACATAGGAAATATGTTATTCACACGGCTCGCTGGCGTCTTTAAGAATCCTCTTATTAGTTTAAAAGAAATAATATTTTGACGACTGGCTAGAGCGTTTCGGACCGTTATTATGTTTAGAAAGTAATCATTTTAGCGTGAGGAATGGGCCAGAGACGTGAAATATGCGTTTTATCTTAAAATCCGCTA
>MIEI01000230.1 GCA_002095305.1 Pantoea brenneri
TCGTGGTCGACGGCACAGCAGCAGACGGCAGCACGGTCAGCGATGGTGTGAATATCGTTATTGATGCGGGCACCGCTGAAGGTGAACCAGAGGGCGAAACCGGTTCTGAAGAAGATACCAGACCGGTAATCACCGATGACGAAGGTAATGCGATTGCCGACGGCAGTACCACGACTGATAGCACACCGTCCTTCGGCGGTGAAGGCATGCAGCCGGGC
>MIEI01000231.1 GCA_002095305.1 Pantoea brenneri
TCAAAGGCACTCATCATCTCATTAAGTTGTACGGTTTATTGATTTTTTGTACAGGTTTGTCGTTATTGATGAAAAATCATTCTTTGACCGAAGATAAATTAAAAGAAGTAAATGACTGGTAGTAAAAGAAAAATTGCATCGGTAATGCTACTTTTGCTGTGGGTTTGTGCAAAGTTAAACGCAATTTCCGCTAATTACACTAAGGTTATATGAGAG
>MIEI01000232.1 GCA_002095305.1 Pantoea brenneri
ATTTTCGAATATGGAGAAGTGCCTCAGTGTGACATGACGCAATTAGTGTTCAGGTCGTACTAAGGAGGTTAACGTTGCATCAGCAACGGCCCGCAGGGCGAAGCGCAAGCTGAGTAATCCTCCTGGATGCACCATCGGAATAAAAACAAAGTGAACTAGCAATTCCTTTCATGGTGAGTAGTTAGCACCCTGCGTTGTACAAGAATTAAATCAA
>MIEI01000233.1 GCA_002095305.1 Pantoea brenneri
TCACATTACGTCTGCTTTTTTAAACGCAAATCCATGATAAATATGCATTCTTGTATCAGATTATAAAAAGACTAAAAAAATAATTTTTGATGAATTTCATCAAAAGACACCATTTCACCTGGAATTCAATTAATGAAAAATATTCTCGATAAAATCAGTTTACCGACAAAATTTCTGATACTGGGAATTTTTGCCTTGGTTTTATTTGCC
>MIEI01000234.1 GCA_002095305.1 Pantoea brenneri
AAAATCACCAACTGGCCCACCTACAATAAAGCCCTCATCAACCGTGGCTCCATAACTTTCTGGCTGGATGATGAAGCTATTCAGGCCTGGTATGAGTCAGCAACACCTTCTTCACGAGGCAGACCTCAGCGCTATTCTGACCTTGCCATCACTACTGTGCTGGTCATTAAACGCGTATTCAGGCTGACCCTGCGGGCTGCGCAGGGCTTT
>MIEI01000235.1 GCA_002095305.1 Pantoea brenneri
AATATATTATAGCTATTTTCATAATCGTAATTGCTGTAGGTTTTTACCTGGAAGTTTTACGAAAAACAGAAATCATCGTCGTAGATCAAGAGCTAAATTTTTCGAATATTGCAGTTAAAAACTTCCCGCTAACAGAAAACGGTAAAATCGCCTGGTGGAATGAAAATAAAGAATATTTGAGAAAAAAATATGACATACCAAAACCTGCA
>MIEI01000236.1 GCA_002095305.1 Pantoea brenneri
AATGAACGGAGGCCAGGAGAGCCGACAGGAGGTCGGCGAAAGGACGGATCGTGCCACGGATGGCGCGTCCGGCCGGTCCGTCGGCCGCAGGGCGTGACGAAGGAACCGCGCGCAGCGTGGCGCGCAGGCCGCCGGACGCCGGGATTGTTAAGGGGCGGGCGTCCGCCCCTTGACGCGTCCGCCTGCTCAGGCAATCTGAAACTCCCCA
>MIEI01000237.1 GCA_002095305.1 Pantoea brenneri
AATATCTCAAACGCGGCTCGGCTGCTCACGCAACTGAATCGGTTTTGAGATACTTCGTGGAGACACCTTTCACCTGTCACCAAGCAAGTGGCGTCCCCTAGGGGATTCGAACCCCTGTTGCCGCCGTGAAAGGGCGGAGTCCTAACCGCTAGACGAAGGGGACACAAAGGTGTCACGACTTCGCAGCCGTCTTGCTCATTACTTTTTT
>MIEI01000238.1 GCA_002095305.1 Pantoea brenneri
GCCCCGAAGAGTTTAAAACTGAAGCAGTCAAACAGGTTGTTGATCGCGGTTATTCTGTTGCCAGCGTTGCAACACGTCTCGATATCACCACCCACAGCCTTTACGCCTGGATAAAGAAGTACGGTCCGGATTCTTCCGCTAATAAAGAACAGTCAGATGCTCAGGCCGAGATCCGCCGTCTCCAGAAAGAGCTGAAGCGGGTTACCG
>MIEI01000239.1 GCA_002095305.1 Pantoea brenneri
GTTTTCGGCCTGCACGCGATCACCTTTAAATGTATATTACGTTTCAATGTACATTTGAAGATAGCAATAACGGTGCCAAAAAAAGCACTGTTAAGTTGCATAATTGTGATCGTGTCGATCATTAAAAATAAAAGATGAGTTTATTCAACTACTTAATTATCGTTGTTTAATTTTTATTACGGCATAGCAGAATAAATGACGCGCC
>MIEI01000240.1 GCA_002095305.1 Pantoea brenneri
GATCATATGGCATAGATATTGTATCGTCATTTTCAAAAAAAAGTATATCCTAAACCCTTTTTTCATTTTGAAAACATCTGCTTTAGGCTCTGGTGAAGGCGTAAAGCTCTGTTTTTGAGTAGCAAATATTCTTTTCTACTTCGTACTCATTCCAGATAAGTATTCGATAATAGACTTGTAAAAATACAGCACTCGTTCGAGAC
>MIEI01000241.1 GCA_002095305.1 Pantoea brenneri
CCGCTGAGCCGATGAGGGATTTCAGGACGAGCGACAGGGAGGTCGCGAAGAGTCGGGGTCGTGCCAGGGATGGCGCGTCCCGACGGTCCGTGAGAAATCCGGAAGAGGCGAAGGGACCGCGAAGCGGCGGTGAAGCAGGCCGGAGCCCGGGGTCAAGGGGGCGCGGCGACTGGCGCCCTCTTGTCGGTCGCCGGCAGCGGC